>JAFTQL010000042.1 GCA_017462795.1 Clostridia bacterium
CTGTACATTTTTATGATGCAACAGCGTGCATCATACTTATGGAGCTTGATAAGATGTGGCTCGATGAGCGCAGCTCAACGAATCCACTTCGCATACCCCACCCGAAGATCGACAAGCTCGCTTGTCAGGCGCAGGGTGTGGGTATCTTCGCCATAGGCGAAATATCTCTCCTTGATGCGTACTGTGCATATTTAGTTGTTGGAATTTTGGTAGAAAACTGTCGACCTGCCTCTGAAAACTCTTCACTTAAAATTCCGAAAAAGCGAAGTGCTTCAAGGCTATGTGGAGAAAATTTAGTGACGGTCGTGAGCCGCTTTCGGGTCAGCCTCGTTATGCCCTGTTGCGGTGCCCGAAATTTTTTGTTCGCTGTTCGCTCACAAAATTTCGACCGCTGCCACTCCTTATTGCTCGCTTCATCTGCCACAGGCAGCGCTCGCAAACGTCCCCACTTCGCATACCCCACCCGAAGATCGACAAGCTCGCTTGTCAGGCGCAGGGTGTGGGTATCTTCGCCATAGGCGAAATACTCTCCGTATCTGAGTTTTCTGGAAAGGCGTTACAAATTTTCATTGCAACGCCATATATTATACCATGAACAGATCAAAAAAGCAAGAGCTTTTTGAAATCTTTTTGTATCTTTTTATTCTTTTCCTCTATATTTCTTTATATTTTTACGTTTCCTTTTTACCGCCGTTTTCATGACGATGGCGCGAGATCATGTTAAGGAGCGGGAAAACCAATGCTCGGCATAGTCGGAAAGAATGGCGGCAAGGGCTTTGACATCGGTGTCGGTGGTATTTACGCACAGGTGATAGCCTTCCTTGGCACCCCACGGGATCTCGGAGAAAAATGTATGTGTTCTTGCTCTCGCTTTATCTATGCGCTTTATCATCCTTGCCATTTCTTTATCTGTCAGGTGTTCTCCCTCGGGCGCGCGGTTGCGGCAGCGGTTGATCTTTGAGGTCATATCCGCGTATACGAAAAGCTTGAGGGGGTTATAGTCACGGAGCAAAAGATCCGCGTTACGTCCGACGATGACGCAATCTCCGCGGGATGCCATTTCAGTGATTATGCGATGTTGTTCGGCAACTATCTTTTGAGTGGTGTGGGTTATGGCGGACATATTTGCGATACTGTGACCGAAGGTGACGGGAATGTCTCTGAACAGACCTCTGTCAAGCACTGCCTCCACATAGTTTTCGTCGAGCTGACTGCCCTCCGATACGGCGGTGATTATTTCTCTGTCAAAGTAAGAAATGCCCATATTGTCGGCTATACGCTTGCCAAGCTCTCTTCCTCCGCTTCCGAATTCGCGGCTTACAGTAATTATTCTCATATAGAACCTCCGGGTGAGCTTATGGTTTTGTCATACATATATTATATCACAAAAAGCACTTCAAGTCAATAAAAAGTATGTCAATATGCAAAAAAAATGATGTTTTGGTGATTAATAACTTGACAAAAATTTATAATGTTGTATAATATATATGTGTATATCAACATAGGAGTCAGCATTATTATGAATATAATTATTGTCGGTTGCGGAAGGGTCGGACAGACTCTGGCGGCGCAGCTAAACGAAGAGGGAAACAATATAACAGTCATAGATACGGTTGCCGAAAGCGTAAAGGATCTGTCGGCTCGCTATGACGTCATGGGTGTTGTCGGCAACGGCGCTACGCACACCATACAGCAGGAGGCGGGAATAGACAGCGCCGATCTCCTCATTGCCGTAACAGGCTCGGACGAGCTTAATCTGCTTTGCTGTCTTATTGCCAAAAAGGCAGGTAACTGCCAGACTATCGCGCGCATAAAGAACCCCATATACAGCGCGGAAGCGCCTTATCTCAAGGACGAGCTTGGACTGGCGATGGTCATAAATCCCGAATACGAGACGGCGCAGGAGATAGCCCGTGTGTTGAGATTTCCGTCTGCCATAAAGATAGAGACCTTTGCTAAGGGGCGTGTGGAGCTGCTGAAGTTCCGTCTTCCCGAAAGCAGTCGGCTTGTGGGGATGTCGGTAAAGGAAGTTATAATGAAGCTTCACTGTGACATACTTGTATGCACGGTCGAGCGTGACGACGAGGCATATATCGCCAACGGTGATTTTGTGTTTGAGGGAAAGGATATCATCTCCATAATCGCTTCTCCCAAGAACGCCGCGGACTTTTTCCGCAAGATAGATTACAAGACGCAGTCTGTAAAGAGCGCCATGATAGTCGGGGCGGGGGAGACCACCCATTATCTTTGCAATCTTATGCAGAAGGACGGCATTGACATAAAGGTCATAGAGAAAAAGCTTGACGTGTGCGAGGAGATAGCCGACAAGTGGAAGAATGTCGCGGTCATACACGGAGACGGCTCTGACAAGGAGATACTTCTTGAGGAGGGTATTGGCAGGGTCGGTGCTTTTGTTGCGCTGACGGGGCTTGACGAGGAGAATATATTGCTGTCGCTTTACGCCAAGAGCGTTGGAGATGCCAAGCTTATTACCAAGATAAACCGTGTGGACTACGACGATGTTATAAGACACCTTGACCTTGATTCCACCGTATATCCCAAGAGCATAACCTCGGATATCATCGTGCGTTACGCGAGGGCAATGAAGAACACGGTGGGAAGTAATGTTGAGACGCTTTACAATGTCATCAAGGGAAAGGTAGAAGCATCGGAATTTATCGTCCGCGAGAATTCTCCCATAACGGAAAAACCTCTGTCTGAGCTTACCTTTAAGGAAAATGTGCTTATTGCCGCCATACTTCGCGGAAAGACGGTAATAATTCCCCGTGGACATGATGTTATCAAGCCCGGAGACGCGGTGGTCATAGTTTCGGGCGTAATGGCTTTGCACGACATTTGCGACGTTCTGCGTTGAGGTGAGGCTGTTATGAATTACAGAATGATAAAATATACCCTTGGCTGGTTGCTTCTGTTTGAGGCGGGATTCTTTCTTGTTCCTCTGCTCACCGCGGCGGTGTACGGGGAGAGTGAGATATGGTGCTTTGCCGTGTCTATGCTCATATGTATAGCGGCGGCGGGACTTTTGTTTATCGGAAGACCGAGAAGCCGTGTGCTTTACGCGAGAGAGGGCTTTGTTATCGTTGCGCTGAGCTGGATATTCCTCAGTATCTTCGGTGCGATACCCTTTGTGCTTTCGGGAGTTACGCCGTCATACGTTGACGCGCTGTTTGAGACGGTGTCGGGCTTTACCACCACGGGAGCGAGCATACTGCCGAGGGTGGAGGATGCTCCTCGGTGTATTCTCATGTGGCGAAGCTTTACCCACTGGGTAGGCGGCATGGGTGTGCTTGTATTTATTATGGCTATATTGCCTCTGAGCGGGGGACAGAACATGCACATAATGAAAGCGGAAAGCCCCGGACCGTCGGTCAGCAAGCTTGTGCCGCGTGTGCGCACAACGGCGCTTATACTTTATGTTATTTATTTCGCCCTTACCGTGCTGCAGTTTGTTTTGCTTCTTCTGGGCGGGATGAGTGTTTTTGACGCTCTCAATACCTCATTCTCCACGGCGGGAACGGGAGGCTTTGGCTTCAGAAATGACAGCATGGCGTCCTTTTCGTCCTATATTCAGATCGTTGTCACGGTGTTCATGCTTTTGTTCTCCTTGAACTTCAGCTCATATTATCTCGCGTTCAAGGGCAGATTCAAGGACGCGTTCAACTCGGAGATACGCGTTTTTATTGCCATTGTCGCTGTATCCACCGCCGCTATCACGCTGAATATACGCGACAGCTTTGCCACTGTCGGCGAGGCGATAAAGCACGCGGCATTTTCCGTAGCGTCCATAATCTCCACCACGGGCTTTATGACGGTGGATTTTGATCTGTGGCCGCAGTTCTCGAAAATGGTGATACTCATGGTCATGTTTATCGGCGCCTGCGCCGGAAGCACGGGAGGCGGTATAAAGGTATCCAGAATAATCATACTTTTCAAGGGTATCGGCAGGGAGATAAAGACACTGCTCCACCCTCACAGAGTGAGAAAGATAACCATGGACGCAAGACCTGTGGACCGTGAAGTGGTAAGATCTGTAAATTCATATATAATGGTCTATGTTCTGGTGTTTTTTGCCTCAATGGTGATAGTGTCCTTTGACAATCACAGCTTTACCACGGGATTTACGGCGGTGTCCGCTACCATAAACAACGTAGGACCGGGACTTGATATGGTAGGTCCTACGCAGAACTTCTCGTTCTTTTCGATCCCGTCAAAGCTGGTGCTTATTTTTGATATGCTTGCGGGAAGACTTGAGCTGTTTCCCATGCTTTTGCTGTTTACTCCGTCCACATGGAGAAATAAGTGATATAAAAAACACCGGCAGATGCTCGTTACCTTGAATATTGTTATCTTGATAAAGCAAATAAAATCATCAAATGTATTGACTTTTTTGCGTTTTAAAGGTATAATATAAGTTGTATGTTTACAGTTTGTAAGCTCGCTTTCTTAAATGAGGTGACACAATGAAGCGTAATCTTTTAAAGGAGATCGAGGAGAGGATGCCCACATTCTCAAAGGGGCAGAAGCTGATCTCCGTGTATATACTCGATAATTACGATAAAGCGGCATATATGACAGCGGCAAAGCTGGGCGCTATTGTAAAGGTGTCGGAATCCACCGTGGTGCGCTTTGCCATTGAGCTTGGATTTGCGGGATATCCCGAATTTCAGCACTCCTTGCAGGAGATAGTCCGCACAAAGCTTACTTCCTTTCAGCGTATCGAGGTCACAAATAACCTTATCGGAGACGGCGACGTGCTTACAAAGGTGTTGCTTTCCGACACGGACAAGATCAAGCATACTCTTGAGGAGATAGACAGAGAGGATTTTGAGTCGGCTGTGGAGCATATCGTGGCGGCAAGATCGATATACGTTATCGGCGTGCGTTCTTCCTCATCACTCGCGGGATTCCTCGCGCACAGTCTGGGTATGATATTTGATAACGTCAAGCTTGTCCAGACGGCGTCGGGCAGTGAGATGTTCGAGCAGATGCTCGGTATCGGTGAGGGGGACGTTATGATCGCCATAAGCTTTCCCCGATATTCAAAAAAGATAATCAACGCCGTTGATTTCGCAAAGCACAGAGGCGCGAATGTTATAGCCATAACCGATAGCGCAGCTTCTCCCATCGCTCCGCAGGCAAGTCAGATCCTTCTTGCCAAGAGCGATATGGCATCCTTTGTGGACTCTCTTGTAGCTCCGCTCAGCATTATAAACGCTATAGTGGTCGCCGTTTCCAGAAAAAAGCAGGACGAGCTTACAGTAAGGCTTCGCAAGCTGGAGGAGATCTGGGACGAATACGACGTATACGATAAAAATCAAGGATAAATACTGATGGATAACAATTTTGAAGGTGTCAGACGCGTAGCTGTTATCGGCGGCGGAGCCGCGGGTATGATGGCGGCTGTCCGCGCGGCGCGGAACGGCGCTGATACAGTGCTTATAGAGCGCAATTCCTTTTGCGGCAAAAAGCTGAAAATCACGGGCAAGGGGCGCTGTAATGTGACCAATGCCTGCGACACCAGAGAGTTTCTTTTGCATGTTCCCACAAATCCACGTTTTCTTTACAGCGCGCTGAGCTGCTTTTCCACCGAGGATACCGTAAGCTTTTTTGAGGATGCGGGAGTGCCTCTCAAGGTGGAAAGGGGCAGACGTGTCTTTCCCGTTTCCGACAGGGCGGAGGATATAGTTGCCGCGCTCTACGGAAGGGTGAAGGCTGAGGGCGTGGAGATAGTAAACGGAAGAGCCGGCGGCTTGCTCATAGAGGATGGGGCTGTTACAGGCTGCCGTGTGGGCGACAGGGAGATAAAGGCAGACGCGGTCATTATCGCCACGGGCGGTAAGTCTTATCCCGGCACGGGATCGGACGGAGACGGCTATAAGCTTGCGGCACAGGCGGGGCACACGGTGACCCCTCTTATACCATCCCTTGTTCCTCTGACCTCAAAAAGCAGGATATGTCCCTCGCTTCAGGGGCTTTCGCTTAAAAACGTGGCGCTGACCGTCACGGACACGCAGTCGGGTAAGACGGTGTATGAGGACTTTGGCGAGATGATGTTTACTCATTTCGGAATGACAGGACCCATGATACTGTCCGCGTCCGCTCATCTTGGCGGAATGTCGGCGGGCAGGTATGAGGCGCATATAAACCTCAAGCCCGCTCTTGATGAAAAGGAGCTGGACTCAAGGATACTTTCGGATTTTGCCAAATACGCCAATAAGGACTTTATAAACGCTCTCGGTGATCTTCTGCCGACTAAGCTTATTCCCGTATCCGTGGCGCTTTCGGGTATCGACGGCAGGAAAAAGGTAAATTCGGTGACACGCGAGGAAAGAGCGGCACTGTGCTCGGTGTTGCGTGATCTCCGCATAAGGATAGAGGGCTTCCGTCCCATTGCCGAGGCGATCGTTACCAAGGGCGGAGTAGACGTGAAGGAGATAAACCCCAAGACAATGGAGTCGAGACTCTGTGAGGGTCTGTATTTTGCCGGAGAGGTCATTGATGTTGACGCATATACGGGAGGCTACAATCTGCAGATAGCCTTCTCAACGGGAGTTCTCGCGGGCGAGAACGCAAGCGTAAAGTAAAAGGCAAGAATAAATAGTGAATAAGTAATGATTTGTCAACAAAGATCGGAAAAGGAGAATGACCATCATGATAAAGATAGCTATCGACGGTCCCGGCGGAGCGGGAAAGAGCACGGTCGCACGCGCGGTCGCCGCTAAAATGGGTATTGTTTACGTTGATACGGGTGCGCTCTACAGGACTATAGGATATTATGTAAAACAGCAGAATATCGATCCCGCGGACAGGGAGGCTGTCGCGGCGTGCCTTGGAGGCATAAATATTCAGATAAGCTATGTTGAGGGTAAGCAGCATGTTTTTCTCAACGGAGAGGATATGGGGGATAAGATACGTACTCCCGAGATGTCAATGTACGCCTCAGCGGTATCGGCTATTCCCGCGGTCAGAGCCTTTCTGTTGGATACGCAGAGAGATATCGCGGCGAGAAACAGCGTTATCATGGACGGCAGGGATATCGGTACGGTGATATTGCCCGACGCGGATGTGAAGATATTCCTCACGGCATCCGAGGAGTGCAGAGCCCGCAGACGGTATGACGAGCTTGTGGCAAAGGGACAGAAGGTCGCATTTGAGGACGTTCTTAATGAGATGAACCAAAGAGATAAGCAGGACAGCATCAGAGAGGTCGCGCCCACAGCCGCCGCGGATGACGCAGTGCTTCTTGACAACACGGATATGACCTTTGAGCAGACTGTTGACGCGGTCATTGCTCTTGCGGAAAAGGCGCAAAATAAATGAGAAAGGTGGGGTGACCCATTGAGTAAACAAAAGCAGAAAAAACAGGGAAGCCGATTTTTTCGTGCGGTATACACGCTTCTTTCGGGAGTTGTAAAGCTTATATTCAGAATAAAGGTGGTAGATCCTGAGAATGAGCCGGAGAAAGGCGGATTTGTTGTATGCGCGAATCATACCTCCGCTCTCGACCCCATTCTTATCTGTTATGCCTTTCGCCTCCATCAGGTGTGCTTTATGGCGAAGAAGGAGCTTTTCAGGATCCCTTTGCTTTCCGGACTTATAAGAATGCTGGGCGCATTTCCGGTGGATCGCTCGGGCAATGATGTCGGAGCTATACGAAATGCCGTGAGTATAGTGGAGGAAGGAAGATGCCTCGGCGTTTTCCCTCAGGGACACAGATATCCGGGAGTTGATCCCAGAACCACAAAGACAAAAAACGGAGCGGCGCTCATAGCTACAAGAGCGGGCGCGGATGTTGTTCCCGTATATATCCGGTGTAAAAAGGGAAAGCCCAAGCTTTTCAGAAGAACATATGTTATTATCGGCGAGAGGATACCATTTGAGAGCTTTGAATATGACCGCGAGGCTACGGGAGAATACGCGAGAGTTACGGACATTATTTTTGACAGAGTGTGTTCGCTGGGAGAGGCGTTCTCGGAGAATATAGCCAAGGAAGGTGAAAGCAAATGAAGGTGACAGTCGCGAAGAACGCCGGCTTTTGCTTTGGTGTCAAGCGTGCCACGGATGAGCTTGAAAAGGCGATTGACAACAGACGCGCGGGCGAGAGGATATACACCCTCGGAACGCTCATTCACAACGAAACATACAATAAAAGTCTTTCGGACAGAGGCGTCCTTGTTACGGATATTCCGGGGATCGCCCGTATAGCCGAGACGGCGAGCGAGCACAGCCCCGTAACTGTTTTTGTGAGGGCTCACGGTATTCCGAGGGAGGACGAGGACAAGCTCCGCCGGCTCTCAAGAAGCAATTCCCATTTCAGATATGTGGATTGCACCTGTCCCTTTGTAAAGAAGATACACAAAATAGCAGGTGAAAATTCTTCGCCCGACAATTTCTTTGTGCTGCTCGGAGCTGCCGACCACCCCGAGGTGGTGGGGATAATGAGCTATTTTGAACACGATAAGTTTACCGCTAACTCGTCAGCGGATATCGAAAAGCTTGTCAAGTCCCTTGATGTAAAAAAATATTCGGAAAAAACACCAATTTTAGCCGCTCAAACAACGCAAAATTTGTCTGAATGGAAAAAAAGTCAACAAATTTTCAAAAAACTATATACAAATGCCTTAATTTTTGATACAATATGTAGTGTTACGGAATCAAGGCAGACCGAGGCGGCGGCTCTTTCGCGAGAGTGTGACATTATGATAGTCATCGGCGGAAGAGAAAGCTCGAATACGGCAAAGCTGTATTCCATTTGTAAAGAAAATTGCCCGCAGACGATCTGGATCGAAAGATGCGAGGAGCTTGCGGATAACAATTTAATAACGTCAGCCCACACGAAAGTGGGTATAGCCGCGGGAGCATCTACCCCGTCAGGCGTAATTCAGGAGGTATATAAAACCATGAGCGAAATGAATGAAAATTTTGCGGAACTGTTGGATGCGACAGAAATCAAAACTTTAAATACAGGAGACACCGTTACCGGAACCGTAACATCTGTTACCGATGCTGAGCTTTATCTCGACTTCGGCGCACAGGTTACAGGTCTGATCAAGGCTGAGCAGATCACAGACGATTCGTCCGTGAAGCTTACAGAAATGTACAAGCCCGGCGATCAGATCGAGGCTTTCGTTATCCGCGTCAGCGACGTTGAGGGCTTTGCTGAGCTCTCCAAGAAGCGCGTTGACTCCGATAAGAACTGGCAGAAGGTAGTAGACGCAGCCGAGAACGGCGAGGTCGTTACAGGTAAGGTAGTTGAAGTTGTAAGAGGCGGTGTTTCCGTTCTCGTTGACGCAAACAGAGTATTTGTTCCCGCATCCCAGACAGGTGTTCCCAAGGACGAGAGCCTTGAGATACTCAAGGGACAGGAAGTAAGCCTTAAGATCATTGAGATCAAGGGCAAGAAGGCTATCGGCTCTATCAGGATCGTAGCGCGCGAGGAGCGCCGCGCCCGTGAGGAGGCATTCTGGGCATCCATCGAGGAGGGCAAGGTATTCACAGGAGCTGTTAAGAGCATGACATCCTACGGAGCGTTCGTAGACCTTGGCGGTGTTGACGGTATGGTACATAAGTCCGAGCTGTCATGGAAGCCTATCGCGACTCCCGCAAACGTACTTGAGATCGGTCAGGTCATCGAGGTGTTCGTTAAGAGCTTTGACGCTGAAAAGAAGCGCATCTCTCTCGGATACAAGAAGGATTGCGACAACCCCTGGTACATCTTTATGAACAAGTACGCGGTAGGCGATGTTGCGTCCGTAAAGATCGTGAACATGATGCCCTTTGGCGCATTCGCTGAGATCGTTGACGGTGTTGACGGACTTATCCACATTTCTCAGATCGCGCAGCAGAAGATCGGTAAGCCCGCAGATGTGCTGGAGCTTGGTCAGGTAGTTGACGCAAAGATCATCGCTATCGACGAGGAAAATCAGAAGGTAAGCCTTTCCATCCGCGCTCTCCTTGACGAGGCACAGGCAGCGGCTGAGGCTATGCCCGAAGAGGTTGCTGAGGCTGCCGAGGAGGCAGTTGAAGACGTAGCTGCCGCAGATGTAGCTGAGGCAGACACAGTTGCCGCAGACGCTGAATAAGCAAAATTACTTCACACCCTGTTGCGCCTGCGCGTAGCAGGGTGTTTGAATTTGAGAGGAAATTTTATGGAAAACCTGAAATATAATGCCGACGGAACTGTAGAGCTTAGCGCAAAGATGGAGAGCATGCTTGCGGGTATCACCGCCGAGGCAAGGGCGGCGACCGAGGAGCTTGTGGAGATCGCGGGACTTTCAGCCGGAGATATCTTTGTTGTTGGTTGCTCCACCTCCGAGGTCATAGGAAATCAGATAGGCAAGGCATCTGTCCTTCCCGTGGCGCAGGCTGTCTTTGACGGTATTTACGTTGTGCTCAGGAGCCACGGTATATATATTGCGGCGCAGTGCTGTGAGCATCTCAACAGAGCCATAATAACCGAGGCGGAGTGCGCGAGGGCTTACAGACTTGATCCCGTTTGCGTCCGCCCCGCACCCAAGGCGGGTGGCTCATTTGCCACGGTCACATACAATACCATGGAGCACCCCGTGGCGCTTGAGAGCATCAGGGGACATGCGGGTATGGATATCGGCGGAACGCTTATCGGTATGCATCTTAAGGAGGTGGCGGTTCCCGTGCGCCTTAAGACCGCCAGGATCGGAGAGGCGAGAATAATCTGCGCGCGAACACGCCCCAAGTATATCGGCGGACCGAGAGCGATATACGAGTAAATAAATTATATAAATTATATTTAAAAAATCGCCGTGTGTCATTGACAAGAGCCTTGTATTTGTGTATAATATAATGAGGGTCTGCATGTGCGGCTCTCAATTATGACATTGGAAAAGGAGTATCTACCGTGTCTCAGATGTATTACAAAATGACTATTGCGGGACTTGAGCGCGCATTGCCGCTGTGTCCCATCAGCGACGAGCTTATGATAGCGGCTTTCGTCATCTTCGGCGATCCCGAGCTTACCACTGCTTGCGCCGAGGCGCTTCTTGAGAGAGCGCCCGAGTACGATTATCTTATAACCGCCGAGGCAAAGGGAATACCCCTTGTTCATGAAATGGCGCGCCTTGCCGGAAATCAGAAGTATTTCCTGGCGAGAAAAAATCCCAAGCTCTATATGACGGGTGTCTTTGAGGCACAGCTTCACTCCATTACCACAGATAAGGATCAGAAGCTTTATCTCGATACCGCAGACGCGGAGCTGATGAAGGGAAAGAGAATACTTATTATAGACGACGTTATCTCCACAGGTGAGTCTCTCGCCGCCATAGAGCATCTTGTAGAAATGGCGGGCGGTAACATCTGCGGAAGGATGACCATACTTGCCGAGGGCGACGCGCAGGACAGAGAGGATCTTACCTATCTTGAAAAGCTTCCTTTGTTCAACAAGGACGGACAGCCTATATAAATGACAGTGAAAATTATTTGAAGGGAAATACAGAAATGGCAGAATTACTTACACAAAACGATAAAAGAACCCATATGTGCGCGTGCCTTACAGCCGAGAATGTGGGCGAGCGTGTTTGCGTTATGGGCTGGGTACAGAAGCAGAGAGACCTGGGCTCGCTTATATTTATAGACCTGCGCGACCGCACAGGCATCGTTCAGCTCGCTTTTGACGAAAAGACCGACAAGGCTATTTTTGATAAGGCATTCGGTATCAGAGCGGAATACGTTCTCTGCGCAAAGGGAACTGTACGCAGAAGAGGAGAGGGAGCTGTAAACAAGAATCTTCCCACGGGTGAGGTGGAGATAGCGGTGGACGAGCTTCGCATTCTCTCCGTGTCCGAAACACCTCCCTTTGAGATCGTGGAGAACAGCAACGTAAACGCCGAGCTTCGTCTGCGCCACCGTTATCTTGACCTCCGCCGTCCCGATATGCAGAGAAATATCATAGCCCGCTCACGCATCTCAAAGCTTGCGCGTGACTACTATGCTGACAACGGATTTATCGATATAGAGACCCCCAACCTTTGTAAGCCCACACCCGAGGGAGCGCGTGACTATCTTGTTCCTTCCCGTGTTCACAAGGGCAAGTTCTATGCTCTTCCTCAGTCTCCCCAGCTTTACAAGCAGCTTCTTATGGTGTCGGGCTTTGACCGTTACTTCCAGATCGCTCGCTGCTACCGTGATGAGGACCTGAGAGCTGACCGTCAGCCTGAGTTTACCCAGATAGATACAGAGATGTCCTTTGTGACCGCTGATGACGTTATGAAGATGCACGAGGGCTTCCTCAAGAAGGTAATGAAGGAGTTTATCGGCAAGGAGCTTACCGAGGACTTTATCCGTATGCCCTATGCCGAGGCCATGAGCCGTTTCGGCTCGGACAAGCCGGATATCCGCTTTGGCTATGAGCTTACCGACCTTTCCGAATGCGTAAGAAATTGCGGCTTCAAGGTGTTTGCGGGTGCTGTTGAGATGGGCGGATCTGTAAGAGGTATCAATGTAAAGGGAGGCGCTAAGTTCTCCCGTAAGGAGATAGATTCTCTTGTTGAGTTTGTTAAGTCCTACCGCGCAAAGGGTCTTGCCTGGCTGAAATGGGCGGATAACGGCGATATTTCCTCCTCTTACGCAAAGTTCCTCACGGATGAGGAAAATGAGGCTATCAAGGCGACGATGGCGGCAGAGCCCGGCGACCTTGTGCTTATCGTGGCTGACAAGAATAAGGTTGTATTTGACTCTCTGGGCGCTCTCAGATGCGAATGCGCTAAGAGAATGAATATTCTCGATCCCTTTGACTTTAAGTTTTTGTGGGTAACAGAGTTCCCGCTTCTTGAGTACAGCGAGGAGGACGGTCGCTTCTACGCTATGCACCATCCCTTTACCTCGCCCATGGACGAGGATCTTGAGTACCTTGACAGCGATCCCGGAAGAGTCCGCGCAAAGGCTTATGACATCGTTCTCAACGGCACAGAGCTTGGCGGCGGATCTATCCGTATCCACGACAGCGCTATCCAGTCAAAGATGTTCTCCGTTCTCGGACTTTCCGAGGAAGAGGCAAAGGAGAAGTTCGGTTATCTGCTTGACGCTTTCCGTTACGGCGTACCTCCTCACGGCGGTCTTGCCTTTGGATTTGACCGTCTTGTAACTCTGCTTCTCGGTCTTGAGGATATCCGCGATGTTATCGCATTCCCCAAGGTTCAGAACGCCTCCGAGCTTATGACCAAGTGTCCCTCCGAGGCAGATCCCAATGCTCTCATAGAGCTTGGACTCCGCATCGTAAGCGATGCCGAATAATTAAAACAAAAATTCCCACCTGCGTTATGCGGGTGGGATATTTTCCCGAAAGGATATATTATGTATAATTTTTTTGCATATATGGCGAGAATGAAGCTTATTCGCCGTTGGAGTCTTATGAAGTCGGTGACAGACGAGAATATCGCCGAGCATAGCGCGCAGGTGGCGCAGATAGCCCATGCCATTGCCGTTATCGCAAACAGGATCTGCGGCAAGGACGTGAACGCCGACCGCATAACCACCCTCGCTCTCTACCATGAGAGCAGTGAGGTGATCACGGGCGATCTTCCCACGCCCATAAAATACTATAATCCCCGCATCCGCGAGGCTTATAAGGATATAGAGGGCGTTGCCAATCACAAGCTTCTTTCCATGCTTCCCGAGGAGCTGAAGGACGCCTATACCCCCCTTGTGGATCAGCCCTCCGATTGCTATGAGCATACCGTTGTCAAAGCCGCCGACAAGCTCTCCGCATATATCAAATGCGTTGAGGAGCTGAGAAGCGGCAACCGCGAATTTGCCAAAGCCGAATCGGCGCTGAAAAAGGAAGTGGAGGCTTATCTCTATCTTCCCGAGGTGAAATACTTCTGCGACACCTTCCTTGACTCCTTCTCCAAGACGCTGGATGAGCTGGAGTAGTCAATGAAAATACCCCTTATATAATGAAAATTACCGCTGACGGTCAATTGATCGTTGGCGGTAATTTTTTTATTAAAGGCTTACTGCTTTTCTTTCTTCTTTCTGCTTGGAAAGCTGTGCTTTTTTGCGAATTGAAGGGGAGTGAGTCCTTTTACTTTTTTGAAAAATTGGCAGAAATAGCTGACGTTGTCAAAGCCCACGCTGTTGGCGATCTCGCGGATGGTGTAGCCCTGCTTGAGCATGAATTGTGCCTTGTTGACCCTTAGCTCGCTGAGGAACTGATGGAATGAGACGGTGGTGTATTCGGTAAAGTCTCTGTTGAGCTTGGCGCGGCTCATGAAGAAGTGCTGAGCCACGGACTCGGACGTCAGATTCTCATGAAAATGCTCGCTCATGTAACGGATTATGGGGACAATGTGGCTCATCTGATCGCTGGCGCTTATGACGGTGCAGGTGTCCTTCCGCTTCAGCAGTATGTGCATTGCTGTCACAAACAGAAGCTTGGAGAGCAGCACATCCTCATTATTGCTCAAGGCGTCGGTATGCAAAGGCAGCTCCTTTGAGACAAGCTCTTCGGGCAGAAGAAAAATGACGGCGGTCGAATTTCTGTAGACCTCAAAGTCCTTGAATACGTCAGCGTAGGTGCTCATGAAGTTATCATCAAAATAGTACAAAAAGCGCTGACTTCCTTTCATGCCGAGAAAGCTGATCTGGTGCAGGGAAAAAGGAGAAAAGAAGGCTATAAAGGGCTGCTTGGTGTAGTAGACCTTTCCGTTTATGGATATTCTTGACTTTGAATCATCCAGAACCACCATCAGCTCGTGGTGAGGGTGGATATGCATACCCGGGGGAGACCAGGCGGTGTGGTTATAGGACTGGACTGTAAAATCTGTTTGACGATCATCAAAAAATGGCATATTAAAATTCCTCCGTGAGACAAAAACGGTATTTTTGCGTGTTTTATTGAGACAATATTTACTTGAAGAAATATGTCTGTGTGTGATATACTATTATTACTTAATTATACACTGTAATTTATGAAAAGTCAATAATAAAAAATGCAAATAAAGCAAGTCTTTGACAAAAAGGTCAATAGTTGGTTGAATAATACTGCCAACAGAGGCTTTTACGAATTTTGCATTTTTCATAAAAGAACAGGAAAGGGAGGCGTATTATGAAGAACTGTGCTGACTCTTCTGTAGATATATTCAACAAAATCAGGTTTACGGTATTTGCTGATCTGCACTATAAAAAGGGGATGTACATATCATCTGTCAGCGACATACGCCAGATCACGGACAGGGCGCATAGGGATGATGCGGACTTTGTTATACACGTCGGCGACCTGTGCAACGATTACCTGCGCTCGGTGGAGCTGACCGACGCATATCTGCATAACAGCCACAGTCTGCCCGCCTACGGTGTGTACGGAAACCATGAGCTGGAGTCACGTGAGAACAGCATGGAGTATGTCACGGAGAGGCTTTGTAACAGACATGTGGTATGGGGAACGCCTGACGGAGAACGCGGAGACGGCAACACGGGTTATTACTTTTTTGATATAAACGGCTTTCGTGTTGTGGGACTTGACACCAATTACTCATTTGACCCTGATTCGGGCGTATGGGAGCACAACCGTACCGCAAGCTGGGGCGCGCCTTCGGACAATATCCGGAAGGATTCCTTGGGAGACGTACAGCTGACCTGGTTGGAGGGCGTACTGAGGGACGCCGCCGAGAGGGGCTTGAGCTGTCTGCTGTTTTCACATGTGGGCTTTTCGGGAGTATGGTATTCCTCGCCTGACACGGGACGCGTACAGCAAATGATACGCCACATCAATAAAGAGCGGTCGGGAACAGTGCTTATGTCCGTGAGCGGTCATCTGCATACCGATCATCAGGCATTGATAGACGGCGTGGTGCATTTTGATGTCAATACAGTCCGCAATGGGCTTTGGCTGCCCGAGGGGGAGGAGCATTACGGAGATATGACCTATGCGTTTGTTGATTACGACTGCGACGGTAAGGAGACGGCAAGGTATGACAGACCGCTGTCGGACGCATGGATGTCAAAGCAGACATGGTTTTTTGACCGACCGCTCAGCGCCACGGTCACTGTGGAGAAAAACGCGGGCATTACAGTAAAAGGGTCGGAGACCTCTTGGTATGGTGGTGTCGAGCCTGAGGCAAGATACGGCGTAAGGCCTCGGATATCGGACGGAATTTATTTAATAAAGGAGGATCATAAATGAAAAAAACACTTTCGGCGTTGCTCATCCTGTGTATGGCGCTTACCGTTCTTTGCTCCTGCGGCGGGGATGATGGAGCGGATACATCAGCGGGAGAGGTAACGGAAGCCGTGACAGGGGAATTTGCCAATGATAATGACGCGAATTTCCACAGCTCATGGAAAAGTGAGTAAGAAAGGGAGGAAGCTTGTATGAAAAACAACACAACAAAAAGGATCACGGCGGGATTGCTCACGGTTCTGATGATCCTTTCCGCGTTTTGCGTAACAGCGTCCGCCGCGTCAAGTGATGCTATTGCGGTCACGGGGGCGGATATACGCTACACCGACACCGTCGGCGGCACAACGGGGACACAGGCACAGGGACTGCGTTTTACCGTAAGCGTGGATAAAACGACACGCACGTATCAGAACGCGGTGCGGGAGGAAGGCTATTATGACGCGGCAAGCGAAACGGCAAGGTTTGGTATAGTGATCATTCCCACTGACATGATACCCGATGGTAAGGAGCTGACCGCCGACACAGATGATGCCGAGGTGGTTATGTTTGACAGGATATACAGCCAGAACGATGAGGAGCTGGTATTTACCGTCTCTCTTCTGGGGATACCCACCGAGGAGTTTACCCGTGAGTTTACCGCCCGCGCCTTTGTGAAGGTGTCGCGCGGCGGAGATGAGCGCTATACATATTCGGAGAATACGCTCGCGAAGACCTTTGTGGGAGTGGGAAATATGTTCTATGAGGACAACCGCTCGGATGAGAGCCTTTGCTCACGCCTTGACGAGATATTTACCAATTGCGAGGAATATCAAGGGGAGCATATAAAGTCCGTAACCTTTACGTTGTTCGCCGACCTTCACTATTGGAAGGGCTGGTATATCTCATCCGTTGATAACCTTGAATCCATTCTCAGGCGCGCCGATGAGTCAGGATCGGATTTTGTTATGCAGGCGGGCGACTTTACGAACAACGTCAGCGGCTCGCCCGAGCTTATAAACGCTTATCATAAAAATCAGTATGACCTGCCCGTATACGGTGTTTACGGTAACCACGAGATGGAGCAGGGAGACGGCATGAATACCGTCACTCCCACGCTTACCAACAGCGAGGTGGTATGGGGAACAAAGGACGGAAAGAGGGCGGCTGACGGCAGTATAGGATATTATTACTTTGATGTCAACGGTATCCGTATGATATGCCTTGACTCCAACTATTCCTATAACCCCACAAAAAAGGTGTGGGAGCACAATCCCGCAAGGAGCTATTCTTATCCCAAGGGAAATGAGAGGGGATATTCACTGGGACCCGATCAGCTTGCGTGGCTTGAGCGGGTGCTTGACGAGGCGGCTGAAAATGATACCTCATGTGTGGTAGTTTCTCATATAGGCTTTGCCACGGCATGGAGCTCCAGCCCCGACGCGACCGCTGTAAGAGAGCTGTATAAGCAGGCAAACAGCAAGAGAGCGGGAACAGTGCTTATGTCCATAAGCGGACATCTGCACACCAACCGACAGGAGGTTATAGACGGAGTTCTGCACTGGGACATGAATACAGTCCGCAACGGAGTTTATACAGACTCGGGCAATGAGCACTATACAGATCAGACCTTTACCCTGAACAAATACGACGGTAACGGTAAGCTCACCTCGTCAACTACTCAGCTTATTAAAAACCTCGGACACGCAAAGAAAACATGGTTCTTTAAAGATCCTCTCAGCGCTGTGGTAACAGTTTCCACAAGCGGAAGGATCACCGTTGAGGGAAGCGAGACTGAGTGGCTTGGCGGCATAGCGCCATCGGGCGACGGTACGGGCGGAGTAGAGCCGAGAGTTACGAGCGGAATATTTGAGTTGCAGATCTATTGTGAAAAAAAAGATGACTAATGAAAAAAACAAAGCTATAAAATTCAGTCTTTTTTCGGATCTTCATTATCTGAAGGGGGACTATATCAACACTCTCACCGACCTGCAGGGCATTCTTGACAGAGCGAGCGGGGCGGGTGTGGATTTCGTAATGCAGGCGGGGGACTTTTGCCAGAACCGAGTGGAGTCACCCGAGCTTGACGATGTGTATTTACACAATGCTCACGGTCTGACCGTATACGGAATATACGGCAACCACGACATGGAGCATCACTCGGACGGGGCGAACAACATGAAGCTGATAACGCCCTTGCTTACAAATGACCCCGATGTTACATGGGGAACGGAAGACGGCAGACCCAGCGCGGATGGGGGGATCGGATATTACTATTTTGAGAAAAACGGTTTTCGCGTGGTCTGCCTTGACTCCAACTACTCCTGGAATCCCACCGAGGGATTCTGGGAGCATAACCGTCCCGCAAGCTGGGGCGCGCCCACGGGCAACCAAGCGGTAAACTCGTTGGGACCCGTTCAGCTTGCGTGGCTTGAGCGGGTGCTTACCGACGCGGCAGAGAAGTCGCTGTCCTGTATAGTGGTCTCCCATGAGGGATTTTCCACATTGGGAAACAACAGTCCCGATTCCGAGGCGGTGCGGGAAATGTTCCGTAAGGTAAACGGCATGCGGCGGGGAACGGTGCTCATGGCAATAAACGGTCATTGGCACACCCATAACATCAAGATAGAGGACAATGTATTTTATCTGCAGATGAACAGCACGCGGTGCGCGGATGAGCGCTACAACAACCGCAACCGCCCACAGCACTATCCCGAGAGCGCGGTATACGACATGTTTGACGGTTACGCGGAGGACGGCAGTATACGATTCCGCAAGGATAAGGTGGTATCGGCTGCCCGTTCAAGCTCCACGTGGTATTGGCGTGACGCGCTCAACGGTATTATCACCGTCACGGGAGATGGAAGCATCACCATGGAAGGCATGGAGACAGATTGGCTTGAGGGGGTAAAGCCAAACACCGTGACGGTCTACCATAACCCCTACATACTCAGCGGCGAGTGGAAGCTCGACATCTAATGGAGTTAAGGGTCCTGCAAACTGCCCTTGCTAAAATAAAAGAACAAAAAGGAGGAATTTTGTTATGAAAAGAAAAAGTTTGTTGATCATAGCGACCACACTAATTCTGGCAACCGTACTGAATATGTTCGCGGGATTACCCATTATCGCGGCAGACAGTACGGTCATCGAGATCAGCACGGCTGACGAATTGAAAGCCGTGGCGAACGATCTTACAGGCAATTACAAGCTGATAGCCGATATTGATCTTAACGGTACGAGCGAAGAACTGACAAGTTGGACATCTTTTGGCGATTTTACGGGTACATTCGATGGAAACGGATACACCATTTCCGGATTTATCTGTTCTCCAACCCCTGATGACACAAGTAAAAATGCAGGATTATTCAGTTCTATCGGTGAAGGTGGATGTGTAAAAAACCTCAGAATAGCCAACGCTGCATATTGGACTGCCGTTTCTGTTTTTCGTCTCGGCGCTATAGCAGGTTATATTTCGGAAGGAGCGACTGTTTCAAACTGTATAGTCAACAGTGATGTAACTGTAAAAGCCTCAGGAGCAAATTTACATACCGATTGGCTGGCGGTCGGCGGAATTGTCGGATACTGTCAGGGCACTGTTGAATACTGTGTAAGTTATGCCACGGTATCAACCGGTTATGTAAAAAGTAAAGATAATTCCGGAGGATTTGGAGGAATTGTCGGGGATCTTCCCAAGGGAACTGTCCGAAATTGCATAAATAACGGTCCTGTTAATATCACGGGCGGAAACAATCCTTCCATTGTGTATAATGCTGGTGCCGGCGGGATAGTAGGTATAGGATCACGCGGCGGTGACTGGGGTAATATAGTTATAACTATAGAAAACTGCGTTAACAACGGAACGGTTAATAACGGCAAAACTTATGCCGGCGGTATTCTCGGCTCAAGGACAACGGACAAAACCATTAATTTCAACAACAACTATAATTTCGGAACAGTTACTGCGAATGACACATACGCTCCCGGTCAGCTTATCGGTTATTCAAACGCTGCCACCGCCTTCAATGCTGAAGGAAACTATGGTGTTGGTGAGGTACTTGTGGGCTCGGGCGATGCCAATACAGGTATGGGTAACGATACGGCAGATGTACTCAAGGAGCACGCTAACTACCAAGCCAATATCACAAGAGATATCTCAACAGTAGATGACTTGAAGCTTTCCACAAGATACTATGATACAGGTCTTGTGTACGCGCTTGCCAATGATATCGATCTCGGCGGTATGGCATGGACTCCCGTTATAGATTTCAGCGGTACTTTTGACGGAAACGGCCATGCCATCAAGAACTTTATCGTTTCGGATACGACCACAACACAGGCAGGATTTTTTGCTCATTTGATCGGAACCGTAAAAAATCTTACAATATCCAATGCCACTATTTATACGTCAGCTCAAAGCTACCAGGTAGGAGCTATAGCGGGACAATCCGCAGGAACTATTATTAACTGCAAGGCTGCAAGCAATGTTATCATAACAACCTATAAGGGCGGCAAGCATAACGGTCAGCTTGCTATGGGCGGAATATTGGGTTACTCAACCACAGGAAGTACTATAGCATATTGCGAGAACAACGCTACGGTAAATGCGGCAGAGGTATATGATTCAAACGGCAACGGAAAAGAAGGCTATGTAGGCGGAATAGTAGGCTATCTTGCCAACGGATCGGTATCCTACAGCGTAAATAACGGCAGTATCACCATAGAAAAGGGTGGCAAAACCAATCAGTATCTTACCTGTGGCGGTATAGCGGGAGCTACTACAGCCAATTGGGCAAGTGCAGTAACACTTGAATCCTGTATCAACAACGGGACTGTCGCAAATAATATCGCCACAGGCGGCGGTATCATCGGTACTGTATTTAACAATAAAACCACCTCGATCAACAATAATTTCAATTTCGGCAATGTGAGCGGAAACAAATACAATGGACAGATAATCGCATACGGAAACACAGGCGATAATATCACCATAGCAAACAACTACGGCGCTGACATAGGCATTGCCATAGGCGGTACAAACGCTACATCCTGCGGAACTATCCTTTCCGCTGCATCCATTGTTAAGCTTGACGCTTACAAGGCACTTGCGGCTGATCTTAACGCAAAGGGAATATTCGCGGCTCTCGCGGCTACCGATTTCGTAGGTCACCAGACCTCAACCTCTATCCGCGATAAGAGCGAGACCGACACCACACAGGTATTTGATATTCGTCTGGTATCTGTTATCGGCGGTGATATTTCCGGCTGTCAGAACGTGGGATACAAGGTAGAGGCTACATACGGCGGTCAGTCCAAGTCCACAGAGATGACCATGACCACCGTTTACAGCAGCATAAGCGGCGTTGCGGATACCGAGACGGTAGAGTATACGGCAGCCGAGCTTGACGGAGATTATCTCTTTGTACTTGTCTGCAAGAATCTGCCCACAGATGTTGATATCACATTTACGATAACCACATTCTACACCGATGCTGACGGAAAAACAGTCAGTAGCGCTGCCGAAAGCATTACCGTAAATTCAAGCTCTGTTCCCGGCGGAAGCCTGTCCGCTGTAAATGATTGATCAGGAGGTAATACAGAATGAAAAAGTATAATACTCCCAACGCTCAGATACTTGTCATAGAGACAAGCGAGGATGTTCTGAGCTTATCTGTGGAGACCATGTATAAGGGTCTCGGCTCTAATAACATAAACAGTGTCTGGGAATGGTAAATTACCGCACTGCATTATTTAAATTTCAAAGGAGATCGAAATCATGAAAAAAAGAAGTTTATTTGCTACCTCTGCCGTGCTTCTTGTAAGCATAGTGCTCTCTCTGTTCTGCGGCATGACCGTGTTTGCCGCTGATGTCACCGAGATATCCACCGCGGATCAGCTAAAAGCCATCACCGACATGGCGGGCAGCTACAAGCTCACCGCCGACATCGATCTGGGCGGCGCGGCATGGACGCCTCTGGGAAACAGCACCACACCCTTTACAGGTACTTTTGACGGTAACGGACACACTGTTTCCAATTTCACTATTACAAGTGACAGCACAAACCAATATGCCGAGATAGGCTTTTTCGGAAACGTGTCTACGGGTACTGTAAAGGATCTCAGAATAGCCAAGGCGGCTATCCTTACGGGCTACGGTGAAATCGCGGGCGGAATCGTCGGTCACCTCTCCAGCACCGAGGGCGGACTTGTTTCGGGATGCGTCACTGCTTCCGACGTAACGGTAAAGGTAGACGGACGTATCAAGGGTACAATGAATCTCGGCGGTATCGTGGGCTATTCCAGAAGCGCTGTGGAATACTGTGAAAACAATGCCGCTGTTACCGTTGTAAAGTGTAAATCCCTTACCGACGGTACACAGAAGGCATATGCCGGCGGTATCGCGGGCAGAGCTATCGGCACTGTTAAATACTGTATCAACAACGGAGCTGTTACCATTGAGAACTATGAAGGCATGAAGAGTGGATATTATACCTTCTCCGCGGGTGTTGTGGGTGGTATGAACCCATGGAACGGAACTACATCTACGGTTGAGGGCTGTATCAACAACGCGACCATCGCAAACAAAAACGAAGTTCTCAGCGTAGCCACAGGAGCAGGCGGTGTTATCGGAAACACTCTGGGCGGCAACAGTGACGCTTCCGCGCGTGTTATCAGGAACTGCTTCAACTTCGGAGCGGTGGACAGCAATGCGCTCAACGACCTCGGACAGATCGTAGGACATCTGGGTAACAGTGACCCCTGCTACGGTATATTCACTCACGAGGGTAACTACTATCTTGACGGTATCGGAGTTCTTGGAGCTATGTATCTCGGCACCGAGATCGCCGCGGGAACTGCCGCAACGGCTGAGGCTATGAAGGCGACTGACGGCTACAAGGCTATTATCGCCGCTATAAATGACAACCTCGTATTTGAGCTTTCCGCAATGCCCGCTCCCGCAGAGCCTACCACTCCCGATGTTCCCGGAGATACGGGAAGTGACGGAGAAGATACAGGAGCTGACACGGGTGCTGACACAGGTGCTGACACAGATGCCGATACCGAAGGTGAGACCGATGAAACAAAAGCTCCCGCAAACAGCGGCTCTGCTACTACAGAGGCATCCGATAACGCGGGCGAGACCGACGGCGAAAAGGCAGATGGCGGATGCGGCTCTACCGTATCTGTCGCGTCCATGGCGGTGCTTGCGGTTCTCGGAGCGGCTGTGACCGTTTGTAAGAAGAAGGACTAAGTCTTTAAAAAAATACCGATCTCAGATATGAGCTGAGGTCGGTATTCAAAGGAGAATGGAGATTGATCATGAAAAAAATAATTGCATTGGCGCTGTCTCTCCTCATGCTGCTCGCCGTACTTACATCCTGTGGCTCGGATGAAAACACACAGTCCACGGGTGACGGCGTGAATACGTCGGATATCCCCGATGACGGCTTGCCTGCTGTGGATATGGGCGGCTTTGAGCTGGGAATTCTGACTCATGACACCGAGTGGTTCACCTGGGCGGAGATCACCATGGCGGTGGATAACTACGACGCTAACAGGATATCCTCGGAAATATACAAGCGCAACCTCTCCATAGAGGAGCGCTTCAAGTGCTATCTCAACATCGATTCCCAGGCGGGTATCGACAAAAACTACATTGAAAATCTGTCGCTCTCGGGTGATAGCTCGTCGGGCGCGCATGTTATCATGTATTATGACAAATGGGTGGTTGGAGCTGCCGCGTATTTCCGCGATTGGAACGCTGTGGACTACATTGACCTGTCGCAGGACTACTGGAATCCCGGTATTACTCAGATGTTCGATATCAACGGTAAGCAGATCGCCCTTTCGGGTGTGTTCAGCCTCGGTATGCTTTCGAGGACTGAGACGGTGATCTTTGATAAGCAGATGTACGCAAACTATGCCGCTGTGGATCCCACTATGTATGATTCCATGTACGAGTATGTCACCAAGGATGAGTGGACGCTTGAAACGCTGTATCAGATAGCCGCAAAGGCTGTTCACAGCGACGATGAGACATGGGATGAGCAGGACAGCTACGGTATTTCGGCATCCAAAAAGGAGCTGTATACGTCTCTTATGATAGGAAGCGGAATCAGATTCGTACAGAAGGATCAGAATGGTAAGCCCACATTTACGACGGGTACTGACGCATCAGCTGTTGATAAGCTTCAAAAGCTGTTACAGCTCAATCAGAATAACGATATCCATTATGACAAGAGCACCAATGCTCACTATCCCGATCCCGAGCTTTTCTTTGAAAACGGACATACACTGTTTGCGATAAGAGCGCTGTTTGACATTCCCAAGGCTCGTCAGATGATGGAGTCTGAGTTCGGTATCCTGCCTCTTCCAAAATACGACACGGATCAGACAGAATACTATTCCGCTTGCTTTGGCGGTGACGTTGCCTGCCTGCTGAATACCGTTAGTGAGAATGATCTTGACAATATCGGTATCATCATGGAGGCTATGGCATATCACTCAAACGAGAACCTTGTTCCCACATACAAGGTAGACCTTCTCCAGACCCGCTACGCAAGCGACCTCGATTCCTATGCGATGCTGGATATTATCTTTGAAACCACCTATTGTGACATGGGTATCACCGTTCTTGAGGACACTGTAAGCTTCTATCTTATCAAACAGATATACGTACCTGAAAAGGACGTGATCTCAAGTGAGCTACAGACGCTGAATATGATAATGCCCGCCACACTTGATAATATGTTCAAGGCTATTGAATAAGCTTAAAAAAGCGATTCGCTTTTATATATTTTCTTTTTCAAAAACAAGGATCCACCGCTTTCGCGGTGGATCCTTGTTTTTTGTGTTTATTCTTTTTCTACCGTATCGGCAAATCTGAAGCCTGCCGTAGCGGAGACGGGGAGAGAGAAGACGAGGGCGTGAGCCTTGGTGTCCATTCCCGCCTTTTGCATAATTGCCTTCATGATATCCTTTTTCTTGTCTGTGCCTGATACGATGAATACCATTTCCTTTTCCTCGGCGAGAGAGAGCCCAAAGAATTTTTCGGCTCCCGCGCCTGTGCCCTTGGCGTTTATGGTAGTACCGCCTGCCGCGCCTGCCTCGCGGGCGGCATCCATAACCATTTCGGTATAACCCTTTTCATATATAGCGACGATAAGCTCGTGAGAAGATTGCATAATATTATCCTCCGTTTGTTGATCTTCGGGTAATTGCTGACCCGAGGTGAAATAATCGAGAGTGCGGCTGCCGCCAACGCCCGAAAGGGGAACGACAATGGCTACTCCGCGGTCGGGAAGGTCTATCTTCATATTAACCGTCAGATGGCGCTTGACGTTTTTCCATGTAGCGCCTGTGACAGTGGAGAGAAGCATTGACTTTTGTGTTCTTTCTATACCCAGAAGGTCAAGTGTTTTCGCATGGGCTGTTCCGTTGCAGGGGGTGTTGTAAACAGCGCCTACGCCCTCATTACGGTAGAACTCCTCGTATTCGGGGGCGTCCTTCCTTCTGACAATGGTCATAAGCAAATATAAATCCTTCATTTAGCGCCTCCTTACAGATCAATGATATCTTCGTCAACAGCAGTCTCGAGCTCGATGACCTCGGTCTCTCCGACTGTATCCGCGACGGATTCTTCATGCAATTTGTTTGCCTTATTGGCTTTGATCTTGTAAACAAGACCGAGTATCTGAATGGCGATCAGGGGGGTCATTGCGACCAGCGCCACAAGCCCGAACGCGTCCTCAACTACGTTACCGCCTACCGCCGTACAAGCTCCGACCGCAAAGGGAAGGAGGAAGGTAGCGGTCATGGGACCCGAGGCAACTCCGCCTGAGTCAAAGGCGATGGACGTGAAAATGTCTGGAACTACAAATGACAGCGCAAGCGCTATCGCATAGCCCGGAACGATGATCCACATAAGCGATATACCCGTAAGCACACGCACCATTGCGATACCGATAGATGCCGCAACGCCGATGGACAGGGTAAGGGACAACGCCTTTCCGGGAACAGCTCCCGAGGTCACGTCCTCCACCTGCTTTGTAAGCACGTGAACGGCAGGCTCGGCGGAGACGATGAAGTAACCCATTATCATACCCAGCGGAACAATGATCCAACGGAAATCGGCTGACGCAAGCTCATGTCCGAGATAATTACCGACGGGCATGAAGCCGACGTTTACGCCTGTGAGGAACATTACAAGACCGACATATGTATAAATTACACCGATAAGTATCTTGCCAAGACCCTTCTGTCCAAGACCGCCGCTGATGGCACGGAAGATAAGGAAGAATATGACTATAGGTCCGACTGCAACCGCCACTTCCTTGGCAAAATCGGGTATGTGCTCAAGGAACAGCGAAATTATCTCGCGGGAGGTGTTGGCGAGAGGCATGGTGTAATCCGTTGCCGCCTCGGCATCCGCGTTGTAGAAGATACCTAAAAGCATGACCGCCATGATTGGTCCTACGGAACAGAGGGCAACAAGACCGAAGCTGTCTCCGCCGCCGTCGTCGGAACGGATGGAAGCCACACCGACGCCGAGAGCCATGATAAAGGGAACGGTCATAGGACCCGTTGTGACTCCGCCCGAGTCAAACGCGACCGCGAGAAAGTCCTTTGGGACAAAAATGGCGAGAATAAAGAGAGCTACGTAAAGTCCGAGCAGCAGGTATTTGAGCCTGATCTTAAAGATTATTCTCAGCATGGCGACAACGAGCAGCAGTCCAACGCCTATCGCCACCGACCATATGAGAACGGCGGAGGGAATGGATGATATCTGCTCAGCCAATACCTGAAGGTCGGGCTCGGACACGGTTATCATTGTTCCCACAAACAGGGAAACAAGAATAATGATCCACAGCTTTCTTGATTTTGTGATCTTTGAACCCACGTACTGACCCATGGGTGTCATTGCCGTCTCCGCGCCGAGGGTAAACAGACCCATTCCCACGATAAGCAGCACAGCTCCGAGAAGAAAAGAAAGGAGCATTGCCGGGGGGACGGGAACGATTGTCGCCATCAGAAGAAGGACGATACCCGTGACAGGAAGAACGGACGAGAGCGACTCGGATATTTTAGGTCCGAGTATGGTATTGCGGAAAATATTCAATACGTCACCTCCGTGAAAATATACTACATATTAGTATATCATATTGCACGTGTAAAATCAAGTACGAAAAAATAAATATTCAAAAACAGAGTATTTGAAATTTGTTGACATCATATTAAGATTTTGATATAATATAATTCGGTAATATAACCGTCTAATATACGTAAGAGCCGATGAATGTTCTCTTTGTTTTCTTTTGCTTACCTTTCTTTTTGCAAAAACAATAATCAACCATTTGATCCATCATGTTCGTCGATGAACATTCTCTTTGTTTTCTTTTGCTTACTTTTCTTTTTGCCAAAGCAAATTAAGAAACTATCTTATCCATCATGTTTGTCTATGAATGTTCTCTTTGTTTTCTTTTGCTTACTTTTCTTTTTTAAAAGAAAAGTAAGTAAATTCATTCAATGTCGATTGACAACGGGGCGGGGGTGTGTTATAATTATTTCTGTATATTTAAGGTGTTACGGAATATGGCGGGGAGACGCCGTCATATAATGACATATAACGATTTTGAAAGGAAAATTGACCTTTTATATGGAAAATCTCGGTTATTACAACGGAAGATACGACCTGCTTGAAAATATGACCGTTCCCATGAACGACCGCGCCTGTTATTTCGGCGACGGTATTTTTGAGGTGGCGTACTGCCGTAATTATAAAATCTACGCTCTTGACGAGCATATGGACAGATTGTATGAAAGCGCGGATATACTCGGACTGAATATCCCTCACACCAAGAGCGAGCTGTCGGATATCATCCGCTCTCTTGTGACAAAGCTGGACTCCCACGAGCAGCTTGTTTACTGGCAGATATCCCGCGGAACTCAGCTGCGCAATCACGCGCCCGAGAGGGGACTGAAGGCAAATGTGTGGATAACGCTTCGCCCCATGAGGCTAAAGGATATTTACACTCCCATGAGCCTTATCAGTCTTGAGGACACAAGATTTTTCCACTGCAATATGAAAACGCTCAATCTTATTCCCACTGTCATCGCCTCGCAGAAGGCGGAGCAGGCGGGAGCGGATGAGGCGGTATTTCACAGAAACGGACGGGTGACGGAGTGCGCACATTCCAATCTATCCATCAGTCAGTCCGACGGCAGTCTCAGGACCGCGCCTGCCGATAACCTGATACTTGCGGGAGTGGCGAGAGCTCATCTCATAAGAATGTGCCGGCGGTTCGGAGTAGCCGTGCATGAAGAGCCTTACACGCTTGACGAGCTGATGGCGGCGGATGAGGTGATAGTCACGTCCTCGGGAACGCTTTGCAGACCCGTAGCCACGGTAGACGGCATTAAGGTGGGCGGAAAAGCCCCTGTGCTCCTGAAAAAATTGCAGGACGCTCTTATGCAGGATTTTATGGATAAGACGGAAAAATAAAAATTTTGTGTTTTCTCTTTACAAATGAGTAAAAAACGTGTATAATATATTATATATAAATATTCTTGATCTGTGATCGGGAAGAAACCGACAGAGCGATGTCAGAGAGTCTCCGCCGTCCGGCTGAAAGCGGAGATCATCGGTATGCGGCTTGTGCGCCCGTGAGATCCGTTCTTGAAGGGCTTTTGCCTGTGTAGAAAACGGCGTTATCCCGCGTTAAGGGAGAAGAGATAAAGCAAACGGATTTTTGCTTTAAGCAGAGTGGAACCGCGAATTATAACGCCTCTGCGCCCATATGGGCGCAGAGGATATTTTTTTGGAGGATTTATGGGAAAGAAGATCACTGTAGAGGTGAAGATCAAGGCTAAGAACGCTTATTCAAAATTTGACGATGTGCTGACTAAGATCGCGCGCGGCGCGAAAAAGACGGTAGCGGCTGTCAAGGATGACGTTAAGGCAACAAGGGAGAGAGACCCTGCCGCCAGAAGTGACGCGGAGGTATTGCTTTTGTATCCCGGTGTGCATGCGCTGTTGGCTTACAGGCTTGCCCATTCGCTTCATGAGAAGGAGCATTATTTTGCCGCGAGAGCTATCAGCCAGACGGCAAGATTTGTCACGGGTATTGAGATACACCCCGCCGCCAAGATCGGCAAGGGACTTATGATAGACCACGGAATGGGCGTGGTCATAGGTGAGACCGCCGAGATAGGCGATAACTGCACGCTTTATCAGGGCGTGACGCTGGGCGGTACGGGAAAGGATGTCGGCAAGAGACACCCGACCCTCGGTAACAATGTTATGGTGGGCGCGGGCGCAAAGGTGTTGGGGCCTTTTACCATCGGAGACAACACCAAGATAGCGGCTAACGCTGTCGTACTTGACGAGATACCCGACAACTGTACGGCGGTAGGCATTCCCGCCAAGGTCGTTCGCAGAGAGGGACTGAGAGTGGACGATCTTGATCAGGTACACATTCCCGACCCCGTGGCTCAGGAGATCAGCAGACTTGAGGAAAGACTTGCGGAGCTTGAGGCGCGCGACTGAGGCTCTGCCTCAGACTCCCTTCTCATGCAGAGGGTGTTTCGCTCGTCGCGACGAGCGACTTGGGGCTCCGCGCCCCAAGACCTGCGCCGCCTTTTGAAAAAGGCGGGCGAAAACCTTAAACAATGGTGCTCATCTCCCCAGCAAATCAAAATTTGAAGGCTGGCGGAATAGGTACATCCCAATTTAACAAACGCAAAGAATACAAAAATCAAGAAATAAAGCAATAAAGCAATAAAGCAAACGAAAGGACAATATTATGCTTCTTTACAATTCAGCAACCAGAAGAAGAGACGAATTTATACCCAACGAGGCAGGCAAGGTGAGTATGTACACCTGCGGACCTACGGTCTATCACTATGCTCATATCGGAAACCTGCGTAGCTACATCATGGAGGATGTGCTTGAAAAGTACCTTCGCTATGCGGGATATGACGTCACCCGTGTTATGAATATCACTGACGTGGGACACCTGTCCAGCGACGCGGACACGGGCGAGGACAAGATGCTCAAGGGCGCTCGCCGCGAGAAAAAGACAGTCATGGAGATAGCAAAGTTCTACACCGACGCTTTCTTTGCCGACTGCAAAAAGCTCAATATCAAGACCCCCGACGTGGTCGCTCCCGCTACCTCCTGCATAGATGAGTTTATAAAGGTCATAGAGAGCCTTCTTGAAAAGGGCTTTGCTTATGAGGCGGGCGGAAATATCTACTTCGATACATCCAAGCTCAAGCAGTATTATATCTTCAATGACTTCCGTGAGGAGGATCTTGAGGTCGGTGTACGCGAGGGCGTTGAGGAGGACGGAAACAAGAAGAACAAGGCGGACTTTGTTCTGTGGTTCACCAAGTCCAAGTTTGACGACCAGGAGCTTAAATGGGAAAGCCCTTGGGGTATAGGCTATCCCGGCTGGCACATTGAGTGCTCATGCATCAGCATGAAGTATCTCGGCGAGTCACTGGACATCCACTGCGGCGGTATTGACAACGCGTTCCCTCACCACACCAATGAGATAGCTCAGAGCGAGGCATATCTGGGACACAAGTGGTGCAACTATTGGTTCCATGTACATCACCTCAACACCAATTCGGGCAAGATGAGCAAATCCTCGGGAGAATTCCTTACCGTCTCTCTGCTTGAGGAAAAGGGATATGATCCCCTTGTTTACAGGCTTTTCTGTCTGCAGTCGCATTACCGCAAGTCTCTTGTGTTCTCCTATGAGAATCTCGACAACGCCGCTATCGCTTATAACAAGATGATCGCCCGTGTGCTTTCTCTTCTCAAGGAGGAGCAGGGTGAGATCGATAATGAAAGCTTTGACGCGCTCAAGGCAAGGTTCTGCGCGGCTCTTGATAACGATATGAACACCGCTCTCGGTGTCACCGCTGTTTACGATGTGCTCAAGGCAAAGACCACACCCGCCACAAAGCTTAAGCTTATTGAGGACTTTGACCGTGTTCTCGGTCTTGATATAGTCCCCGCCGCAAGGAAGCAGTATGATGCTGAAAAGGCGGCTGCGGAGCAGGCGGCGAGCGATCCCTTTATTCAGGAGATAGAGGACATGATCCGTCAGCGCGCCGAGGCGAAAAAGGCAAAGAATTACGCTCTCGCGGACGAGATACGAAAGACACTGTCCGACAAGGGAGTTACACTTATCGATACACCTCAGGGTACAAAATATACTATTGACTGATTTTTTTGGGGGGGACAAAAATGATAGACAAGCATCTCATAGCAAAAACAGCGCCTAAGGCAAATTCCGAAAATGTGATCCTTTGGAAGGATATCAGAGTCACCGTTCTTACGGACAGACTTTTCAGAATAGAGAAGGACACCGACAAGCGCTTTTGCGACGAGGCAACTCAGTCTGTGTGGTTCCGCGATCTTCCCGCGGTGGAGTTTACGTTGACCGACAGCGGAAAGTCGCTTACCGTGACTACCTCCGCCGCAGTTCTTACGGTATATGAGGATGTTCTGAAGTCTACCGTTATAGTGGATGGTAAAACAGTCTGCATTGGTAAGGTGAAGAATCTTCCCGGAGCGTACAGAAGCCTTGACTGCTGTGACGGCAGCTTCTATAACTCCGACCGCAAGGACATGAAATACCCAATTAAGCTTGAGGACGGTATTGTCTCCAAATGCGGCGTGGGTGTTTACGACGACGTAAGGTCGCTTATCCTCGGACAGGACGGAAGACTTTCGGCAAGGGACGACGACGAGGCGGATATTTATGTATTCGCTCACGGCAAGGATTACAGAGGAGCGCTCAGAGATCTTTTTGCCATCAGCGGAAGAGTTCCCATGATACCGAGATACGCTCTCGGAAACTGGTGGAGCCGCTATCACGCTTACACCGACAAGGAGTACCTGCATATACTTGACAAGCTTGCGGACAGAGACGTTCCGCTGACCGTTGCTACCATAGACATGGACTGGCATTGGTCAAAGACCCTTGACGAGAAAAAGAAGATCACCGAGCAGGGAAAGAACGATGACTATCACGGCGGAGCGAGCGGATGGACGGGATATAGCTGGAATACCGATCTTTTCCCCGACTATAAGTCCTTCCTCGGTAAGATCAGGGACAGAGACCTTAAGATCACGCTCAATCTCCACCCCGCAAGAGGCGTGAGATATTTTGAGGACATGTATGAGGAGATGGCAAAGGCTGTGGGAGTTGATCCCAAGAGCGAGGCGCAGATACCCTTTGACTTTACCTCTGACGACTTTATAAACGCTTATTTCAAGATACTGCACAAGCCCTATGAGGCAGACGGCGTGGAGTTCTGGTGGATAGACTGGCAGCAGGGTACAACGACCGCCATGCCGGGACTTGATCCGCTGTGGGCGCTCAATCATTACCACACACTTGACAATGCCACCGATCACGCGCCTCTCATACTTTCAAGATATTGCGGAATAGGCTCTCACAGATATCCTCTCGGCTTCTCGGGAGATACATATGTAACATGGAAGTCACTTGCGTTCATACCTTACTTTACAGCTATGGGTACAAACGCGGGATACACATGGTGGAGCCATGATATCGGCGGACATATGCACGGCTTCAAGGATGACGAGCTTTACATGAGATATGTTCAGTTCGGTGTGTTCAGCCCCATAAACAGACTGCATTGCTGTGATTTTGAGGTCTGCACAAAAGAGCCGGAGGTATACATGAACGGTGCGGGACATATCGCGGAGGAATATCTGCGTCTGCGCCACAAGATGATACCCTTCCTTTACTCCGCGTCCTACGACACGCACCACAGCGGTCGTGCGCTTATCGAGCCTATGTACTATGCTTATCCCGACCGCGACGACGCATACAAGTGCGACAGGCAGTACCTTTTCGGAGATCAGCTTATAGTCGCTCCCGTAACCGCGCCCGGGGACAAGGACGGACTTGCTGTAACCAAGGTATGGTTGCCCGAGGGTAAGTGGACGGACATCTTTACCGGCGATGAGTACGAGGGCGGCAGATGGATAGAGGCTATACGTTGGAGGAACAGCATCCCCGTACTCGCAAAGGAGGGTGGCTTCTTCCTGCTTGACAGCCGTAAGCACACCAACAGCGTTTCCAATCCCGACGCGCTGACTGTGATGGTATTCAACGGAAACGGCGAGTACACGCTTCATGAGAGCGGCGGCGATGACGGCGACAGCAGAGAAAGCTATATGCACACTCATTTTGTATCGAAGGCGGGCGACGGTGTTCAGTCGGTAGATATTTGCGCCGACGGAGATACTTCGGTTGTCGGCAAGCGTCGGTACAGGATGGAGTTCAGAAATATTTCCACGGGGGATGTCAGGGTGTATGCCGACGGTAAGCAAGTGGAATTCGACACCGATGAGGGCGATCATCTCTGTGTTATCATCGAAAATGCCGTTTCCACAGCAAAATACCGTGTTGAGGTACGTTTTACCGACGACAGACGCAAATACAGAAACGGAAGGCTTATGTACGATCTGCGCAGATTGCAGACCGATTACAGAACCCTGCGTCATTTGTACCGCGACATCAGCGAGCTTGAGGATGATGCGTGCAGAGCCGCTATTGAGGCACATGCAAGGTTTACCAGAAATCAAAAGAAGCGTCTGCTTGAGGCGTGGTGATAAAATATTTTGGCACCTGTTTGAAAAAACAGGTGCCAAATTCAGTTATGAGTTATGAATGGGCTTTGCCCATGTTATGAGCGCTTCGCGCGCTGTTGTGGTTTATTTGAATAATCTGTCTGCTTTTGTTGCTTTGATGGCGGTCATGAGGGCTGTGGCGCCGATGACTCCGCAGACTGCCTGAAGTGTGTTGCCGGGAATGGATGCGGCAGCGCCCATGCCGTAGCCGAGGATAAGAGACTCATAGAGGAAATAACCGCAGACCATGACGCACTCGCTGACGATTGCCGAGATAACGCGGGGGATAAAATCAACAGCGGGCTTGGATATGGGCTTTTTGAGCGACTTATAAATCAGGGCGGCGACAAGAGCCATCAATGCCTTTATGATCGCCGTTCCGGGAGCGTATATCACATAGCTTGAAAAGATATCCGCGAGAGCCGAGCCGATGGCGGCGGATATCATGCCGTATACGGGACCGAGCAGGTAAGAAGAGAGAAGCACGGCGATATCTCCGAGATTGAAATATCCGATAGGCAACGGAACGGATATAAGCGTACATACGCATATCATTGCGGCGAATACCGCGCAGAAGCAGATAGCCTTTACATTTAATTTACGAGTGCGTTTTGTTGTCGGTGTTGACATGACAAAAATCTCCTTGAAAATACTTTACAAATTTGGTTTTTTATATTATAATATAAATGTGGCATTATTTAAATATTCAAAAAAGGAGTTTTTTATAATACCAGATGAAGGATAAAAAATATTACAGCCTGTATCTTACGGTTAAAGGCAAGATACTTGACGGAGAGTACAGGGCGGGGGAGAAGCTGCCGTCAAAGCGAGTTATGGCGGACATGACAGGCTATAGCCTCATCACCGTAGAGGCGGCGTACAATATGCTCGCGGACGAGGGCTATGTGACCGCGAGAGAGCGGAGCGGCTATTTTGTCTGTACACCCGCGGGCGTTCCCATGGGCGGCTCGGCTCACGCGGGCGGGGAGATAGAGTACCTTGACGACGGAGAATCGGCGGGAGGCGGAGATTTTGAATACTCGGTGTGGTTCAAGACCATAAGAAAGGTCATATCCGATAACGGGGAGAGGCTGTTTGTCAAGTCACCCGGCAAGGGGTGCGCCGTGCTCCGCAATGCCATTGCCGACTATCTGCACCGCTACAGAGGCATGGTGGCGAGTCCCTCACGCATAATAATAGGCTCGGGCTCGGAGCAGCTTTATGAGACGGTGGTCAAGCTTCTCGGGAGGGATAAGATATACGGGATCGAGGACCCGTCCTATGAGCAGATAAGCGCCGTGTACGAGGGCATGGGCGCGACCTTGTGCAGGCTGGGCATGGGCGAGGAGGGGATCGAGAGCGAATACCTTTCGGTGGGGGACTTCGACGTTTTGCATGTCACTCCCTTTCACAGCTATCCGTCGGGGGTCACCACGTCCATAACCAAGAGATACGAATATCTTAAAATTGCCCGTGAGCGGGGTATATATATAGTGGAGGATGACTTTGACAGCGAGTTCTTTCTGCCGGGTCAGCCCATACAGTCGCTGTATTCTCTTGACGGCGGAAGGTCGGTGATATATATAAATACCTTTTCCAAAAGTCTGTCCCCGTCCATGAGAATGGGGTATATGATACTGCCCGAGGAGCTGCTTGCGGAATACGATAAAAGGCTGTCCATGTTTTCCTGTACAGTCCCCGTGCTTGAACAGCACGTGCTGGCTGAATTTATTTCAAACGGCAGCTTTGAGCGCCATCTCAACAGGACACGCAGAAAGATGAACAGGCAGTAAAGAATGGGTGAAAATGCCAAACAGTGAAGAATGGGTGAAAATACCAAAATCTATTGACTAAAGGGCAAAAACATGGTATACTAAAATATAACGATGTTTTGATTTTATGAGGTGATTTCATAATGCTTGAGCGAATAGCAAATATAAGGTGGGATGAACGGCTCTCCGACGGTGAAGATATAGATCGCCGTCGCCGTGAAAAAATACTTTTTGCGGTGATACTTGCAGTCGGACTGTTTGCTTTTTACGGTATTTATGCCAACAAAGCGTTTCCGTATGCGGAAGGATGGCACAGCTATTACAGCGAGCTTATGCGCGCGGGAAATGTGCCGTACCGTGATTTCTTTTATTATCTTCCGCCTCTCAATCTGCTGATAGATTCAACTCTGTGGACATTGTCATTTGGCTCAATGCTGATGTTTCGCTTGTGGAGATTGATAGAGCGAGTGGCTATGATGGAGACGGTATATTTTCTGTTATGCCGTTATTATAATCCAAAGATCGTTCTTATCGGATGTCTGTTCGGCGGTATTATCGGCGGCGGAAGCTCTTATGACCTGCTGGGAGATTATAACCAGACAGCGGAGTTTCTGCTTATTCTGACAGCACTGTTTGCCGTTCGTTTTGCGGAGGAGACAGTTCCGAAAAAGCAGTATCTGAAAATGGCGCTGGCAGGCTGTATGATAGGTCTTGCCTTCCTTTGCAAGCAGTCAACGGGAGCGATGGCGATGGTGCTGTATGCGCTGTTTCTGTGCGTATGGTGCTTTTGGAATCGCGACAAAGGGTTTATCCGTTACGCGCTTGCGGCGGCTGTGGGGATCCTTGCTCCTATTGCGCTTGCGGCGATCATACTCGCGTGTATGGACGCTTTGATCCCCGCGATAGAGCAGATATTCTTCGGCGCGGCATCAAAGGGCGGATTGTTTACTATCTTATTCGGAAATGTAGCGGCTTTTTATAAGTCGGTTATTATAAATCTGTGGATAATTATTTTGGCGGCGGTCATATTTGTTATACTGTCAGTCGTTATGGGTCGATACAAGCGCTCTGAAAAATATTTGTCCTTGTCGGAGGATAAGCGTGCTGCTCAAAAAATCGCTTACCGTATTGGATGGATAGCCGCTGTCATACTGATCCTTGCGGTCTTGCTTGTAGTCAACCTTGGAGCTGTAAAGGGCTTTATCGGAGCATTGAGGGGAGACGCGCTTAATTCCACCATATCCGTTATGGGTGGATTTAAATCCATAGTTGTGCAGATATTGGCTCTTGTGCTTACCGTTTTGCTCGTGACGGGATTCGCGGTCTGTGTCATTAAGCGCAAGCAGATAATTCCCGCGCATGTTCTTGTTTTCTCTTTGGGCGCCTTTTCCAGCATGTACTGTGCGTTTATGGCATCGGGTGCTTCGGCGGGAGACATACCCTTGCGCGTAATGTATTTCACTCTTCCGTTTATATTCTGCTTTGTTGTTACGGCGCTGAAAAAATATAAATTCCCGTCTCATATAGCGGTGTCGGCTTGTCTGGTGATATGCTGTCTGGCTACGCTCGGCGCGAAGATACAATGCCCGTATTCATGGTGGGGTTATGCGGAGGCTCCTGTTTATGAGAAAACAGAAGCTGTTGATATCCCCGGACTTGAGGGCTATCGCTTTTCGCCGGCCGAAAAGAAAGCATATGAGGAGATATACCGTCTGGTATCGGAAAACACGGATGAGGATGACGTTGTCTTTGGTTTCCCCTATATCAAGATATTCAATCAGCTTACAGGGCATATTGGAGAGGTTGGCTTTGTGCCTGTTCACTTCTTTGATGTTTGTCCCGACACATATGCGGCTGAGGACGCTGAAAGGTTGGAGCAAGCTCCGCCCGATCTGATACTGTGGCAGGATCTTGGCGAGGCATGCTGGAGTGTTCATGAGGATCTTTTCAGGAACGGTCAGCGTATGGGACAGCGTGATATTCAGGAATGGTTTGTTTCCGTCAAGGATACAAAATATGAGGCGATAGGTCAGGTCGGCGATATATATGTATATAAATTGCGTGACAACGGTACTCCTACCAAGTACACATATTTTGAGGACGGAGAAGGAGACAGCGGTAATTTGACGGCGACCGAGGACGCTTGCAGACCTGTTGAGGGCTGAAAACAAGCTGTTTATGAATTATATCGATTTCTGATAATGTTTAAATACAAATAAAAAGATCAACCGCGACCGGAAAAAACTGATCGCGGTTGATCTTTTTATTATTTTTATATATCGATATCCTTCATATATTCGTTTCCGTGCGCCGCTATGAATTGCTTGCGGGCGGGGAGGTTGTCGCCAAGAAGGGTATCAAACATCTGCTCGGTCAGCGCCGCGTCCGTGGGGGTGACGGCTATAAGGCGGCGTGTCTCGGGATTCATGGTGGTCTTCCACATCATGTCAGGCTCGTTTTCGCCCAGTCCCTTTGACCGCTGAAGCGTATATTTTTTGCCCTCAAGGCTCTTGAGTATCTCTGCCTTCTCAAACTCATTGTAGGCAAAGAGAATGTTTTCCTCGTCCTTTTTGCCCTTTACGGTTATCTCAAACAGAGGCGACTCGGCTATGAATACCTCGCCTTCCTTGAGAAGGGTGGGGAGCAGACGGTAAAACAGAGTCAGCAAAAGCGTGCGTATCTGGAAGCCGTCCTCATCCGCGTCGGTACAGATTATTATCTTTGACCAGCGAAGCAGGCTCATGTCAAACACAGTGAGGTCGCCCTTGACCTTTCCGTTTATCTCCACTCCGCAGCCGATAACGCGCAACAGGTCGGTGATGATCTCACTCTTGAAGATCTTCTCATACGTACTCTTCATACAGTTGAGCGTCTTACCTCTTACGGGGATTATCGCCTGATATTCGGCGTTTCTTCCCAGCTTACAGGATGTGAGAGCTGAGTCTCCCTCAACTATATAAAGCTCTCTGATGCTCGGGTCCTTGGAGCGGCAGTTGACAAACTTTTCCACCCGATTGGCGATATCCAGCGTGCCCGTCAGCTTTTTCTTTATGTTCAGTCTCTCGGACTCGGCTTTCTCCCGGCTGCGCTTGTTGATGAGCACCTGATTTGCGAACACCTCAGCCGCGGTGGGATTTTCAATAAAGTATATCTCAAGATTGGTCTTGAGGAAATCCGTCATAGCCTCGTAGATAAAGCTGTTGTTGATAGCCTTTTTGGTCTGGTTTTCGTAGGAGGTCATGGTGGACATACTGTTTATGACTATGCACAGACAGTCCGCGATATCGTTAAAGGTTATCTTGCTTTCGTTCTTGTTGTATTTATTCTGCGCCTTGAGGTATTTGTCAAGGGCGTATACAAAGGCTATCTTCACCGCCTTATCGGGAGAGCCTCCATATTCAAGAAAGCTTGAGTTGTGGTAATATTCGGTCATATTGACCGTATTGGACACGCAGAAGGAGAAGTCCGCCTTGAGCTTGTACTCGTCCTTGTCCGCGCGGTCGCGTCCCTGTGTCTCAAGATGCCACAGCACGGGAGCGGTGAGACTGCTCTCGCCAGTAAGCTCGGCGATGTAGTCGGAAATTCCGTTTTCATAGAAAAATCTCTGCTCGGAGAATTTTCCTTCATTATCCTGATGCTCAAGCACAAAGCCGATGCCAGCGTTGACCACCGACTGACGGCGCATGGTCTCCGTATAAAATTCAAGGGGAATATTTATATCGGTGAATACCTCGATATCGGGGCGCCAATGTATGACCGTTCCCGTGCGTCTCTCGTTTTTGCCGAGAGGACGGGTGAGAAGCTCGGTCACAGGCTCGCCTTTCTTAAAGCTTATCTTGTATTCGTTTGTTCCGTCATAGGAAAAAACGTCCATAAATTCAGAGCTGTACTGTGTGGCGCACGCGCCAAGTCCGTTGAGACCAAGGGAGAACTCATAGGCGGAGTCGCCGTTGTTGTTGTCGTACTTACCGCCGGCGTAAAGCTCGCAGTAGATAAGATCCCAGTTCCATCTGCCCTCTGCCTCGTTGTATCCCAGCGGAACGCCTCTTCCGTGGTCGTCCACCTTGATGGAGCGGTCGTTATATACGGTCACCTTTATCTCGTTTCCGTGCCCCTCCTTTGCCTCGTCCACCGAGTTTGAGAGTATCTCAAAGAAGGAGTGCTCACAGCCCTCAAGTCCGTCAGAGCCGAAGATAACGGCGGGGCGCTTTCTTACTCTGTCCGCGCCCTTGAGCGCCTTTATACTCTGGTCGTTGTATTGAGCCTTTGCGGCTCCGTTTGATTTTGTTGCCATTACTTTACCTTCCGATCCTCAAATTTCTTCTCTGATCTTGCACACGTCCTCCCACGAAGCGGCGCGGGATGCGGTGAAAAGCTCGTCACATGTAAGCTCAAGCGCGCTGTTGGACGAGCCGGCGGCGGGGAACACCGTGTCAAAGCGGCGAAGCGATCCGTCAAGATAAACGGTCACATCCTCGGGGAGCGCAAAGGGGCAAACACCGCCGACGGCGTGTCCCGTCATTTCCAGGGCTTCATCGGGCGAGAGCATTCTCGGCTTAAAGCCGAAGCGCGCCTTGAACTTGGCGTTATCTATTTTGCAGTCTCCCGCGCAGACCACAAGCAGACAGCCGCCGTCCTTGCTGTGCAGGGAGATGCTTTTCGCGATTCTTTTTCCTTCCGTGCCGAGAGCCTTTGCCGCAAGCTCCACCGTGGCGCTTGAAAGCTCAAGCTCGCGGACCCTTGTGTCAAGCCCGAATACGGAGAGGTATTCTTTAACTTTCTGTACCGACATTTTTTGTCCTCAATATAATTTATAATAATCATATCTATTTTATCATAAAAAATCTGTTTTGAAAAGGGCTTTTTGTGTTTTTCTACGTTTTATACAGTAAAATTTGCAGGAAATTTTCAAATATATACTTGCATATTGAGCCTTGAGAGGATATAATATAAATGGTAGTACCGAAAAGATGATGCAACGGCCGAAATTTTCAAATTTAGATTTGTTGGGGAGATGGGCATCATTGTTTAAAGTTTTCGCCCGCCTTTTTCAAAAGGCGGCGCAGGTCTTGGGGCGCGGAGCCCCAAGTCGCTCGTCGCGACGAGCGAAACACCCTCTGCATGAGAAGGGAGTCTGAGGCGGAGCCTCAGTCGCGCGTCGCGACGAGCGAAATTCCTTGCTTTTGGGGGCATAATGTCTCAATCGCGCGCCCTGTTGCGTTTAGCGGCTCTGCCATCGCAAACACATTTGCTCGTCAATCGCCGAACGCTGCCACTCCTTTTTCCTCGCTTCATCCGCCACTGGCGGCGCTCGGAAACGTCTCCCATAAATCCCAATTTACAAGCTACCACGATAATGAAAGGAATATCATGAGCAACGCTTTTTTGATTGATTACATAAAGGGCAGGGAATGCGCCATACTTGGACTTGGCGTGTCTAATCTGCCTCTTGCCCATACGCTTTGCGAGGCGGGAATAAAGCTTCGCATATACGATAAATGCACTCCCGAGGAGCTTGGCGCGGATGCGCTGTCACTGAGGGACGCGGGAGCGGAATTTTTTGTGTCCGACAGGAATTTTGAGGGAATACGCGGGGATGTTATATTCCGTTCGCCCGGTATCCGTCCCGATGTCAAGGGAATAGCGGACGCTGTTTCGCGGGGAGCTGAGCTTGTCTCCGAGATGGAAGTGTTTCTGCGGCTCACTCCCGCGCGAACATATGCCATCACGGGCAGTGACGGCAAGACCACGTCCACCACGCTGACAGGAAGATTTCTTGAGGCTTACGGCAGGATAAACGGTTATAATACATATGTGGGCGGAAATATCGGTACGCCTTTACTTGACAGGTGCGGGGAAATGAGCGGAGACGACCGCGCTGTGCTTGAGCTTTCAAGCTTTCAGCTTATGACACTTACGGATGCGCCCGAGCGCGCCGCCATCACGAATATTTCTCCCAATCATCTTGATTGGCACACGGGAATGGATGAATACATCGCCTCTAAGAAAAATATTACGTCAGACCGCACTCGCCGCTTTGTTACCAACGCCGAGTGCAGCGAGACATTGAATATCGCGAGGGAGCTTGCGCGGACGGGGATGGAGATAGTTCTTTTCTCCTCGGAAAAAAGCTCTTACGGCGAGATATTCGGAGATATCCGTCCTGTGGGAGGGGCGCTTGCCGTATATGAGCGGGAGGGCTGTATCCGTGTCAGCGACGGAGTTGATGAGAGCAAGGCGCTGGACGTGTCTCTGATAAAAGTCCCCGGCAGGCACAATGTGGAGAACTATATGACCGCCATCGGTCTTACATGGGGCGACGTACCCGTACAGATATACGCCGATGCGGCACAGGATTTCTTTGGAGTGGAGCACAGGCTTGAGTTCGTCCGCAATCTTGAGGGAGTTGATTACTACAACGGCTCTATCGATTCCTCTCCCACCCGCACGGCGGCGGCTCTGTCCGCCCTTGCCGACAGAAGCATAGTGCTTATCTGCGGCGGCTACGACAAAAAAATACCCTATGAGCCTCTTGCACGGGCAATATGCGAGCACGGCGGTGTCCGCGCGGTAGTCCTTACAGGGGCTACGGGCGAGAAGATAGGCAGAGAAGTGGAGCTTTACGAAAAGGCTCATCCGTCAAGCTCTCTCATACTTCTGTACCGTCAATCGGATTTCGCGTCCGCGGTGGAGCTTGCGAGGACCGTGGCAAGGAAGGGCGACTGCGTTCTGCTGTCTCCCGCGTCCGCAAGCTTTGATGCCTTTAAAAACTTCGCGGAGCGTGGCAATACCTTTAAAAGAATAGTCATGGGGTTTGAGAGCTCGGTGTGAGTTAAAGCCGTATTTCCGACAAATTATTGAAAATATGTTGACAACTCAACAAAAATATGGTATTATATTACTGAATGCTTATATGCATGTGTGAGGAGGGATAAGGATGGAGCAGGACAGGCTTGAGGCATTTTCCGCGTTGATCACGGGTGCTTCAAGGAGTATTACCAAGCTGAAAAATATACAAATGGCTCATTATGGGCTGGGCAGTACGCATACTGTTTGCATCCGCAAGCTTTATGCCGCTCCCGAGGGGCTGACACGCAAGCAGCTGTCTGAGGCGTGTGAGCTGGATAAGGCGCAGATATCGCGCGTCATTTGCGAGCTTTCCGAAAAGGATTACGTCGCCGAGGATGCGGGAAGGTCGAGCTACAGAAAGAGGATATTGCTGACAGACAGCGGAAAGAGAATAGCCGCGGAGATAAACAGCATTATACTTGATGTCAACAATTTTGTCAGCGGAGATATACCGTCCGAGGAGCTGAAGGTCTTTTACGATGTTTTTACGAGGATATGCGAAAGGCTCAAGCAGTCGGAGGATATAGTTGACGGTCAAAGCGACAGGATATCACTGGAAATAAATTAAGGATAATATATAAAAAATTTACGAAAGGCAGAACAGGTATTATGTCACAGAAAAACAATATCGGTGAAAACGAGACTCCCGTAAAGCAGAAGGAGGTAAAGGTCATTCGCAGACCTATGACCGAAAGAAAATACGAAAGAGTTCTTGACGCATACGATCTTTGCAGGATCATTGCCAAGCACGGCGACAGAATAGCCTTCTCATATTACGATAAAAGCAAAAAGCTTTGCGACCTCTCCTATGAGAGATTTTACAACAGAATAGTCCGCACCGCGGCGGGGCTTACAAGGAAGGGACTTGCGGGCAAGAAGGTCGCCATTATCGGTGAGACCTCGGTGGCATGGCTGGCTTCTTATCTTGCCATACTTGTAACGGGCGGCGTTGCCATCCCCATGGACAAGGAGCTTGAGCCTGAGGCTATCATCGGACTTCTCGAGAGCGTTGACGCGGATGCCATCATTTATTCGGATCACTTCAACGGCAAGCTCGCGGACAAGATAGGCAAGAAGAGCTCTATCAAGCTGCTTATACCCATAGATCCCGACGAGGCTGAGCTGGCTCTGCCGAGGACCGTTGCCTACAGAGCGATGAGAGCCGAGGGCAAGGCGGATGTAGACGCGGGCAATTTCAAGCTTTCTCCCGTGGCTAACAGAGAGGTGATGGCGGAAATGCTGTTTACCTCGGGTACGACGGGTACAAGCAAATGCGTAATGCTCAGTCAGAAGAATATCTTCTCCGTTGTCAACTCCGCTCTTCAGAGCGTTGACTTCGGTCCTGATGACGTTATCGTTTCCGTGCTTCCCGTACACCATACCTATGAGCTTGCCATCCTTCTGTGTGAGATGGATTACGGCGTTCATATATGTATAAACGATTCGCTGACACGTGTTCTCAAAAACTTCCAGACCTTCAAGCCCACGGGACTTATTCTTGTTCCTTTGTTCGTATACACCATCTACAAAAAGATATGGGCGGAGGCAAAGAAGACGGGAAGAGAAAAGGTGCTCCGTCTGGGTCTGAGCGCGTCCCACGCTCTCAGAGCGGTAGGTATAGACAAGAGACGCGCCATATTCGCGGATGTTCTCAGCGCCTTTGGCGGCAGACTTGAAAGGATAATCTGCGGCGGAGCTGCGCTCAACCCCAAGATGATAGAGTTCTTTGACGATATAGGCATAGAGATATGCGAGGGCTTCGGTATCACCGAGTGCGCTCCTCTTACCTTTGTAACGCCTTACTATGCCCGTAAGATCGGGTCTGTCGGTCCTGCAGTTCCTTGCTGTCAGGGACGTATCGACGGAGATACCGTCGGCGCTCACGGCTATATCGAGGGTGAGATACAGATCAAGGGTGACAACGTAATGCTGGGTTACTACAACAATCCCGAGGCAAACGCGGCGGCATTCACCGAGGACGGCTGGTTCCGCACGGGCGATATGGGATATATGGATAATGACGGATATTTCTATGTAACGGGCAGACTGAAATCGGTTATAGTACTTGAAAACGGAAAGAATATATTCCCCGAGGAGATAGAGGAATATCTGGGTGATATAGATCTTATTGCCGAGTCCGTTGTGGTCGGCAGACAGAACGGCTCCGCGGTCAATCTTGTTGCCGTTGTGTTCCCCAACCTCACAAAGTTCAAGGATGACGCTACCACAGAGGAGATATATGAGGCGGTAAGCGCAGAGGTGAACAAGCTCAACAAGCGTCTGCCCTCCCACAAGCAGATCAAAAAGGTTGAGATCCGTGAGATAGAATTTGAAAAGACGTCCTCCAGAAAGATCAAGAGATATCTGGTAAAATAAGCACTAAAAGGTAAACAAATTATTAAAGTTATTGACAAAGAGCCTACAATCCTATATAATTAGTTGGATATGACCCTTTAAATACGGTTAAGGCTGTGCCTCTGAGCTGTTCTCGGTACGGTCGGAAAGGAAACAAACAGTAATGCGTGACTATGTAATTTTAACGGATTCGGGAACGGATCTTTCTCCCGCGAAGGCTGAAGAGCTGGGTGTCCGTGTCATTGACCTGATGGTTATTATGGAGGGCGGTGAGCCTACTCCAAACAGAGATGTTGATCCCAAGGAGTTTTACGCTTTTCTCCGCTCAAAGAAGATGGCTACGACATCCGCTATCAATGTTGAGACCTTCACAAATATTATGGAGGAGATAGTAAAAGAGGGAAAGGACGTGCTTTATATGGGCTTTTCCTCGGGACTCAGCGCCACCTACAGCGCGGGACGCCTCGCCGCCGAAGAGGTGGCGGCAAAGTACCCCGACAGCAAGGTTCTGGCTACTGATACTCTCTGCGCTTCTCTCGGACAGGGACTTTTCGTTTACCATGCCGCAAAGATGCAGAAGGCGGGCGCGTCCATTGATGAGGTCTATGAGTGGGCGGAGCAGAACAAGCTTCACCTTTGTCATTGGTTTACCGTAAATGATCTCATGTTCCTCAAGAGAGGCGGACGTGTAAGTGCCGCAACCGCTGTTATGGGAACAATGCTCAATATCAAGCCCGTAATGCATGTTGACAATGAGGGACATCTTGTAAAAATGTCCACCGCGAGAGGCAGAAAGGCATCCATTGACGCTTTGTTTGAGAAGTTTAAGGAGACCGCTATCGACGGAGCCTCCCAGACGATATTTATCTGTCACGGCGACTGTATCGATGATGCCAACTATCTCGCTGACCGACTGAAAAAAGAGGCGGGTGTCAAGGAGATATTTATTGACTACACCGGTGTGGTTATCGGCGCTCATTCCGGCCCCGGCACACTTGCCATATTCTATCTTGGAACTGAGAGGTAATTGAAAATGAAGCTTGACGGACCTTCGCTATATGCCATGATGCTGTCGGCGGCTAATGCCCTTGACAACAATAAGACCGCTATAAACAATATGAACGTATTTCCCGTTCCCGACGGAGATACGGGTATCAATATGTCACTGACTCTCAGCGCCGTAAAGAATCTTGAGGAGTCATTTGACAAGCAGAACGTATCCGAGCTTTCCAAAAAGATAGCTTCTCTTATACTCCGCGCGGCAAGAGGAAACTCCGGCGCTATCATTTCTCTGTTCTTCAGAGGAATGTCCAAGGCGTTCTGTGACGTTGAGGAGGCAAGCACCACTGATGTTGCGCGCGCTTTCAGAAAGGGAACGGAGGAAGCATACAGAGCGGTAATGAACCCCACCGAGGGTACTATACTCACTGTAATGCGCCGCTGTGCCGAGGAGGCTGAAAAAGCGGTTGCGGAGAACAGATTCGCTCCCGATGATGTTCGCGGACTGTTTTCATACATAGTTGACATGGGAGATGAGGCGCTCGCGCACACACCCGACCAGCTTCCCATACTCAAGGAAGTTAATGTGGTCGACGCGGGCGGATACGGCTTTATGACAGCGCTTAACGGTATGCTTTCGGCGCTCAACAACAAGCCTGTGGTTCAGCTGGATACTTCCGATGAACCCAAGGAAGCGGATTTTTCCGAGTTCGATACTGAGAGCATTACATTCCCCTATTGTACCGAGTGTATCGTTGAGAAATACGACGAGTTTGCGGGAGAGGGCAAGGCGGACGAATTCCATGCCTTCCTCGGCGGTATAGGTGACAGCCTTGTATTTATTGAGGACGAGTCCATTATCAAGGTACACGTTCACACCGATCATCCCGGACTTGTTATGGAGAATGCCTGCAAGTACGGTATGCTGGCGACCGTAAAGGTAGAGAACATGCGCAAGCAGCACTCCGCTATCGTCGCGGGCGAGCAGAAGAAGGCAGAGCCTGCCGTTGCCGCTCCCGAAAAGACCTTTGGCTTTGTCAGTGTTTGTATGGGCGACGGTATCAGAGAGACCTTTGTTGACCTTGGTGTTGACAATATAATCTTTGGCGGTCAGACAATGAACCCCAGTACACAGGACATTATCGACGGAGTAAACAAGACCCCCGCCGAGATCGTGTATGTACTGCCCAATAACAAGAACATTTATCTTGTTGCCGTTCAGGCGGCAAAGCTTGTCAAGGACAAGAAGGTGGTGGTTCTCGGAACACGCAGTGTTCCTCAGGGTATCTCGGCTATGCTCGCGTTTGATCCCGAGGGAACAGAGGAGAGCAACACCGCCGCGATGGAAGAGGCGGTCAAAAATGTGACCAGCATGTCTGTCACCAACGCTGTAAGAGATACCACTATTGACGGACAACATATTGAGAACGGTCAGATGATGGGTATGCTTGACGGAGCTATCAGCTGCGTTGCCGATACATGCGAGGAATGCCTTGAAAAGCTGACTCTTAATATGACAGACGCTTCATTTGTCACCGTGTTCTACGGCGAGGAGGTCTCCGATGAGCAGGCTGAGGGTGCTGTGACTATCATAAAGAACGCAGTTCCCGACGCGGAGGTAGTCTCCATCAAGGGCGGTCAGCCGATCTACAGCTACATTATATCTGTTGAAAAGTAAATAATATACTTTGAGGGAAGCTTTTTAAAAAAAGTTTCCCTCAAACTATTTAAAAAATCTTGTAATATCGGTGTGTTAGTGGTATAATATATAAAATAGGGTAATTGTGCGAGACAGGCTGTGGGAGGATAGTATGGAATACAGGATAGGCGCTGAGTCTCACGGCAAAACTGTGCTTGAGATAATAAAAAAACAGCTTGGGATATCCCATGCCATGTTAAAGCATCTGAAGTTTACGGAAAACGGCATAATGCTTAACGGAGCTCATGTAACGGTGAGGCGCGTCGTCAGCGAGGGAGATATTCTCTCGCTTGCCGTTGAGGACAGGGAGAATCCCGAGAAGCTTACGCCCTGCGATCTTGACCTGAGGATAGCTTACGAGGATGCCGATGTTGTAGTCCCAGACAAGCCCTCCGATATGCCTACTCATCAGTCCTTCGGGCATTATGGCGATACAGTGGCGAATGCCCTTGCGTACAGATACGCGGAACAGGGAATACCCTTTGTGTTCCGTCCCGTCAACCGTCTGGACAGAAATACCAGCGGACTTTTGCTCATAGCGAGAAACCGTATCAGCGCGGGGTATCTTGCGGAGGCGATGAGAGAGCACAGGATACACAAGCAGTATGTTGCCATACTCAGAGGCGTTTTGCCGCAGGACAGCGGAATTATAGATCCTTATATGCGAAGAACGGAGAAGAGTGTTATCGTCCGCGAGGTCTGCGGAGAGGGCGAGGGCGGCGACAGGGCGCTTACCGAATACAGCGTGATCTGCCGCAGTGACACGCACACGCTTGTCCGCGCCTGTCCGAAAACAGGGCGCACCCATCAGCTGAGAGTTCATTTCGCAAGTCTGGGCTGTCCCATTGAGGGGGACGACATATACGGAGAGGCGAGCGAGCTTATCGGACGGCACGCGCTTCATTCCATCTGCCTCACGTTCCCTTGCCGTGACGGGAAGGGAGAGGTGACCGTAAGATCGGAGCTGCCCGGGGACATGCGCCGTCTGGCTGAGGCGGTATTTGGCGCGGGATACGCGGATATTGACGGTGAGATCAAAAAATATGCAAGCAGTAGCTTATAATACCATAAACAGAGGAAGAGGATAATGAATTCAAATCTGCCGCGATCGGGACAGTATGAGAATGAGATGACGGTAAAGGAAACCGAAAAGATCAAGCAAAAAGAAAAGCTCCGTATACCGAGAGCTGTAAGGATCATATATATAATAGCCGCCGCATGTGTGCCGCTGTACGTTGCTTTTTTGTTCAGCGAGGGCTTTTCGGATTTTTTCAACAGAAACATAAGCTCGGTATTCAGGGCTTTTTTGGCGCATCTCACGGGCTGGATCCCGTTCTCGCTCGCGGAATTCGCGCTTATACTTCTGCCTGTGTGGGTGGTTGTCATATCAAGGCTTATTCTCAGGTTTTACGGTGATTCACTCAAGGAGATGCTCAGCGGTATTATATGTATTTTTTCTATAATCGCTGTGGTGTTTTCCACGTTTACCATAGGCTTCGCGCCTGCTTACCGTGGCTCTACACTTGATAAGAAGCTGGGCATAGAGCGAGTTGACGTGAGCGCACGGGAGCTTTATGATACGGCGGTGATACTTGCGGAGCATCTCAATTCCGAGGTGGCAAGCATATCCTACGGCGCGGACGGATTTTCCGTTATGCCCTACAACTATTCGCAGATGAATGATGAGCTTATCAAGGCGTATGACAAGGCGTGTGACGACTATGATTTTATTCAGCGTCTTGACAGCAAGCTCAAGCCTGTTATGCTCAGCGAGGCTATGTCATATACTCATATTACGGGAGTGTACACCTTCTTTACGGGCGAGGCGAACATAAACGTCGCTTTCCCCGACTATACCGTGCCCTATACAGCGGCTCACGAGCTATCCCATCAAAGGGGAATAGCAAGGGAGAATGAGGCTAATTTTATGGCTTTCCTTGTTTGCATCCGCTCTGAGGACAGCTATATAAGGTACAGTGCGTATCTCAATCTTTACGAATATGTTATGTCGGCGCTTGCGGGTGCTGACAGCGAGCTTTATATGAGAGCCTATGCAAAGCTGCCCGACTGTGTCAGGGGTGAGATGGCGGCATATTCCGAATTTTATGACAAATACCGTGATTCCACCGCCTCTGAGATATCGGGAGCTGTAAACAACACCTTTCTGATCATTCACGGAACGGAGGGAACAAAGAGCTACGGTATGGTCGTTGATCTCGCGGTTGCATATTTTAAGGCTCAGCAGTAATATTATTATATTATCGACACCCAACGGAGGCTGATTATGGAAAAACTGATTATCCGTGGCGGTAAGCCGCTTTACGGTGATGTTAATATTAGCGGAATGAAAAACTCTGCCCTCCCCATCATCTTTGGTTCTATAGTTGCAAACGATATCTGTACCATAGGTAATGTTCCCGATGTTTCCGATATTTCGCTGGCGCTTGACACCTTGCGTACCATCGGCGCTAAGATAAGATTTGTAAATACCGATACCGTTATGATAGATACCAGAGGAGTTGTGATGAAAAGCCCTCCTCTTGAATATGTCAGTAAAATGCGCGGATCGACCTACCTTATCGGCGCAATGCTCGGGCGATTCGGAGAGGCGCAGGTGGGCTACCCCGGCGGATGTGATTTCGGCACACGTCCGATCAACCAGCATATCAAGGGCTTTGAGCTTCTCGGCGCTAAGGTGGCTTACGGAAGCGACGGTAACATAAACGCTGTCGCCCCCGACGGACTTAAGGGGACGTTTATCTATTTTGATATCGCCTCCGTTGGCTCAACAATAAATGTTATGCTGGCGGCGATATTCGCGGAGGGAACGACTGTGATCGAGAATGCCGCGCGCGAGCCGCACATTGTTGATACCGCAAGCTTTCTCAATGCCTGCGGTGCGGATATCTCGGGTGCGGGCACCAGCATGATAAGAATACGGGGCGTCAAGGCTCTGCACGGATGCAACTACGATCTCGCTCCCGACATGATAGAGGCGGGTACATATATGGCGGCGGTTGCGGCGGCAGGCGGGCAGGTGACTGTCAGGCGCATAATACCAAAGCACATGGAATCGGTGACTGTAAAGCTCAAGGAGATCGGCGTAGGCGTAGATGTGGGCGATGATTACATAACCGTTACGTCAGACAGAAAATACCGCGGTACGGAAATTCAGACCAACCCTTATCCCGGCTTTCCCACGGATATGCACCCGCAATTTACCGCTATGCTATGTCTTTCCCGCGGTGTCAGCAAGATAACCGAGCGGGTGTGGAACGGACGCTTCAAATACACTGAGGAGCTTATTAAAATGGGCGCGAATATCGATGTTATCGATGGAACAGCCCATATCAACGGTGTCTCATCTCTTCACGGCGCGGCTGTACGCTCGGGCGACCTCAGAGCGGGCGCAAGCCTTGTCATCGCGGGGCTCGCCGCCGACGGAGAGACCACCGTCACGGGACTGGAGTGCATTGACCGTGGCTACGAGGATCTTGTGGAAAAGCTGAAAAGCCTTGGGGCTGATATTCAGAGAGTGGAGTATTAGATAGTTTTTTTGGAATGCGGTTCAGGGATGCGAGGATGCGAGGATGCGGTTCTTGGAGAAACTTCTTTCAAGAAGTTTCTCCAAACCTCTTCAAGAACTTTAAAGAGTTTGGTTTGGTCAGGAAAATATTGTTTTATGGGCAAGTGATCATCTGCAGATCATAAGGAAAAAACTCGCACGCGCTGCTGCACGCTTAGCGAGTTTTATTTTTATCTGAAACAGGATGCGGTTCAGGGATGTAGTTTAGGATGCGGTTCTTGGAGAAACTTCTTGAAAGAAGTTTCTCCAAACCTCTTCAAGAACTTTAAAGAGTTGGGCTTGCCCATAAAACAACATTTCCTTGACCGATCCCAGCTTTTCAAAGTTCTTTGAAGGGAGCTTGAGGGAAACTTTCTCGAAAGAAAGTTTCCCTCAAAAAAACACAAACTATCTTCAATTATCATCATCCAGCTTAAGCACAGCCATGAAAGCCTCGGGGGAGACTTGGACTGAGCCGAGCTGGCGCATTTTCTTTTTACCCTCTTTTTGTTTTTCGAGCAGCTTCTTTTTACGGGTGATATCACCGCCGTAGCACTTGGCGAGGACGTCCTTACGCATAGCCTTGACGGTCTCGCGGGCGATGATACGTGAGCCGATAGCGGCTTGTATGGGCACTTCAAAGAGCTGACGCGGTATATTGTCCTTGAGCTTTTCTGCGATACGTCTTGCTCTGCCGTATGCCTTTTCCTCGTGTACTATAAACGAGAGCGCGTCCACCTGCTCGGAGTTGAGCAGGAAATCAAGCTTGACAAGCTTACTGGGGACATAGTCTCCAAGCTCGTAGTCAAGGGAGGCGTAACCGCGGGAGCGGCTCTTGAGAGCGTCAAAGAAATCGTAAATTATCTCATTGAGTGGCAGATCATAGTGAAGCTCAACACGGGCAGTGTCGATGTACTTCATATCAATAAACGTACCTCTCCTGTCCTGACAAAGATCCATAAGACCGCCAACAAACTCTGTGGGAGTGATTATGTTAGCCTTAACGATAGGCTCGTAAGCCACCTCGATCTCATCGGCGGGGGGGAAGTTTGAGGGGTTGTCTATACGCACGGTCTCACCGTCCCTGCGCTTTACCTCATAGATAACGGAGGGAGCTGTGGTGATAAGGTCAAGATTGAACTCACGCTCAAGTCTTTCCTCGATTATCTCCATATGGAGAAGTCCGAGGAAGCCGCAACGGAAGCCGAAGCCGAGGGCAATGGATGTCTCAGGCTCAAAAACAAGGGCGGCGTCGTTGAGGCGGAGCTTTTCAAGAGCATCGCGGAGGTCGCCGTACTTTGCGCCGTCAGCGGGATAGATACCCGCGTAGACCATGGGCTGTATAGCCTTGAAGCCGGGGAGCGCCTCGGCGGTGGGGTTGTCCTCAAGGGTGATGGTATCGCCCACCTGTGTATCTCCGACGCTCTTTATGGACGCGGTGATGTATCCAACGTCTCCCGCGGAGATAACATCACACTTCTGAAGTCCGAAGGGGGTCATATATCCTACGTCCACAACATCGAATACCGCTCCGGTGCTCATCAGCTTTATCTTGTCGCCGCTCTTCAGCGAGCCGTCAAACACGCGCACATTGACTACGACACCGAGATAGCTGTCGTAGTAGGAATCAAATATAAGAGCCTTAAGGGGAGCGTCCGCGTCACCCGAGGGGGCGGGAACATCACGCACTATTGCCTCAAGCACCTGCTCTATGTTTAGTCCTGTCTTTGCGGAAACAGCGGGGCAGCCCTCGGCGGGAATGCCGATGACATCCTCTATCTCGCTCCTTACGCGCTCCACGTCCGCGGAGGGCAGATCTATTTTGTTTATAACGGGAACTATCTCAAGGTTTGCGTCCACGGCAAGGTACGCGTTGGCAAGCGTCTGAGCCTCAATACCCTGAGTGGCATCCACCACAAGCAGAGCGCCGTCGCAGGCGTTGAGAGAACGCGAGACCTCATAGTTGAAGTCCACGTGACCGGGGGTGTCGATGAGATTAAATTCGTATGCTTCGCCGTCCTTGGCGTTATAGTTGAGACGGACAGCGGTCGCCTTTATTGTGATGCCGCGTTCCTTTTCCAGCTCCATGTTATCAAGGAGTCTGTTTTCCATCTCGCGCTGTGAGACCGTCTGAGTTGCCTCAAGGATCCTGTCGGCAAGTGTGGACTTACCGTGGTCGATGTGAGCGATAATGGAAAAGTTTCTTATATGCTTTTGCTTTTCGGTGTTAGCCATTGTTTTCTCCGTATGAAAAAATATGGTGAGTGGGGAAAGACACACCACTCCTATTATATTATATAACATTTTTGAAATTAACACAAGAGTTTTTTTGCTTTTTTAATGTAAATTTTTTATCATAGGCAGCTGATATTGAAATATCGTGTAAAATAATGATCGCGCGTTGTAAAATGAGCAATATTTGTCTGAAGAAATGTTTAAAGTGACTTGAAATAGCGTGTAATTTATCTTATAATTAAACCATACAAGTCCAAGAATTGTCTCACATGTATATTGACTGTATATCGAAAGGAGAAATGTTATGGCAAATACGGTTGGTAATAAGAAAAAAGTTGCCCTTGTCGGATACGGCGGAATGGGCGGTTGGCATATAAGACACCTGCTGGGGAGCGATGTGGCTGAGGTTGCGGGTATCTGGGATATTGACGAGGTCAGAAGAGAAAAGGCTGCTGAAAGATCTCTTCACGTATACAAGTCTCTTGAGGACCTGCTTTCCGACGAGGCGGTTGATATCGTGACTATAGCCGTTCCTAACGAATGGCATATGCCCATTGCTATTCAGGCGATGGAGGCAGGAAAAAATGTTATTTGCGAGAAGCCTGTTTGTCTTAACCATGAAGAGCTTGAAAAGATAATAGCTGTATCCGAGAAAACAGGCAAGCTGTTTACCGTTCATCAGAACAGGCGTTGGGACTGCGACTATCTCATGATGAAGCAGGTGTATGCTTCGGGCGAGCTTGGCGAGGTGTTCGGTGTTGAGTCAAGAATACAGGGCTCGCGCGGTATCCCCGGTGACTGGAGAGGTCACAAGGAGCATGGCGGCGGAATGATACTTGACTGGGGCGTTCACCTTATCGACCAGATGGTAGGTATTATTTACGACAAGAAGATCAGGAAGGTGTACTGCCGTTGCGATCACATAACAAACTATGAGGTGGACGACGGATTCAAGCTGGATCTGTACTTTGAGGATGATGTCACCGCGAGAATTGAGGTGGGAACGTCTCACTTCGCGAGTATGCCCCGTTTCTACATGACAGGTACAAACGGAAGCGCCATCATAAATAACTGGACAGAGAACTGCCGCGTGGTGTGCTGCAAGAACTGGGATGAGAAGGACGTTGTTCCTGTTGTTACCGCCGCGGGTCTTACCAAGACTATGGCTCCCAGAGACGAAAAGACCATAACCGAGAGCGAGATCGTCCGTCCCGACTCCGATGTGCATGATTTCTACCGTAATGTTTGCCTTGCTGTTGACGGAAAAGCAGAGCAGATAGTAACTCATGCTCAGCTCATGCGTGTGATGAAGATAATGGAGGCGGCATTCCGTTCCGACGAGGCGGGAGTGCCTGTTGAGATAGAAGACGAAATTTGTTAATCACAAAAAGCAAGGTATGCTCATAAGATAATATCGAGAGCGCGAAAGCTCTTAAACCTTGAAATCTTAACGGAGGATATCTTATGAACAACTGTTTGTGCAACCTTTTTGATAACAGCAATATCTGGCTCATTATCATTGCTCTCATTCTCATATTCTGCTGCTGCGGTTAATCAAAGATAATATTAAACTGAACAGCAAGCTCCGCGCCGATAATGTCGGCGCGGAGCTTGCTGTTTTTATCATCTTTTTTTGGCGTCGCCCGGTGCTGAGCCGGTTCTTTTTTTGTAGAGACGGTAAAATGAGGAATAGTCCTTGAAGCCGCATTTCTGACTTGCGGCTATCGCGCCCTCACCGAGGGCTATCAGCTCCTGTACCATTATCAGCCTTTTTGAGAGAACATAGTCGTATACAGACGTACCCGTCAGCTTTCTGAAGGTTCGGTTTACCTGAGACGGGCTCATGTGTATGTATTCCGACACCCCCTCCGGCGACAGCTCTCCCGTCGGGTTGTCGTTGACATATGAAATAAGCTTTTTTCCGATATTGTCGTCTTCGGATACCGTCTCTCTGCTGTCCTTGGCGTAAAAAGCCGTGTTGACGGCGCAAAGAAGAGCCGCGAGATTGGACAGCATTGACTGCCCGGGGTCTATGGTATGGCACTGTGCTTCGATCTGTCTGAAAAAATCCAATGGCTGTATACCCGTGAACTCGGTGGAGAGATATTGGTTTTTTTCTCCCAGATCCCTGTTGGTGAAGGCTGTGAGAATGCTGTCGCTCATGCCAATGGAGCGCAGGGCGTCCGCGTGAAAGTTCAAAACGTATCTTTCGTATTCACCCTTTCCCGTAACGATGAGCTTGTGCGTTTCGGCGGGACGCATGAGCATAAGGCAACCGGGGTACATGGAATACTCCTGTCCTTCCACAAGATATTTTACTTTTCCCGAAACATAGCAAAGCATCTCATAGTCGTTGTGAACATGCAACACGTAGCTTTTGTCGTTGGGGGCGTTGACCTTGGTGTGATCGAGCGTTATACCCTTGTTGTCATATATATTAGCCATATTTACCTCGCGATTTTAGTGCATAATAGCTTACTGTATATCTATTATACCATAAGATGCTCAAAAATACAATATATTTTGATTATTTTTGCAATTCCATTGTAAATGTAAATAGAGTATAATTAACTTGAAAATATTTCAGACTATATTTTTAAAATAATAAGGAGACAAACTATGAAGCTGACGTTCAGATGGTATGGCGACGACGATCCCGTGACGCTTGAGCAGATCAGACAGATACCCAAAATGAGCGGTATCGTGTCAGCGGTCTATGACGTAAAGCCGGGCGGCGTGTGGAGTGAGGAAAGCATTGCGGCTATCCGCAAAAAGGCAGAGGACAACGGACTTGAGTTTGAGGTGGTGGAGAGCGTTCCCGTACCCGAGGAGATCAAGTACGGCGGAGAGAACGCAAAGGCTCTCATCGAGAATTATTGCGAAAATGTCCGCAGACTTGGCAAGGCAGGTGTTAAGTGCATTTGCTACAATTTCATGCCTGTTTTCGACTGGCTGAGAAGCGAGCTTGAGCATATAAGCCCCGACGGCTCCAATTCTCTCGCTTACGACGAGCAGACGCTCTTTACAATGAATCCCGCCGCGGGTGACCTTTCCTTGCCCGGTTGGGACGAGAGCTACACAAAGGCGGAGCTTAACAGACTGCTGGATATCTACAAAAATGTTGACGAGGAGAAGCTTTGGGAGAATCTTTCCGTGTTCCTCAAGGCAGTCATTCCCGTTGCCGAGGAGGCAGGCGTCAATATGGCTATCCATCCCGATGACCCGCCGTGGGGCATATTCGGTCTTCCCAGAATAATGACATGCGAGGCAAACTATGACAGATTCCTGAGTATCGTGGACAGTCCCGCCAACGGCTTGACCTTCTGCACAGGCTCTCTGGGCGCGTCATGTGACAACGACCTTGTCCATATGGCGGCAAAGTACGCTGACAGAATACACTTCCTGCACCTGCGCAACATCAAGATCACCGGTGAGCGTCAATTCCATGAGGTAGCGCACCCCACGGAGTGCGGCTCTCTTGATATGTACGGTATAGTCCGCGCGCTGTGCGACAACGGATTTGACGGCTATGTCCGTCCCGACCACGGCAGAATGATCTGGGGAGAGAAGGGCAGATACGGCTACGGTCTTTATGACAGAGCGCTGGGTGCTGCTTATATAGTGGGTCTTTTTGAAGGTATAGAGAAATCTACAAAATAAAAGAGAGGTAAGGTTATGAAAGAAAAGATACTTGACGGTAAGGTAGCCGTTATAACAGGCGCGGGCGGTGTTCTTTGCTCCGCCTTCGCGGAGGCGCTGGCGGGAGCGGGCGCAAAGGTGGCTCTCCTTGATCTCAACGGAGACGCGGCATGCGAGATGGCGGACAAGATCTGCGCCGCGGGCGGTGTGGCAAAGGGATATGCCGCAAATGTTCTTGACAAGAAAATACTTGAGGACGTTCGCGCCGAGATCACAAAGCAATTCGGTAAGTGCGATATTCTCGTAAACGGCGCGGGCGGAAACAGCCCCCGTTGTACCACCGCTCATGAGTACTACGAAAAGGGCGATGAGTATGCTACCGATGTAAAGACCTTCTTCAATCTTGAAAAGTCGGATTTTGATTTTGTGTTCAGCCTCAACATCATGGGAACTCTCCTGCCCACGCAGGTATTCGCTCCCGATATGATCGATCGTGACGGCACTGTGATCAATATCTCCTCCATGAACGCGTTCACCCCCCTCACCAAGATCCCCGCTTACAGCGCGGCAAAGTCGGGTGTATCAAATCTTACTCAGTGGCTGGCTGTTCACTTTGCTTCCGCGGGGATCAGAGTAAACGCCATTGCTCCCGGATTCTTTGCCACCAAGCAGAACGCGGCTCTCCTCTTTAACGAGGACGGTACTCCCACACCCAGAACAGACAAGATACTCCGCGCAACTCCCATGGGACGCTTTGGCAAGCCCGAGGAGCTTCTCGGAACACTTCTGTGGCTGTGCGACAGCTCGGCGTCGGGCTTTGTGACAGGTGTTGTTGTTCCCGTTGACGGCGGCTTCTCCGCTTATTCGGGTGTTTAATATGATTTTACGGAGGTAAGACGGTTATGAATATCAAAATGAAGCTTTGCGCGTTCGCCGATGAGGCATCTTCCGATATCGCGGGACAGATCGCCGCTCTTAAGAGAAACGGTTACGACTATCTTGAGATAAGAGGCGTGAACGGCACTAATATCAGCAAGATCACCGTAAACGAGGCAAAGGAAGTAAAGAAGATGCTTGATGACGCGGGACTTGCCGTATGGTCTATGGGCTCGCCTATCGGAAAGCACCACATGGAGAGAGATTTCGCTCCCCATCTTGAGGCTTGCAAGAGAGTTATTGAGCTTTCTTACATTTTTGAGACACCCAGAATACGTATGTTCAGCCTTCATCCCATAGCGGGAGAGGACAACGAGACCACGCGCAAGAGAGCCTTTGAGCATCTTGACAAGATCTGCGCTGTCACTCCCGACGACAGAATACTCTGCCATGAGAACGAAAAGCATATTTACGGTGAGACCGCCGAGAACTGTCTTGACGTTCTCAGGACCTTCCCCAAGATCCGCGGCGTGTTTGACCCCGCGAACTTTGTTCAGTGCGGTGTTGATACACTCAAGGCGTGGGAGATGCTCAAGGACTATATCGACTATATGCACATCAAGGACGCTCTTGCCGACGGAACCGTTGTTCCCGCGGGACAGGGTATCGGAAATGTGGCTCAGATAGTAAAGCTTTACGCGGCGAGAGGCGGACAGGTGGTAACTCTTGAGCCTCACCTTCAGGAATTTGTGGGACTTTCGGGACTTGAAAACGGAGAGTCCGTAAAGAACCTCAATATCCAATACAAGGACAACAACGAGTCCTTTGATGCGGCTGTAGCGGCTCTCAATACCATACTCGAAAATATTTGACCGATATCGGGAGGAATTTTATCATGACACTTGGCGCTCAGTTTTATACTGTTAAGGACTATACAAAGGATCTTACTTCCTTCGCGGAGGCACTGAAAAAGGTAGCCGACATCGGTTATACCACTGTTCAGATCTCGGGTACATGCGACTATGAGGCGGATTGGCTTGCCGAGCATCTGAAGGCGACGGGACTCAAGTGCGTGCTTACACACACAAAGCCCGACAGAATACTTAACGATACAAAGAAGGTCTGTGACGACCACAAGCTCTTCGGTTGCCGCAACATCGGTCTTGGAATTATCCCCGGAGGCAAGAATCTTACCGAGGAGAAATATCTTGATTTTGTAAAGAACTATAAGCCCGCGGCAGAGGAGATAGTTGCCAACGGCTGTAAATTCTTCTTCCACAATCACTGCATGGAATTCTACAAGGGTGTGGACGGCAAGTGCTTTATAGAGAGAATGATGGAGGACTTTACTCCCGACGAGCTTAATTTTACACTCGACACATATTGGGTGCAGTACGCCGGCTGTGACCCCAACGAATGGCTGAGAAAGCTCAAGGGCAGACTTGAGTGCATCCATCTCAAGGATATGGCTATAGACGGAGATACATGGGAGCACCGCATGGCATCCGTGGGCTACGGAAACATGAATTTCCCAAAGATCATCGAGACGGCTGCCGAATGCGACGTAAAGTATCTGCTTGTTGAGCAGGATAAGTGCTACGGAGAAGATCCCTTTGAATGCTTGAAGAAGAGCTACGACTATCTGCGCGCTCTCGGACTTAACTGATCGGTATGATCAATATATAACTATAACGGAGGTATTTGAAAATGGAAAAGGTAAGACTTGGTATACTTGGACTTGGAAATATGGGAAGCTCCCATGCAAAAAAGATATATGCGGGCGAATGCCCTGAGATAGTTCTCACCGCGGTTGCCGACAAGAAGCCCGACAGAATGGATTGGGCAAAGGAAAATCTCGGAGAGGATGTTGCTGTGTTCGCTACAGCCGAGGAAATGCTTGACAGCGGTCTTATTGACGCGCTTATCGTTGCCGTTCCTCACTACGATCACCCCACCTACTCCATCATGGCTATGCGCAAGGGCATTCACGTTATGTGTGAGAAGCCCGCGGGCGTTTACACAAAGCATGTCCTCGAGATGAACAAGGTTGCCGATGAGTGCGGTGTTGTGTTCGCTCTTATGATGAACCAGAGAACAAACTGCGTTTACAGAAAGATGAGAGAGATAATCAAGAGCGGTGAGATGGGCAACATCCGCCGTACAAGCTGGATAATCACCGACTGGTACCGTCCTCAGGCGTACTACAACTCCGGAGACTGGCGCGCAACATGGTCGGGAGAGGGCGGCGGAGTTCTGCTCAATCAGTGTCCCCACAACCTTGACCTGTGGCAGTGGATCTGCGGTATGCCTAAGACGGTTGACGCAAAGATGCACTTCGGTAAGTGGCACGACATTGAGGTAGAGGACGACGTTACAGTTTACGTTGAGTACGAAAACGGAGCAACGGGTACATTTATCACCACAACAGGTGATCTCCCCGGTACTAACAGATTTGAGATCACACTTGAAAAGGGTAAGCTTATAGCCGATAAGACCACACTTACCATGTGGAAATCCGAGGACGATATGACAGAGCCCGAATTTTCCGCTATAAACGAAAAGCCCTTCGGTAGAATGAATTTCATCAAGAGCGAGGTAGAGACAGACGGCGAAAATCCTCAGCACATGGGTGTTATGAGAGCGTTCGCGGCAAACATTCTCCGCGGCGAGCCTCTGGTGGCTGACGGACGCGAGGGCATCAACGGTCTGACGCTCTCCAACGCAATGCACCTTTCCGCGTTCACGGGAAAGCCCATCGACATTGCGACCTTTGACCACGACCTTTACTATAACGAGCTTATGAAGCGTGTTGCCACATCCAAGCGCAAGGAAGTAAGCGCGTCCGTTACCGCCGCTGATATGGATAACACCTTCGGCTCATGAGTGACGAAAATAAATTAAAGGTAGGCATAATAGGCGTCGGCAATATCGGCGGCGCTCATGCCTCCGCCGTGTATGGCGGTGAGATAGAGCACATGTGCCTTGCGGCGCTGTGCGATTGCGATCCCGAAAAGGCGGCAGAGCTGAGACGCAAGTATCCCGATATACCTGTTTTTGAGTCTGCCCGAGAGCTTTTTGACAGCGGACTTGCCCAGGCGGTGATCATTGCCACCCCCCATTACTATCATCCGCCCATTGCTGTTGAGGCGTTCCGCAGAGGACTGCACGTGCTTACGGAGAAGCCCGCGGGCGTTGACTGCAAGAGCGCGGGAGAGATGTGCCGCGCGGCAAAGGAGAGCGGCAAGACCTTTGGCGTGATGTTCAATCAGAGAGCCAACAAGCTGTTTTCCGAGGCTCGGCGCATGATCCTTGCGGGGGAGCTTGGCGAGCTTAAGAGAGTGGTGTGGATAATCACCAACTGGTATCGCAAGCAGAGCTATTACGATTCGGGAAGCTGGCGCGCCACATGGGCGGGCGAGGGCGGAGGGGTTCTCCTTAATCAGGCGCCCCACAATCTTGACCTGTGGCAGTGGATCTGCGGTATGCCCAAGGCATTGCGCGCGGAATGCAAGGTTGCTAAGTTCCATGATATTGAGGTGGAGGATGAGGCTTGCATACAGGCGGAGTACGAAAACGGCGCTACCGCTGTGTTTATCACCTCTACGGGAGATTATCCCGGTACAAACCGACTTGAGATCACGGGAACGGGAGGTAAGATGGTTCTGGAGAATCACAAGCTGACCTTCCACAAGCTGTCAATGGATGAGCGGGAGTTCAGGATGACCTCTGCGGATGTCAAGAACCCCGTGCAGATCATAGAGATAGAGGACGAGCGCTACAACGGACACTGCGTGATCCTCGAGAATTTCGCGTCCGCGGTGCTGTTTGGTACTCCCTTGCTCGCTCCCGGAGAGGATGCTCTTTGCGAGCTTTCCATTTCCAATGCCGCATATCTTTCGGCATGGCAGGATAAAAAGATCACGCTGCCCGCCGATGAGGACGCATTCCTTGACGAGCTGGAGAAAAGAAAAAAGGCGTCCGTTCTCAAGAACCCCGACGGCGAAAGCCTTGGAACAGGCTCTTACGCGGATCGCTGGAATACCAATTGGTAAACCGATACTGACGGCTGTTGCGGATATAAAAGGCGCAACAGCCGTTTATTAATATTATACAGGAGAACGATATGGGAAAGATATACGGAGACTTTGCGCGGGATTCATCGGATATGAGGATAACCACTCCCGATATACCGCGAAATTGGTATAATTACTTTTGGAATAACGATTACATAACCTTTACATCTCAGGCGGGCGCGGGCGACAGCTTTGCGCAGGACGCTATGGGAAGGCGGATAAAGCTGGTAAAGGACAGAGGCGTTTTTCTGATGGAGGACGGCAGATCATGGGGAGTCAGCGGACTGCCTGTGAACAGCGTATGGGACTCTTATCTCTGCACACATAAAAGGGGCTGCTCGGTCATTGAGACAGAGGCTTGCGGAATAAGCTCCGCTTTTACCGTCACCGTACCCCGCGAGGGGCTTTGCGAGCTGTGGAGTCTCAGGATCAAAAACAACTCGGACGTTACCCGAACACTGGGTGCTGTAGCTTTCTTCGGAACGGACTTTGACGGCGCTTACCAAAGACAGGGCTACAGTCTTTGTACCGCAGAGCCTGACGGCGCTCTCGGAGGTATTGTCTGCAAGAAATACATGCCCTTCGGATCATCGGAGAAGCGTAGCGTTCACGCGTTTTTCGCAATGTCCGGGACACCCGACGGATACGATTGCACCCACAACGCGGTCATAGGACCTTACGGCTCCTTTGCCCACCCCGTGGTTTGTGACAGAGGCGGCTGTACAAATTCTCCCTGTTGCGGTGAGAAGATGGCGTTCGCGCTTCAAAAGAACATCACGCTGGCGGCAGGCGAGGCGAAGGAGATAGTCTTTATCTGCGGTATTGCCTTTTCCGCCGATGAGGCGCTGGAGCTCAAGTCACGCTTTGATTCTCCCGGGAAGTTTGCCGCGGAGCTTGAAGCGGTGCTTGGTCAGCTTGAAAAAACGGCAGAGGATGTGAGGATAACCACACCCGACGCAAAGCTCAACAATATGTTTGAGTGGCTCAAGCACCAGAGTATTCTCGGCTCTCGCTGGGCGCGGGTGAGACACAACGGCTTCAGGGATCTCACAAGCGACACCGACTGCCTTGCCGCCTTCAATCCGAGACTTGCTCTGGAGCGGTTTGAGCGCATACTTTCTTATCAGTATTCAAACGGTTACGCCCCCCGCACGTTTATTGACGGAGTGATAAGGGACAAAAACTTTGCGGATAACACCGTGTGGCTGACCTTTACAGCCGAGTCTGTCATAAAAGAGCTGGGAGATATTTCCATACTTGACCGTGAGGTCGCGTATAATGACGGAACGGTTGGAAGCATTTACGAGCATCTTAAGCGTTCGGTGGAGTTTCTTTATAATTTCAGAGGTCTGCACGGGCTTATAAGAATATGGGGCGGCGACTGGAACGACTGCATGGATACAGCGGGACTTGGCGGAAAGGGTGTCAGTGTCTGGCTGAGCATCGCCTGGTATCGGGCAAACCGCATTTTCTCCGGGCTTGCCGAGCTTTACGGCAGGGCTGAGGATGCCGATACCGCAAGACAGAGAGGCGAGGAGATGCGGAGCATCATTGAGGAGTACGGCTGGGACGGTGAATATTACCTGGACGCGTATAATGACGATGACGTAAAGATAGGCTCTCATGTGTGCGAGGAGGGGCGCATGTTCCTCATCCCTCAGATATGGGCGGTGCTTTCGGGCGTTTCCAAGGACGGCAGAGAGGTGACGGCTATGGAGTCCGCCGAGAAATATCTCAGCTCACCTCTTGGCACAAGAATATCCGTGCCTCCGTACACAAAGCTTGACAAGGGCATAGGATCGGTCACCACAAAGCCCGCCGGGGTACATGAGAACGGCGGAGTCTATCTGCATACTATCGCATGGAAGGTAGCCGCTGACGCAATGCTTGGCAGAGCGGACAGGGTGGAGCAGGATATCGAGACCATACTTCCTTTCCGCAATAAGGTGGTGGACGGCAGAGCCGAGCCTTATATCATGTGCAATTCTTACTTCGGCGAGGAGACGGGATACCGCTACGGTACGCCGGGACAAAGCTGGAGAACCGCCGCGGGACAGTGGTTCCAGAAGGCGCTTATAAATTATGTGTTCGGGCTCATCCCCGAGATGGACGGACTCAGGGTGTCGCCCTGCCTGCCCCCAAGCTGGAAGGAATGCGGTATAGTAAAGCGCTTCAGAGGCTGTACCTATAAAATAAGCTACCTCAACGGCGGAACAAGGGTGAAGAGCATAACCGTCAACGGCAAGGAGATAGAGGGAAGCATTCTTCCCATTATTGACGGCGAGGCGGCGGTCACCGTTGTTACGGAATGACCCGCATGTAATAAAAAAATTTGGTATTCTGTCATTTCCTCTTGCATTTTTCGCGACAATGTGGTATAATATACGAGGACAATATATTTTTACATAAAAAGGAAAGGATGTGCAGACATGAAAAAGGTTATTTGCAAGGTTGAATACGATACCGAGGCTTCTGAGCTTATCGCAAAGAAGGTTGTCGGTAACTTCGGTGATGCGGACGGCTACGAAGAAAGCCTCTACAAGACCGAGGGCGGAAAGTTCTTCCTGTATACAAACGGCGGTGAAGAGTCTCCTTATACCAAGGAAGACATCAAGCGCCTCTCCGCGGCAAAGGCTGACGAGTGGCTCGCCGCAAACGCGTAATTTACATAGTAAAACCAAGAAGCCGGATCGGGTTTAATGATCCGGCTTCTTTTTTACTTATAAGGTTAAAGGGTGATCAGCTTTTCTTTCCGAACAGTTTAGATCCATCGCTTCCGTCAAGCAGGGCGAATATCATCACCGCCATGAGGGAGTAGGGAAGAGGACAGAAAAGTCCGGGGTTTACCTGAGACATAAGCAGGACCCCTATATAGGAGAGAAAAAGCGTTACGATAACAGGCTTGCTTTGCGAGCCGCTTGCTTTGTCGGCTCTGAGAGCCATCACGGCGCAACGCCAGCGGAGGAAGAACTGAAACAGATATGCTATCGATCCGAATATGCCAAGTCCCGCGACTACCTGCGGGATCATCATGTGATACCACTCCATAGCTCCCTTGACGGGGGAGTACAGATCGGTGTTGCCCGTGTATCCCAGCCCGTGACCGAAGACGGGGCACTGCGGGAACAGCTCCTTTGCTCGCTGCAGCAGCTTGTAGCGCGCCTCATCCACCGAGATAAGCTCGGAAATGCTGACGTTTACGCTCAGTCGCAGTACGGCGTTGCCGCCAAGGATGGCAAGCCCGACAAGACAGGCGGCACAGCAGACATAGGTAAATCTGCGGGGCTTATCCCACCACGCCGAGACGATAAAACAGATGAGAAGCTCCACCGCTCCGAGAATAATACCGCTTCTCGCTCCCGAAAGCACCATACAGCCGTACATAAGCACGGGAACGATGACGTGCAGTCGGTTTTTGGGAACAAAGAAGAAGGGGCAGGGCAGGGCGAAGAGCAGGATGGTGCTGAGATTGTTGGACGCCTGAAGGTACGGAAGCGTTCTCGTCGTTCTAATATGCTCTATGTTTTGGGACAAAAAGAAGATCACCGCAAAGCATGCCAGAACGCCCATTACGTACAGATAGCTTACCAGCCTTTCTCTTACGTCATATTTTCTCGGTGTTGACAGCTGAGACTTGAAGAGCAGATAAAACACCACCATTCCGATACCGAGGAACAGGGTGTAATAAAGCGTCATGGGGCGGAAATAGTCCGACGGGCTGATAAATCCCACTCCGCCGAGGAGCAGCGCCGCGGCTACCGCCGCAAGTCCCCAGAAGGTGCTTCCTACACTCAGCCTTCCCCTGAAATACACAAAATGGAAAATGAGGCACAGCGCCGCGGGGATGGCGACTGGGGCGAATTTTATAAAGGTGTCATAGGAATCGTAACAGCTGGTCACGAAAACGCAGAGGAGCAGAAATGGCATTGTGGTCGCCATAATGTCCTCGCAAAGCACCAGGGCAAGGCAGATGATACCGATATATATAGCCACTCCCACAACTTCCTTTTTGGCGGCGGTTATAGCGCACGCGCCGCAGAAGAGAGCGAGGATGAAGTATTTGCTCAGAAAAAGCTCACTGCATTTCCGACTGAAGGCTGTAAACGCGTTTGGTCTGTTTTCGGGTTGAGACATCTCAGTTCCGACGGTGTTCATTCCGAATTCTCCTTGAATGATATTGTAATGATATTTTTATACTGAATAATAGTATATCATACTTTTTAGCCAAAAGCAATATTTAATTGATAAATTTCAGATTTGATATATTTATATTGCGGATATTGTAGAGTGGCTCGCCGTCGTGACGCATGGTGTCGTAAAATGTGGAGCTGGTGATATTGAAGCTTACGGTGCAGCCCTTGCGGTAGCCCTCAACGGGCTTTGTGCTGCCCCAGTCCGCCAGCCAGTGCGTTTCGATGTGCCTGCGCTCCTTTACCTGCTCCAAGGTCTCGTTTTTGTTCAGACGATGCTCAACGATGGGTGCCATGTCCATCTTTTCCGAAAGAAGATAGAAGACCGCGCCGTCGCCTATGTAGCAATCTGATACCTTTGCCTTGTACATGTTTTGTCTCCTTTCCGGTTTTGAATTTTATAAATTATTTTTTTCTATTATGGTGACGGTTATGTTGCTGTAATCATAGCCGATGGGCAGGAGTATTTTTTTGATCATGATATTGATCAGTGTTTCTGTGTCGTAGTGAGTCTCCATAAAAAGATTTTTTCCAAGCTGCATGGGGCTGCGCATGTTTTCGGGGGACCTGGCGAGTATCACCCGTGTTTTTCCGCCGATCTTTCCGCAGAGCCTGTTCAGCGCCTGCTCATAGCTGCCTTGGGAGACGCACCTTGTCATGATCGCCTCCACCACCTGCTTCCATGTGAGCACGGCAATGGGCTCTTGATTTCCAAAGATGACGCCCGAGGGCTTTTTACCCTTGAAGATGCCGCTTGCGGTTATAGGATACGTTTCCTCATATGGGCGCGGCGGCTCATAGCGCAGATTGATGTTATCCAGATTTGCGTATACCTGTTGGAGAAGATTGTCAAATTCGGCGTTGACTGTTTTCAATACTTTTTTTCGTGTGTTTTCGATTTCCGCGATAATATCCATACATAACCTCCGTAAAATAACTGTCGCACGTGCTACATTGATGTTGATATTATATCATGGTAGGAGAGCTTTGTCAATAGGGAAAATCAATTTTTAATAAATTTTTTTTATGACTTGGTAAGCGAAGCTTTCGGAGGCTGGGAAGGGAATTTTCAATATTGGATAATAAAAAAGCTGCATTAAGTCAAGCGCGCCGCCTTTCCTGTCATTCTGAGCGCACGGACATAATTGGCAAAACCCAATAAACACCTCTGCTCATGATTACGGCATTGGGAGCTACGCATGCGAATTTACGTTTTGCGAACATTTGCGAGAGTTTGCGTTCGCAAAATTACGCAAAAGCACGCTACAATAACAATAACAAAGACAGAAACAAAGACAATAACTATAACAAAGACAATAACAAAAAAAGAAAAATCCCCCCCAAAA
>JAFTQL010000043.1 GCA_017462795.1 Clostridia bacterium
CGAGCGTTTGCGTAATTTTGCGTTAATTTGCGTTAATTTGCGTTCGCAAAACCTCGCAAAAATATATTTGAATAATTAATTGTTGGTTGGCTGTAAACCGTCATGCCTCACGGACGACCGAAAAAACGCCAAGAACCAACTTTACTGGTGCGAATGAAGGTCGCTCTACGACAAGGCTCCCTCCCAGAGGGAGCTGGCGCCGTTAGGCGACTGAGGGAGAATGCGTTAAAAAACAAGCGGAATACGGAATGAGAAATGAGGAACGCCAAGAACCAACTCCACGGGTGTAGATGATGGTTGCCAAACCGTTTGTAGGGGCGACCACCGGTCGTCCGCAAAAAACGCAATAACCAACAACACGGGTGCGGATGAAGAACACCTACCCGTCGTAGGGGACGACGCCTCGGCGTCCCGAAAAGAAACACCAAGAACCAACTTTACTGGTACGAATGAAGGTCGCTCTACGACAAGGCTCCCTCCGGGATGGGAACAACGTTCGCAAAGCGAACTTGGCAAGTTGCCAAAGGCAACATTGCTGGCGCCGTTAGGCGACTGAGGGAGAATGCGGTTAAAAACAAGAGATTTCTTTGTGTTTGACGCCGGCTCCTTCCACCGCTAACGCGGTCCCCCTTCCTCCCGGAGGAAGGCTTGTCGTAGGGCGACCATCATCTGTCCCCGTTGCTTTGTTTTTACCGTTTTCTTAATTCTGCATTCTGCATTTTGCATTTTCCATCCCATTAGCCAAAATAAATAAAGTTGACCGTGAAAATTTGTATTAAGAGCTGAAAACACAATATGTTGTGTTTTGGGGCTTGACAGAACACAAAATATATGGTATGATTATGCTGTTGAATTTTCGGTTAAAATAATGATCATTTGAAAGGGAGGATAAAATGAAGGTAATAAAAAGAGACGGCACGACGGTCGAATTTGACCGTAGCAAGATCGTCAAGGCGATACGCAAGGCAAATGAAGCCGTAGAGCCCGAGCATAAGATAAGCGAAGAGCAGATAGAGCAGATAGTCAGAAGCATAGAGAGCAAAAAGCGCTCAAGATACCTCGTTGAGGACATTCAGGATATGGTGGAGCACGCGCTGATGATGCTTGGCAAGTACACGCTCTCAAAGACGTATATCATCTACAGATACGAAAGAGCGCTTGTCCGTAAGGCGAACACCACCGATGAGTCAATTCTCGCGCTTATAAAGAACGTGAACAAGGACGTTATGGAGGAGAACTCCAACAAAAACGCCGTCATGGCATCCACACAGCGCGACCTTATCGCAGGAGAGGTCTCCAAGGATCTTACCCGCCGCATACTCCTGCCCGAGGAGATATCCAAGGCGCATGATGAGGGCGCGATACATTTCCATGATGCCGACTACTTCCTCCAGCCTATCTTCAATTGCTGCCTGATAAACATCGGCGACATGCTGGATAACGGCACGGTCATGAACAGCAAGCTCATCGAGAGCCCCAAGTCCTTCCAGGTAGCCTGTACCATCATGACGCAGATCATAGCCGCCGTGGCAAGCTCGCAGTACGGCGGACAGTCGGTGGATATCGGACATCTGGGCAAGTATCTGCGCAAGAGCCATGACAAGTTCTATGCCCAGATCAAAAAGCTGTTCGGCGACGAGCTTGACGATGAGGCGATAAACAAGATCGCGGAGGCGAGAACCAGAGACGAGCTTCGCTCGGGTGTGCAGACCATTCAGTATCAGATAAATACGCTGATGACCACCAACGGTCAGTCTCCCTTTGTCACCATCTTCATGCGCATAGACGAGAATGACGAGTACGTCAGGGAAAACGCCATGATCATAGAGGAGATACTCAATCAGCGCTATGAGGGCATAAAGAACGAGAAGGGTGTGTACATTACCCCCGCTTTCCCCAAGCTCATTTATGTGCTTGACGAGTGCAACTGCCTCAAGGGCGGTAAGTATGACTATATCACAAAGCTTGCCGTCAAGTGCTCCGCCAAGAGACTGTACCCCGACTATATCTCCGCAAAGAAGATGCGCGAGAATTACGAGGGCAACGTGTTCTCCCCCATGGGCTGCCGCTCATTCCTGTCCCCCTACAAGGACGAGAACGGCAACTATAAGTTTGAGGGTCGCTTCAATCAGGGCGTTGTCAGCCTCAATCTGCCTCAGATAGGCATACTGTCGGGCAGGGATGAGGACAAGTTCTGGAAGATATTTGACGAGAGACTTGAGCTTTGCAAGAGAGCCCTGCTTTGCCGCCATGAGTCCCTTGAGGGAACACTGTCCGACACCAGCCCCGTTCATTGGCAGTACGGCGCTATCGCAAGGCTTGATAAGGGCGAAAAGATAGACAAGTATCTCCACGGAGGATATTCCACCATCTCTCTTGGATATATCGGTCTTTACGAGGTGACAAAGCTTGTCAAGGGCGTGAGCCACACCGAGCCGGAGGGACTTGAATTTGCCATGAGGGTGATGAAGCACATGAGAGCAAGGTGCGAGGAATGGAAGAAGGAGACGGGGCTTGGCTTCGGTCTTTACGGAACTCCCGCCGAGTCGCTGTGCTACCGCTTTGCCCGCATAGACAAGGAGCGCTTCGGTACTATTGAGGATGTTACCGATAAGGGATATTATACCAATTCTTACCATATAGATGTACGCGAGAACATTGACGCCTTCTCAAAGTTCACCTTTGAGAGTCAGTTCCAGACCATATCCTCGGGCGGAGCTATCTCCTATGTTGAGATACCCAACATGCGTCACAATCTTGAGGCGCTTGAGGATATCGTGCGCTTTATATACGACAATATCCAGTACGCCGAGTTCAATACCAAGAGCGACTATTGCCACGTCTGCGGATTTGACGGAGAGATCATCGTCAACGACGATAATCAGTGGGAATGCCCCAACTGCCATAATAAGGATCACAAGCGCATGAACGTGACCCGCCGCACCTGCGGATATCTCGGCGAGAATTTCTGGAACGTGGGAAAGACCAAGGAGATCAAGTCCCGTGTACTGCATCTGTAATACCGTGACGGAGGGCGCATGAATTACGCGACTGTAAAGACACACGATGTTGCCAACGGACCGGGTGTGCGCGTGTCGCTGTTTGTCAGCGGATGCACACATCACTGCCCTGGCTGTTTTAACTCCGAGGCGTGGGATTTCGGCTACGGAAAGCCTTTTACCGAGGAGACGGAGAATAGTATAATCTCCGCTCTCGCTCCCGACTACATCAAGGGATTCTCTCTGCTTGGCGGAGAGCCATTTGAGCCATGCAATCAGGCGGGAGTGGTGGGACTGCTGGAAAAAATAAAGGCGGTCTATCCCCAAAAGACGGTGTGGTGCTACTCGGGCTATGATTTTGAGCGCGACATAAGCGCACACCGCCTGGGTGACGCGGAGATCACCGCCCGGATGCTTGCCTGTATCGATGTGCTGGTGGACGGAAGATTCGAGCAGGACAAAAAGGATCTGAGCCTGCGCTTCCGCGGCTCGTCCAACCAAAGGATAATAGACGTCCCCGCCTCGCTTATGTCAGGCAGGACCGTTCTGTGGAATTAAATCGAAAGGAAATAAAAGTATGAAAATATCGATGAACATAAAAAAGCTCAATGAGGCGGCTACCGTTCCCACCTACGGGTCGGCATGTGCCGCGGGCGCTGACCTTTACGCCTGCGAGGAAAACGGCGTGACCGTCGCTCCCGGCGAGACGGTTCTTGTCCATACGGGAATAGCCATGGCGATCCCCGAGGGATACGTGGGTCTTATCTACGCCCGCAGCGGTCTTGCCACAAAGCGCGGGCTCGCCCCCGCGAATAAGGTGGGCGTTATCGACAGCGACTACCGCGGAGAGATAATGGTGGCGCTCCACAATCACGGCGCGGTGCCGCAGACAGTGGAGAACGGCGAGCGCATAGCGCAGATAGTGTTCACCCCCTATGCCGCCGCCGACTTTACCGTTGCCGATGACCTCGACGATACCGCCAGAGGCGCGGGCGGCTTCGGCTCAACGGGTAAGAAGTGAGAAAGTAAATAAAAACAAACCGCGGGCGTGAGAAGAACAACTCACGCCCGCGATACTTTATAGCAGATCACAATTGTCTATTATCTATTCTCCGTCTCCACTCTCCCAAGGATCTCCTCTGCCGTCTCGCGTATTCTCGCCGCCTCACCCTCGGTGCAGGTGGACAGGGGACGAAGCTTTGGCGTTCCCCAGACGTTGAAAATGCCAGGGCCTGTCCAGCAATTGCCGTCAGAGCGCTGATCGAAAATACCCGCCAGAATGCAGAGAGACGCACGCCGCGGTGACATGAAGATGACCTTCATGGGGTGCTTGATAATAGCGAAAATGAGCTTGGGATAATGAGCGGTGATGTTTGTCAGCGTTATTCCCGGATGGGTCACGGAGACGCTGTCTCTGTGCTCCCTGAGCCCAAGGAGAGAAAACATGAGATACCGCTTGGCGTTCCCGTAGACCTTGCTCGACTTCTTGCGGGTGGAAAAATCTATGTCGTCGGGGTCTGTGCGGGAGTATCCGTGCGCAATGCTGCCCACTGCCACCACTCTTCCGCCCCGAGAGGCAACATGTGGCAAAAGACGGCGGGCAAGGTAGTAGGGAGAGACAAAATTTATCATAAAGACATTGTCATAGCCCGTGTCGCACCTGTGCCTCGGTATGTGATACGCCCCCGCGTTGAGAATGAGAAAATCCACACCGCGGCGCAACAGCTCCTCGGCGGCGGAGCGCACCGCACCCATGTCCTCAAGATCAACGGTGATGTAGGAGACCTTCAGCGAGGGATGAGCGGCTCTCAGGCTCTCTCCCAGGGCGACCGATCTCTCTCGGCTTCTGTCCAGCAGAATAAGGTCTGCCCCAAGGTCGCAAAGATGGGCGCAAAGCTGCCTTCCGATGCCCCCGGTCGAGCCGCTGACAGCCACTGTCTTACCCGCAAGAGAGCGGGTGTTTTTTTGTATCCAGTTTTTTGTAGTCATGGCTTTTTATCAAATTTTACGTCACCGGGGACGATAGCGCCAATGTTCCGCAAAGCCTGCTTAAGGTCGGACATGGGAAGCTCAGACACCCCACAGCCCCTCTCCGCGCACAACGCCGCGGCGCAGCCCGCCACCTGACCCGTTGCCATGCATACCGCCTGAACTCTCAGTGCGCTGTTGGCATCGGTGTCCGAGGAGAGACAGCGTCCCGCGGTGAGCATGTGTGTCGCTCCCTTGGGAACAAGGCTTCCGTAGCAAACGCAGGGGACGACTCCGTCCTCAAGGAACACCTGCTTTATGCCCGTTCTTTGGTGCAGATCGATGGGATAAAAGGCATGGCAGACAGAGTCCGCCTCTATTCTTCCCGAAAGGTATTCCTCGGCTGTGATCTGCTTTTCGCCTATAATACGCACCGTTTCTCTCACACCGCACTCAAGCCCGAAGCGAGCCACGCGTATGCCCTCAAGTCCCTCAAAGCCCGAAAGGCAGGAGAGTATACGCGCCAGTGTTTTTCTCGCCTTGATCTCAAGAGCGCTTTTGCCCTCGGAGGTATGGGCGGCGGGCGCGTCTATGTGCATGTGTATGCGCTTTTTCATTATCATTCGGTATATGTCCCGACCCTGAGAATCCTCGGGGGTGAGTCTGCCGCTCACGTAAGCGGAGTCAAGATAGGCGCGGAGCGTGTCCTCGTCTATAGATTTCTCGTCGTAGCCCGTGAGGTCGTTTATAAGCGTGGCGGGCTGTGTTTCCTCGCTGATGACGTAGTCCGCCCCCGCCATGCGCAAAGCGTCCGCGTCGCCTGTGGTGTCTATCAGTACCCCCGCGTGAACCTCGCAAAGTCCGTCCTTGGTGGCAAGCCGTACCGTTATACCGTCCGTGTCCTCCCGAGCCGAGGCGACCATGGAGTGAAAGAGAACATCCACTCCCGCTTCGACGCACATGTCGTCCAGCACACAGGTGTAAGTGAAAACGTCAAGGAGTATCTGCTGCATGTTGTGATGCTCGCTCCTGTAAGGAAATGGGGGAAGGATAGCGCCGCCGCGCTCAACACAGCGGAGAACGGACTCCCAAGATGGTCCGTCTATTATCTGCTTGCCCCACGCATGGAAAAGACCGGGGAAGTTGACAAGCCCTGCTGTTGTGGTGCCGCCGAGCATGCCGTTTTTCTCCACAAGCAGTGTTCGCGCGCCTGTTCTTGCCGCTGAGATAGCCGCAAAGCAGCCCGCGCTTCCGCCGCCTGTTACCAGAACATCTGTTGTAATCGTTTTCATATTTGCCTCCGGAATGTGTAATTTATGGTTAATATGGGGATATATTATGATTTATAATGCCATTTTTGTCACTCCGCGAGCGTCGTGACGGAGAGGGGAGGTCCGCCCAAGCATGCTCCCCGTGTCGTACCATTGCTTTTTTATTTAAAATAAGCGCCGCGGGGCGCGGCGCTTGAATGTATTTTTTTAACTGTGTCTTGACGCGTGTCTTTCGGTGTGCTTGCCCTTGTCCAGCTTTGCCTGTTCTCTCGCGCTGGTCTTGCCCTCGGGGCGGATCTCGCCTGCCTTGAGCAGGGATATCTTTGTGAGCATAGGACCTATAAGCTCGTAGATCAGTACGGCAAAGAGGGTGATATTGGCAACTATAGCGCCGTCCGCGCCCAAAGTCTGTGCCTTGATCGCCATTCCCAGAGCAACGCCTGCCTGAGGCAGAAGCGTTATGCCGAGATATTTGACAATATTCTTCTCACACTTGACAGCTCTTGAGCTGATAGACGCTCCGAGATATTTTCCCGCCGAACGGGCAAGGATGTAGACAAGACCTATGACCACAATTGCGATATCCGTAAATACCGACAGCTCAAGCTCCGCTCCGCTGATAACGAAGAAGAGAATGAACAGGGGGGCAGTCCAACGGTCAACTCTGTCCATAAGCTCCTCGGAGAAGTCGCAGACATTGCAGAATACCGTTCCCAGCATCATGCAGACAAGGAGAGAGGAGAAGGCGATATGCACGCCGCCGATCTCAAACTTGAGCATGGAGAGGGCGACTGTGAGGAACACAAAGGTAACGGACATTGAAAGTCTCTTGGAGCGGGAATGGAAGAACTTCTCAAAGAAGGAGAAGAGCAGACCCATGACCGCGCCGAGAACCAGAGAAAGCACAACCTCGAGAAGAGGCTCGACAAGAACCGAAACAACGCTGATTCCCGCAGAAGAGGTCATTGCCTTTGCTATACCGAAGGAGATAGCGAAAAGCACCAGACCCACCGCGTCGTCAAGAGCGACGATGGGGAGCAGAAGATCGGTGAGCGGTCCCTTTGCCTTGTACTGACGGACGACCATCAGTGTAGCCGCGGGAGCTGTCGCGGATGCCACCGCGCCAAGCACTATAGCCGCGGGCAGAGACAGCTTATCGGGCATGAGGAAGTGGACGCCGATGAGAATGGCATCCACAAGAAGTGTTGTGAAAACAGCCTGAAAGATACCGATGACGGTAGCCTGTTTACCAGTCTTTTTGAGTTGGGAGAGACGGAACTCGTTACCGATAGAGAAGGCGATAAAGCCCAGAGCAACATCGGAGAGCAGGGAATATGTATGAATATTGTCCATGCTTGTAAAGCCCAGACCCTCCACACCGAAAGCGCCGAGGACGTAAGGACCTACGAGAATACCGGCGACAAGATATGCGGTGACAGCGGGAAGCTTGGCAAGCTTAGCAAGACGGGACAGCATCAGTCCGACAAAAAGCGAGACTGACAAACTTAAAAGTGCTTCCATAAAAGCCTCCTATTAATATAAAAAACATGTGTGCCGATCTCGGCACCATGAAATTATAGCACTTTCCCACCGTATTGTCAAGGCATTTTTGAAAAAATACAGAACCCAAATTTCAAAAAGGGGAGTGGGGCTGTTCCGCGGCGGCAGCTTAATAAAGTCAGATCATATTTAACGCAACTTTATTGAATGATCGTTGATAGCTGATAATGACACAATATTGTTTCTCAGATTCCCACCCATGTTACACTGTCCGTTAGTTTTTGTATTCGTATATCCTTTTGTTATATATGAGAGCGGGGTAGGGAGATCTTGAGCGGGTATAGATAACGATATAAAACACGTCGTCGATATATGAGTATTCAAAGGTGCTGCCGTCAAGGGAGGTTACCACGTATCTGCCGTGTTGGCTGAAATAAAAGGCTTTTTCAATGGACATACGGCGACCGTGGTGCACTGTTTCCTCACGTGCGTCTGTCAGTGTGTCCTCAACCACCGAGAATTCACATCTCCTGATGGCGTTATAGTTACCTATGGTGTTGATGATGACCATCGTCAATACTACAGTCAGCATCAGATCGACCAACGCGAATATGATGTATTCTGTGGAAACATTGCCCATACCGCCATTGCTGATCTCCCCAATGAGAGAGGAAATGGAGTATATACCGATAATAGCCATGGGTATCATAACGATACAGCAAACGACTATAGCGGGCACGGATGCCTTGGTTCTGTACATCAGCTCTTTTTTTATCGTTTCGTTATTTATTACCGACTTCGTTTCCTTAAACATATCGCGTGCTCCTTTTGATTTTTTTATGAGCGTGCCATACTTGTCAGAGATAACGGCATCCGCCCGAATAATATTTTTCATAATGATATCCCAAAATTATATATAGTATAAGTTTACCATATAATGAGAGAAAAGTCAATACGGCTCTGTTGATCAACCGCAAATCAACCGTAAATGATAACTCGCAAAGTCCCAATGCTTTTTTGTTGACAAACCTCAGACGGTATGGTATAATAGCAATGGCAGAGATGCCCGTAGGGGGTATCGGATTAAAATCCGATACCGAGTCCACGTTACGGACTCCACCATTACGGTGGCGGTTGCTTTCTCAGTTTTGAGGAAGTCAATCTCTTTTTGTTTGCCTTCCTCGTTTGAGGGAGGTGATGCCAATGTACATAACTTGGGAAGCTTTGTTTCTCTTTTGCACGTTGATCGTTGCAATTATAAGTCTTGTAATTGATATTCATAATAACAACAAAAAAAGATAACCGCCCTGCTTTGACCTGGAGAGCGGTTATCTTTTTGCTATCTAAGGGAAAGCAACCGTCATCGGTGCCCCTCTGTTATTATTATATACTGTATTTAACGATTTGTCAATAGAAAAAAATAAAATTGTTTGCTTCGGAGCTATCCGAGGCTTTTTTGTTGACAAACCTCAGACGGTATGGTATAATAGCAATGGCAGAGATGCCCGTAGGGGGTATCGGATTAAAATCCGATACCGAGTCCACGTCACGGACTCCACCATTACGGTGGCGGTTGCTCCTTCTTTCATGGAAGGAGACTTCTTTGCTCCTTCCAAATTTTCTGAGGAAGGAGTGGTGCTTATGCACCTTGTTACCCGTGGTTACTTACGAA
>JAFTQL010000044.1 GCA_017462795.1 Clostridia bacterium
CTTCTTTGAGGAGCGCTATGAATACGGTTCAAGAATAGACTATATCTATGTAAGCACCGATAATATCGTTGTAGCGAACTTTAAGATAGTGGCTGATGAGAACACCGCTCACGCGAGTGACCATTATCCTATTTTTGCTGATATTGCGTTTAAATAAAACCCTCTCCGCGGGGTCTTGCCCGTGAGATCGGTTGTGATGATATTGAAAGGAAATATATGAAAAGAACAGTATTGGAGTCTGCCCGCAAAAGGGCGCTTGAATATTACAAAAAGGCGGGGATCGTGATCACCGATGAGGAAGCGGCAAATATAGAGGTCGCGGATTTCGGTCTTGACATGCTTGATAATACGGGTCTGGAGATCGTGGTATATATAAATACCGACATTTACTGTGCCAAGGAGATGGTGCTGTTTCCGCATCAGAACTGTCCCGAGCACCGTCATGCCCCCATACCTGAGCTTGGATGCGACGGTAAGATGGAAACATTCCGTTGCAGATACGGAACTGTATATCTGTATGTAGAGGGCGAGGAAACTCCCGACCGTGTTTGCCATCCCGTCAAGGAGGATACCTGTTATACAGTATTCCACGAGATAAAGCTGACGGCGGGACAGCAGTATACCATCGTTCCCAATACCAGACATTGGTTTATGGCGGGCGATGAGGGAGCGGTGATCTCTGAGTTTTCGACTACCAGCCGTGACGAATACGATATCTTCACGGATAAGGATATAAAGAGAATTCCCGAGATCGAAGACTGAGCCTTACAAAAATGAAAAAGACGTGTCTTTTATTTATCATACTTGTTCTGATGCTTGCCGGTGCATCATGTGGCGGTGGTGATGGGGAGTTGACGGATTCGGCGGATATGTCGGTGAGCTTTACCGATGAGAACGGAGACTTTTACTATACGATCATCCGTCCCGAAGGCGCGGAGCAGGGAATAATTGAGAGCGCCGTAAGTCTCGCGGACATTCTCAAAAGCAAATATGAGATCCCCGTCAGCCGCATGCTTCTGAAAAATGATTCCTCGGCGTCAGCGGATGATCCCGCCAAGGAAATACTTATAGGCAACACCAATCGCCCCGAGAGCGGTCAGGCTCTTGCAGGACTTTCCGAGGGAGAGTGGTGTATAAGGGTGATCGGTAATAAAATAATCCTTTTGGGTTATGATGATATCGGAACAAGGATAGCGGTGAATAAATTTATTATGGATCATATCAACGGAGATAAAACGCTTGCGGCAGATGCTTGCGTAACGGGAACATATACCTCTGATGAGACGGTATCGCTTCCCGCCATCGTCAACACAAAATACCCAACTGACTATCATATCGTGGCGGATGTCATAGCGGATGCTAAAAACTACGATGTCGACCCCACGGGTGCATCGGACAGTACGAGAGCCATTCAGTCCGCGCTTGATAAATGCGCGGCGATGGGTGGAGGATGTGTATATCTGCCCGAGGGAAAATACAGGATATCGGGTCAGATCGTGATCCCACCATATGTCACTCTTTGCGGAGACTGGCAGGATCCCGAACAGGGAAATGAGTACGGAACAGTGCTTATGCTTTATGTAGACTCTGTGGATGACGATACCAAAGGGACTGTCATGCTTGGCGGTTCGGGCGGAGTCGTTGGGCTTACGGTATACTATCCCGAGCAGACAGTTGACAACGTAAAACCGTATCCGTTTACCTTTTACACCGATGGAAAAGGCTCTTCTTATATGCTTTCAACAGTCAAGAATGTGACTGTTATCAACGGTTACCGCGGCATTGGAGCTTGCTGTGTCGGTGGTAACGCCCACGAGCAATTGACGGTGGAGAATTTCTACGGAACATTTCTGCACAGCGGTACTGAGGTGTACAATCAAGCGGACGTGGGAACATGGCAAAACGTAAATATTTCCCCTGATTACTGGCTGAATGTCGGAATGGGGGAGACAGCTCCCGATGAGAAGGCTCTGAAAAGCTATGTAAAGTCAAACACGACGGGTTTGATACTCGGCGATCTTGAATGGACGGAGTTTATCGATCTGACTGTTGAAGGATGTAAATACGGAATACACATTGTTGACGGCAAGCGTATACAGTTTGCGGGCTCGCTTTATGATTGCAGTGTCACGGGATGTACGGTCGGACTTCTTGTGGACGATCTTGATACCCGTTGGGGAATGGTAGTGGCAAGGTCTCGCTTTGAGGGAGACCGCAAGGGTATCATCAACAACACCTCGGGTAACATCAAGTGCTGTGACGTAGATGTTATCGGTGGCACACAGGGGCAGAAGATAACCTTGGATAATACCGCGCTGGATGCTTATGAGATAAACACATCCGCCACCTACCCAAAGCCTGTGACCATGCTCTATGTCGCGGAGCTTAGCGCGGGCAATGTATGTCAGGCGCAGAAGCTGCAGGAAGTGTTGGATAAGGCAGGCAGAACCGGCGGTATCGTTTATGTTCCCGCGGGTGTGTATTTCTTTAAGGAAAGCATTACCGTTCCCGCGGGAGTTGAACTTCGCGGAGCGGGAGGCTTGGTGGCGACACGTGATCAGGCATCGGGCAAGAGCGGAGGAACGGTATTCCTCAGTGAGTACGGTCTTAATACTTCATCACCTGCGCTCGATACGGCACTTATAACTCTTGAGGGAAAGGCAAGCGGCTTGAACTCGGTGAGAATTATTTACCGTACAAACAGCCCATACGCGTCGGGTAACGGTTACAAGGTCAAGAACACCACATACGCTGTACGCGGCAAGGCGGAAAACGTGTACTGTATCAACACTGCTATTGTTGGAGCGGCATACGGTATCGATTTCAGAAATTGTGACGGGCATTATATCGGAAGACTGATGTCCTGCTGTTATTACAACGCTATTGCGGCGGGCGGTAAGGACGGAGTTATAACAGGATGCTTACAGAACGCGACGGTAATGACGCGCACAACGCTGTCAGGACTTGAAAACTGGGCAACCGAGGAGGGTGTTTTTGACACGGTGTTCCCGATAACAAAAAGCTCATGTATCTATATAATACTTGATGATGCCGACGGACAGCGGATATACAACACATTTGCTTACGGTGTATGTACACTTGTGAGAACGACGGATACAAAAAATATTTTGTGTGTAAACCTTGGTTCGGATAATATCGGTGGATATCAGATCGATGTTCGGTCGGGAGTTTTTATGGGCATAAACCTTATGCGTTGGAACGGATATTCATATCGGATCGGCTCGGTCGATGGGAAGGCAGTACTTATCAACCGACTTACCATCAATTTGCCCAATGAGCCTAATGTTTTTTAGGTGAAAAAACGAGGGAAGGCTTTTATGCTTTCCCTCTATTGACAAGTATATACAAGTATGTTATAATAATAACAATCATTTTGAAAAGTGAGATATCAGGAAAATCGTTATCCAAGGAGCAATATATGGCAATCACATTTAATCCCGAAACAAATATTTTTTATCTTGACGGTAAAGACATTACATATGCTTTTTATATAAACAGAGTGGGATATGTTTCTCATCTATACTACGGCGCGCGTATCTCTCACGATAATCTGAGATTTTTCCGCGCTCCCGGAAGAAGCTCGAAGACAGCGACACCTCCGGGGATAGACCAAGGCGGACTGTCCTATCAGTTCTTTGATCCCGAGCTTGGGTTTTACGGCACGAGCGATTACAGAGAGCCTGCCGTGCATGTTCAAAGCGTCGAGGGAGACAGAATACTCAATCTGCTTTACGACTCCCATGAGATACTGCCCGAAAAGCCCGCTATCGGCGGCATGCCTTCGCTGACGGGCGGGGAGACGCTGGTGCTTCATATGAAGGACTCTGTCAGCGGCTTCGGCGCTGATCTTTACTATACCGTCTATGATGATTCATCCGTTATAGCGCGCCGTGCTGTATACAAAAATGGTGGCGAGCATGACTGCAGACTGCTTCGCGCTTATTCCTTCTCCATGGGACTTCCCGGGATGGATTATGATGTTATGTCTCTTTACGGAGCGTGGGGGTGCGAGAGGCACATAGAGACCATTCCCGTACATCACGGAGTTGTTTCCGTTGACTCAAAGAGACTGTCCTCCTCGGCTACTCTCAATCCATTTATGGGACTTATTGCCAAGGGGACTACCGAGCATCACGGAGATGCTTACGGTATAAGCCTTGTGTATTCCTCTTCCTTTGTACTCAAGGCGGAGGTGAGCATGGCGGGCGAGACCGTACTTACAGGCGGTATTAATGACTTTGATTTTTCGTGGAAGCTGGGCGCGGGAGAGTGCTTTGAGACTCCAGAGGTCGTCATTGCATATTCGGCTGACGGTATCGGCGGTATGAGCAGAGCCTTCCATGATGTGTTCAGAAAGCATATTATCAATCCGAGGTACGTGAATGCCAGCCGTCCGGTTGTTATAAATAACTGGGAGGGAACATACTTCAACTTCAACACCGAAAAGCTCAAGGCTATCGCGGACGCTGCGGAGGGCACGGGTATCGACACCTTTGTTCTTGACGACGGCTGGTTTGGAAAAAGGGACGATGCCACAAGCGGTCTTGGTGACTGGTATGTGAACGAGAGCAAGCTTGAGGGTGGGCTTGAGGCAGTCATCGACCATGTCCACGCCAAGGGAATGAAGTTTGGTCTGTGGTTTGAGCCCGAGATGGTAAATGAGGACTCTGATCTCTACCGTGCTCATCCCGATTACGCTATCGGAAAGCCCGGCAGACCACGTTGCTATGGCAGACATCAGTATATGCTTGACCTGACAAGAGCCGATGTGCGCGACTGTATAGTGGATTCGGTGAATAAAATGCTGTCGCGCTACGGTATCGACTATGTCAAGTGGGATTACAACAGAAATGTTACCGATATATATTCCATCGGCAGAGATGCCGACAGACAGATGGAATTCGCTCACAGATATGTGCTGGGTGTTTATGACATCTGCGAGCGGATAGTAAATGCCAATCCCAATGTTTTCTTTGAGGGATGCGCCGCGGGAGGAGACCGCTTTGATCCCGCTATGCTTTATTACTTCCCTCAGATATGGACGTCTGATGATTCGGATGCCGAGGAGAGAACGAGGATACAGTACGGTACATCGATAGTTTATCCTCTGTCCGCGATGAGCTGCCACGTGTCCGCTGTGCCCAACCATCAGACACACCGCATGACGCCGATGAGAACAAGAGGGGATATCGCTCATCTGGGCGCTACGGGCTATGAGCTTGATACCACCCAGTTTACAGATACGGATCGCGAGGCGGTCAGCGCGCAGGTAGATGAATACCGCAAGTATGAGCATCTCATTCTCGGTGGCGACCTTTACCGCATTGACAGTCCATTTGAGGGTAATTTTTTTACCGAGATGGTTGTTTCCAAGGATAAGTCAGAGGCTATGTTGCTCGTATACCGCCGACTCAGCAGTCCGAACGCCGAGTCAAAGCGTATAAAGCTTTATGGACTTGATAAGAGCAAGACCTATTATATTGAGGGGCTTGATATCACCGCTGGCGGTGACACTCTTATTCACGCGGGTATCGCGCTCAAGTATCCGAAGGAGGATTATACTTCCGCCGTGTACCACGTCAGGGAAGTAAAGTAAAATTGAACTTTGGGCTTTTTGAGAGCCTGAAAATAAAAACAATAAAAGGAGAAAAAGCAATGGCAAATTATCAGATTCCCGAGAAGGCAAGAGTTGCCGTTCTCACAGGCGCAAAGAAGATCGAGATCTTTGAGCTTCCCGTTCCCGAGATAGGTGACGATGAGGTACTTGTAAAGGTCGAGCAGACAGGTATCTGCGGAACAGACGTTCACGAGTACAAGGGCGACCCCTTCGGCTATATCCCCGTAGAGCTTGGTCACGAGGGTACGGGTACGGTCGTAAAGCTGGGCAAGAATGTTACTACGGACTACTACGGTAAGCCTTTGGCGGTTGGCGATAAGATCGTTACGGGACTCAAGCCCTGCGGCGTTTGCGACACATGTAAAAACGATCCGGAGCATATTCATCTTTGTCCCGGCGGCGAGATCTTCGGTCTTATGCCTGGTGAGGCAGCTTACAAGAATTTCAACGGTTGGTTTGGCGAGTACATCAAGGTAAACGCCGGCGGCGTTATCTTCAATGTAAGCGATATGGATGTTGATCTCCGCACGCTTATCGAGCCGACTGCGGTGGTTATCCACGCCGTTGAGCAGGCAAAGCAGATATTCAACTTCAAGCAGGGCTCTTATGTCCTCGTACAGGGCTGCGGACCTATCGGCCTGTTGCTTCTTGCTACTGTCCGTACAATGGGTGTTCGCAATATCATCGCTGTTGACGGCGACGAAAAGCGTTTGGCTATGGCTAAGAAGCTTGGTGCGGCTTATACCGTGAACTACATGACAGAGGATGCTCAGGCTAAGGTGCTTGAGATCACCGGAACAGGTGCGGAGATGGCATTCCAGTGTACAGGCTCGCCCAAGGCGGCAAGCACCATCTGGAAGTACGTTCGCCGCGGCGGCTCTATGTGTGAGCTCGGATTCTTTGTTGATAACGGAGAGACTACCTACAATCCTCATCTTGACATCTGTAATAAGGAGATCAAGGTTATCGGCTCGTGGACATATCAAGCTAAGGACTGGATGCAGGCTTGCGATGTTCTCAAGGAGGCTCAGAAGGACGGTCTGCCTGTAGAGGAGCTGCTTACTCATAAATACGCTCTTGCCGATATCAACGAGGCAATGGAGATGAACATCAGTATGCAGGGTCTTAAGATCGTTGTAAAAGGCGAATAATTTACATCCCATAAAAAAAGGCTTTCTCAAATCAGCATTTGAGAAAGCCTTTTTACGCTATATTCAGTTATTCTTAAGAAGATCGCGGATCTGCTTGAGCAGCTCTTCTGTGGTAGGATTAGCTTCTCTTTCGAGTCTTGCTTTTTCCTCAGCCGCCTTCTTTTCTTCCTCAGCCTTCTTTGCCTTTTCAGCAAAATACGCGTCAACAGCCGCCTTGTCGGAGCGCTTGATGCCGAGAGCCTTCATTGCCTTCTTGTCTTCCTTGGAGATCTTTCCGCCAAGGTTTTCAACAAGCTCCTTGCGTCCCTCTCTGAGCTTGTTTATCATCTTTACGATGGAGAACAGCACCAGGGCGATGAGCAGGAAGTTGATTACAGCGTTGATAAAAGCACCCCAGTCTATGTAGATAGACGTTGCAAGGTCAAGCTCCTTAACGCCTTCTTCGTTCTCAACATAGGACTCTACAAGGAAGGTGTAGATCTCTTTGAGAGAATCCTTGCCGAATATCGTGGCGAGCAGCCAGTTGATGATGGGCTTGAGAATGTTGTTGCTGAGCGCGTTTACAATAGCAGTGAAGGAACTACCGACGATAACACCGACAGCCATGTCAACTACGTTTCCGCGGGTGATAAATTTTTTGAATTCGCTGAAAAATTTCTTCATAAGTCTCTCCTTTTTTTAAATTCATACATATTATACCACCGTTCGACATATTTGTCAAGATGATTTTAAAAACGCTCACAGGGGTATTTCCGTAAAAGGAAATACCCCTGTTGGTATGTATTTAAGCTCCGAAATAGCCTCTTGTGCAGAATGCCACGCCGTAAGCGAGAAGACCTGCCACGGTCGGGGAGCTGACCCACGCGATGGCGATGCGCTTGAATACTCCGAAATGCACATTTTTGACACCGCCTACAAGTCCCGCGCCTATAACAGCGCCGACGACAGCCTGAGACGTGGATACGGGAATACCCATCCAGTTACCCATGATAACGACCGTGAGCGCCATTGCGATAATAACGAGAAATCCATCTACCTGACTGATCTCCGCGATACTTCCGCCTACGGTCATCATAACGCGCTTTGAGAAGGTGAGAACACCGATAGCGATAGCGATACCGCCGATGGTTGCGGTGAGGCGGGCATCTGTCAGCAGATTAGCGCCTTTTCCGGTAGCGTCGTAGTACAGTGCGGTAACATTTGCGGAGCTGTTCATACCTATACTGAAGGACGCGAACGCTCCCGCTATGAGATAACCAATCTTGACAAGCTTATCATAAGCGGCAAGAGAGGACAATTTTTTCTCAAAAAGCTTTTTGAATACGAATACAAGACAAAATGATATAATTCCCGCTCCCAGTGGATTGAGCAGCCATGTCGCCGCAAATTTACCTATCTGGGGAAGGTTTACGTCAAGCACTGCGGGATTTGAATAGTCCGCGTAGCACAGACCCCAACCGATGATCGCGCCCGTGATGGATTGGTTTGCGGATACGGGGAATTTGAGGAAGCTCATTACGAATACCGTCAGTCCCGCACAGGCAAAGATGATAGCTGCTTTGAGTGCCGATTTGAGTCTGAGATCTGCCATGGTGCCTTTTTCCTCGGCATCCTCAACATCCTCCTCGGATGCCATTACCTCGTTGTTGGTTGCAAGTCCCGCCACCTCTGTTATATTCTGATATCCGAGAAAAAGCGCGCCGATAATGACGAGAACAGCAATGATAATGATAGCTGTACGGAATGAGATAACTCTCGTGGCAACCGCCGTACCAAATGCGTTTGCGGCGTCGTTAGTGCCGAGAGACCAGCCCATGAACAGACCGGCAAATAACAGTAAATATATCCACATCGCCGTCTTAAGCCTTTCTTGTGATAAGCATGATCTGTATCTTATCAGCGAGATTTTCGATGATATCGGAAAGGTCGCAGAGCAATTCCACAAAATGAGCTGTTTGCGTTTTTTCGGCGAGAGGTGTATCCCGGGTGAAAATACGTTCATACAGGGTGGTCTCGATAATATCTACCTGTGTTTCATGAGCGCGTATCTCATCAAGAATGCTATGATCCTTGAGAAGATCGCTGAAATCGGAAAACAGCGAGCTTATGCTTTGCTCCAGTATCTCAAATTGCTCGTGTGTAATGGAAAGTATCTTCATTACGTCATCATTGAATTCCTCGGGGAAACGAAAACGCTGAAGCACTATCATTTTTGCGGTGTGCTCACATTTGTTTGCTACACGGTCACAGCCGGTGGCAATGTCTATCAGCTCCGAGCGGGTAGCGGGAAGGAACGCGGTATTGGAAAGAGAATCGATCATGCGGCGGAGCGAGCCGTCGGCAGCTGCCTCAGCGTCACATACTCCGTCGGAAAGAGTAACTAAAGTTTCGTGTACAGTCTGTGGGGTTACAGCCGCTCTCATGAAGCTCTCAAAGCCGATAAGACAGCTCTTAACGTCTTTGATCTCCTCCATAATAAGCGTGTTTACGTTTTTGTGGGGGCGTTTTGAAAGCATAGATGACCTCCGTTGATCTTTGTTTATTTTTTGACAATGTTATTTTATCATAAAATCTGTGTTTTGTCAATGTTTTATGGTAATATTATCAAAAAAAGACGTTTTTTTGATTGTTTTGTCCATTGTTTATATGTTTATATAATTATATGACCCGAAAAGCATGATCGCCCTTCGGGTCATATGAATTTTTTAATTGTACTCAAAAACTTTTACCTGTCCGAGGAATGTAGAGCCGTCCACAAGCGTGTCGTCGGCAACGGTTATCTTTTCGGGACACATGTCGCGAAGCAGTGAGGCGGTAGCTGTTTTGAGCTGTGACTTTCCGCCAAGGACTATTCTTGCCGAGGGAATAGCCATTATCTTTTTTATCTCTCCCGCAAGCACAGCTCCGATAAAGAAGCTGTAGGTTTCTGCGGGAGCTCTGCCAAGGAGATTCTTTTGCACGCGAACCTTGAAGAGTGCTTCATTTATGCCGTTCTCCAGCGTGTATACACAGCCCTCGGAAAGGCGTGCCTCATCGATTTCGGAAATGGAAAGATCAACTGCGTCGCGGAGGATGGTGTTGCCCGAAAGAGCGGCTATCATCTCGCCTGTAAGCATGGTGAAAAATCTTGTGATCCTTCCGTTTTCATCTGTCACTATTATTTTTGAGTGAGAGCCGGGAAGAACGCAAACGCAGTCTCTGGGATCTTCAAGTAAACCAAAAAGCTCGGTCTCCTCGCCGCGCATCATGTCAAAGTCCTCAAGGCGCTCGCCTGTCAGCCTGACACCTGGGATAAAGTAAAAGGGGAGAGAGCATATTTCGGGGATATCGTGGCGCTTGATGCTATCATGAAGCTCCTTTGCTCCCGCGGGAGCGGATATGTGAGGAAGCTCATAAAGACCAAACTCGGAGGTTATCATTCCCGACGCGAGAACACAGGTGATATCATCTTCGCAAAGACTGTATTCGCTGAGAAGATCTGATATCGCATCCTTTATGAAGCGGACAAGCTCGTCATTTCCCGACATGCTTTTTCTTGCGCCCACGTTGCCCTTGACTGCCCTTAAAACCTTGTTGTCCTCTACCAGCGCGACTCTTGTGTTTGTCGTTCCGCCGTCTATTGTTATATAGCGCTTCTTCATAAGATATATCCTTTAATTTTTTATGATTTTTGATACTGTAATTTCAAGCTCGCCGACCCCTGACACTATGTGTCCCGCGGCGATATCATCCTCTGTTACCTTTGCCATGAGGATCTCTCGGGCATCGTCCGTGTAATCGCGGTTCTTATCATAGTGCGCGCCCCGCTCTCTGTCATAGGTTATGTATATCGTTCCGTCCCCGGTTTGCTTGGCATCCGGATAGGACACATTGGAGCGTCCGTCTATGAGCAGATGCCCGTACCATGTCTGTCCCTCGTCATCAGAGAGCATTGCGGTCAGATTATTGCGTCCCTTGAATCGGTAATGATTGATGAGCAACAGTCTGCCAGAGGCGAGCCTGCCGATATAAAATCGGGAATTAGGACCGCCGAAGCCGCAGTCATAGCCCTCGCACCATGTCAGACCGCCGTCGGTGGAATGGGAAACATCCACGCCGTATTTTGAACGAATGTACATGTTCAGCGAGCCGTCCCTCATCTGTACGAGCATATGCTCATCAAAATGTCTGTTGTATGCCTTGGCAGTGCCTATAAGCTCAAAGGTCTTGCCGCAGTCGCGGGAGCGGAATACGTGAGCGCCGTCGGGATGAGATCCGTCAGCTCCGCCTACCTCGGCGGTTATAAGTCCCGACTTCCACACGGCACAAGGGAAGAGCCAGTCTCCGTTGTCGGCGACGGTGGGCTTGTTCAGCATGATATCATATCCAAGCTCTCTTACCTCGCTCCATACAAGCTCATCGTCATCGGGACGGTCGCAAATGACAAATTCTATTCTGTTTTGGGGCATTACCGCCCATACGAACCATAGCCGCTTCAGCGGGTCTATCCACAGACAGCAGTCATATGCCCGCGCGTTCTTTCCCATGTCGGCAACGGCAATGGGCTCGGAAAAGCTCCTGCCGCCGTCATTGCTGACCACCAAAGCGCCGTAGTTGCCCATTTCCTCGGTAGTGCCGCCGCTGTAAAAGGATACGAATATCCGTCCCTTTTCGGTCACCTCTATGGAAGGAATACCCTGCCAATGTCTTGTTTGCGTATAATAGTTTTTCAGTGCCTCTTTATCTGTTATAAGCATAATACGTCCTTATATGGCTTTTGTGTGGAAGGGCTCGGTCGCCTCCGTGATGCTGTCCTCAAATCCGCAGATGCCCACCGCTTTGAGCTTGCCGTTCCCGCCCCATGATCTGAGCGCCTTGCCTGATACGTTTCCGGCACTTACATTTTCAAGTGTTATTTCCTTGAAGTTAGCGGTGCGGATGAGCTCGGTCTGCTCAGTCGCGAATGTGAAGCTGCAATCCTTTATGCTTATCGTCACGGGATTCTCTGCGTCTCCGTAAGCGCAGAGCGACATGCCTACATTGGTGGCACTCACGTTCTCAAAGCTTATGCTTTCAAGGGCTCTGTTGGATTGCCATACCTCGTTGCCTGAATAATTGAAGTGCAGGAAGCGCTCAAGATTCTCAAAGGAGCAGTTGCGCATGAGTATATTGCCGGGAGCGTTGCGCACCGTGAGCGTGAAGTCGGAGTAGTAGGTAAAGGCGGAAAGAGTGGTCTTTCTGCCGCTCTGAGAGGGCGCGCCGTCTCTCTTTTCTTCCTTTGTGAGTGAGCCGCGGAAGCAGAAGCGGGGAGGACCCACCAGAGTACAGTTCTCGATGAGGACGTCCGTTCCGCCCAGACGGAAGGAGCTGCATGCGGTGTTGAACAGACAGTTTCTTACGGTAAGACCGCGGATGTCAAAGCCTGCCACGCAGTCGTCTCCCGTGTACATCTTGCAGTTTTCCACTAAAATATTATCACAGCTTCCCGTGTGAACTCCGTCGTGTCCCGCGAGGATGGTTATACCGCTGAAGGTAAGATTTTCGCAGAAATATCCGCAGTGTGCCCAGTTGCCCGTGTCCTTGATGGTATACCCGCGAAATTCAAGATTTTTGCAATGATACATGCTGATACCGTGAACGCCTCTGTAATGTTCCTCGCCGATCTCGTCATAGCTGTTACAGCCATCGATCACAGCACCTTCCTCGGCGATTATACTTGCGTTCTCGGCGTATACAAGGCGGATTATGGCGTTTGTCCAGCGGCTGCCGCACTTTCTTATAAAATCGTTGTTGCGCGCGGGATTTGCCTTTGCCCACAGAACATCCGTCTTTTCACATTCGGGAAGGGGCTCAAGTGTGTCTTCAGCCAGAATGTTGTATGCCTCGATGTCACGTGTGGCAATAAGTCTTACGCCGCCTTTAAGGAAGAGCGTGACATTTGAGCGCAGACGGATACCTTTTATATGATATTCGCCGTCCTCAACAGTGACTCTTCCTCCGCCCGAGCGAAAGCAATCGTCTATAGCGTTCTGTATCGCTGAGGTGTGATCCGTACATTTGTTGTTGATAAAAATGTTCATAATAGACTTTTACGATCTCCTTTTTATAAAAAATAAAATTTAATATTGACAATATCTTGACAATATGCTTAATTTGTGCTATAATTATGTAAGCGTTTACAGTTACTTGGATATCACTGTGCCCCGATATGCATTAAGTGTATCACAGTTCCCCCGAAAAGTCAAGAGGATTTTGATCTGAAGTGAAATTTATGAGTTTACGGAAGAATAAAAAAACTATTGACAAAATGCGGGGCAGGTGGTATAATAGGGAATGTGTAAGCGTTTACATGCTTGCGGAATGTGTTAAGGGTTATTAAATGAAAGGAGAATATATAATGACAAAATACGAAGCATTAAAGAGCAAATTTCAAAATCAGGAGCTTGTAGTGGGAACTACCATCTCTCTTATCAACAGTTCACTTCTTGTTGAGAAGATGAACCGTCCTGATCTCGACTACATTTTATTTGATGCCGAGCACGGTGTGTTTGACGCTCAGAATGTTGTTACAAATCTTCAGGTGTGCAGGCTCATGGGACTGCCCTCTGTCGTTCGTGTTCAGGACAGTGAGTATTTCCTTGCGGCAAAGCTCATAGACATGGGCGCAGACGGATTTATGCTCCCCAGAACCGAGACGCTTGATCAGCTCAGAGTCGCTGTGGACGCTCTTCTGTTCTCTCCCGTTGGAAGAAAGGGAATGGGCGGTCACGGTCAGTTCAGACCGGGTGAGAAATTTGCTGATTTTCCTAAGACAAGATTCCTTCTTCCTCAGATAGAGTCTCCCAAGGGTATCGAAAATCTCCCCTCCATGCTTGAGAATTACGGCGAATTTATCGATGCCATCATGATCGGTCCTTACGATATGTCCGCTATGGTGGGAACTCCTCAGGATATTACAAGCCCCATCATGCTTGAGTCTATTCAGAAGGTATTCGATATCTGTAAGAAGTACGGCAAGTCCTGTGGCATTTTCTGCGACGATGAGGTAAAGGCACAGTTGTTCCGCGACATGGGCGCCAATGTTTTGTGGGTTGCTACGGACGGAGTTTTCTTTGCCCGTGGTTACAATGATATCATGAACAAGGTGATGGAAATAAAATAATGCCGATGTATGAAAAATTATATTTCGATAATGAGGGTGGCAAAAGCTTTCATTACCTGAAATATACCCCTGAGTCTGAGGATAAGCAGAGAAAACTGCCGCTTGTTGTATTTATGCACGGTGCGGGAGAGCGCGGCGAGGAGGACGGCAGTGAACTTGATCTTGTCGCCCGCCACGGCTTTTTCAAAAAGGTGGCAAGGGGGAAGGAATATCCCTTTATGATGGTTGGACCTCAGTGCCCGAAAAATGAGTATTGGGGAAGCTACCTTGAGTCACTCAACAGCTTTCTTGACTACATAATAGACGAAAACAATATTGACACCGACCGTATATATCTTACAGGACTTTCCATGGGCGGAACGGCAACATGGCTGTGGGCTCTCGGCAACCCAGAGCGCTTTGCCGCTATAGCGCCTGTTTGCGGACAGGGCATAAACTGGTATGCGGGTAAGCTTACAGATATGCCTGTTCGTGTGTATCACGGAGATATAGATGAGGTGGTTTCTGTCCACGAAAGCGTTGAGATGGTGTCTTCCATCAACAGAAAGGGCGGTCACGCAACGCTCAAGCTCTTTCACGGAGTCAAGCACAATGCATGGGATTATGCCTTTGAGGACGAGATGGTGGAATGGCTTTTGCAATATCCTATTTCAGAAGAGGGTAATAAGCAGTAATAAACCGAAAAGAATTTTATTCTTTGGAAAGGAAAAACATGAAGATCGTAGTTTTGGATCATCCGAGGGAAAATCCCGGAGAGATAGATTGGAGTCAGCTTGAGAGACTTGGCGAGACAAGGATATATTCCCGCGCTCCCGCCGATAAGCTTATTGAGACCATAGGAGATGCCGAGGTAGTGTTTCTGAATAAGAGTCCCCTGACACGTGAGGTCATTGAGGCATGTCCAAATATCAAGTATATATCGGTTATCGCTACGGGCTATAACACCGTTGATGTAAAGGCGGCGGCGGAGCGGGGAATACTCGTATCCAATGTTCCTTCCTACGGCACTGGCGCTATCGCTCAGCACGCCATCGCTCTGCTTATGGAGATCACCAATCACATAGCGTACAACGACGCCGAGGTGAGAAAGGGCAGACAGGGCGAGCAGGCGGGTGACTGGTGCTTCTGGGATTACCCTTGTATAGAACTTGAAAACAAGACAATGGGTATTATAGGACTGGGACGTATCGGACAGTACGTTGCCCGCGCGGCTGTGGCATTCGGCATGAAGGTAATAGCCTTTGATAAGTTTGAGAGCGATGAGATGAAGGGGATCGGGGTTGAATACGTTGATCTCGACACGCTTTATGCCAATGCGGACGTTATTTCTCTGCATTGCCCCCTCTTTGAGGATACCAAGGGAATGATAAACAAGGACAGTATTGCTAAGATGAAGAACGGCGTTATTCTCATAAATAACAGCCGTGGAGCTCTTGTTGACGAGCAGGCTCTTGCTGACGCTCTTGTCAGCGGCAAGGTGTACGCGGCGGGGCTTGACGCGATGGATCCCGAGCCTCCCTCACTGGATAATCCTCTCTTTAAAGCGCCAAATTGCTTTATAACTCCACACATAAGCTGGGCGGCACTTGAGTGCAGACAGAGGCTTGTTAGGTACGCTATTGACAATTTTGAGGCTTTTTTGGCAGGAAAACCGACAAATATCGTAAACTGAACGTCTTAATTTTGTATTTTTATTGACAAATCGGTCCATTTTTGCTATAATATTCTGTATAGGATATTGTAACGAAAGTGAGTAAGACCATGCAGGAAAAAAGAAAAACAATATACGACATTGCCGCAGAGCTTGGCGTGTCGATCGCCGCGGTTAGCCGCGCCTTTGATCCAAGCTCCAAGCTCAGTCGGGAGAAAAGAGACCTCATTCTTGCAACCGCCAAGAAATACGGCTATACTCCCAATAAGATGGCATCAAGGCTGTCGATGAATGAGATAAAGATCGGTGTAGTTAATTTCAGCTACATAAAGGTCTACTATTCCGAGATCATCGAGGGTATCAAGGATGCTTGGAATAACCTTAAGGACTATAAGGTGGATTGCGACATGCGTATTCTCCAAAGAGGTGAGAACACCATGGAGGAGGCACTGGCGGTGCTTGATGAGTTCTATGCCAATCACTATGACGGGGTCATCATAAGCGGTATGTACGAGGACTGCGTCGTGACGAAGGTGAATAAGCTGGTGGAGGCGGGTATCCGTGTGGCTACCTTGCAGTATGACCTCGGAAACAGTAAAAGACATTTTTCCTGTCTGAGTAACTATAACGTGATAGGAGAGATGGCGGCTCAGCTTTGCGGAATGCTTTTGCGTGATGTGAAGAACAGAAAGACAGTCATGTTCACGGGTAACAAGGTGTCGCCTACCCATCAGACGCTTATAGAGGCATTCTGCAACGGCGCTAAGAAGTATAACGTGGATATCGTCGATATCTACGATACCCGTGATGATCCCGAGTGCGCAAGAGAGATGGTCATCAAGGCGTTTGGGGAGTATCCCGATATCGCCGCGATATACGCCAGCTCCGCCAACTCCGTGCCTATCTGCAGATATCTTGAGGGTATTGAGCACGGTAAGGATATAGCCTTTGTGGCATCGGACGTTTTTCCGGACCTGCACCCGTATATTGAAAACGGATATATAGACGCAACCATATATCAGGAGCCTTATAAAATGGGCTATGTGGCTTTTGATAAGCTTTATCATTCATTGGCTGACAATGAGGTCACAAGGGGCATTATTATGAGTACCCCTCGGGTAGTCATGTCGTCAAATCTGTACTATTACAAATAATTAATAAAAATTTTCCCAAAAAAGTGAGACGGCTTCTGCGGACTGCCCGTATTCCGCAGAGGTCGGCTCGATCGGTAAATCAGGTCAACAATACGGTCGTTTGTTAAAATGTGTAAGCGGTTGCATGATTTTACAGACGAAAGCTGTATTTTGAAATAAAACAATATTCTATTACGATATCCGAGTTGATTTCATGTGAGAGGAGGTAGATCTGTATTATATTATGTAAGCTGTTGCATAGCAATGTGACCCAATAGGCGTCCATTAATTTTTGAAAAAAAGAAAGAGGTAAATGAAATGAAAAAAAGAATTAGTTCGATTTTGTGTCTCATGCTTGCTATCCTTATGCTTCTTCCTCTCATCGTGGCGTGCGGTGATGATGACTCGACCGATACAGGTATGAATACGCTTTCCGAGGAGGAAAAGGAATTTCTTGACGATCTTGGCGAGTATGACTTTGACGGCGAGGATTTCAATGTGCTCAGTGTTACCAGCGCCGAGGATACATACACCAAATTCGATGTTGAGAGCTATGACGAGGCTTCCAATGTTGATATGGCTGTGTATACCCGTAACAGAATACTTGAGGCGCGCTTCAACATAGCGTTTGTGGCTGAGGACGATAACTATACAAACTGCTATAAGACCTTGCAGAAGGAGGTAGAGGCAGGTGACTATGTTCACGATCTTGTAATGCTCATCAACCGCGACGCGTACTCCGCATTCATCAACGGTCAGATAATTCCCGCCGCAGAGATCCCACATCTCGATCTCTCCAAGGAATATTATCTGCAGGACGTAAACAAGATGTGCAGTGTTGATGGCTACAACATCTTCGCCTACAGCGAGGAGTCGCTGTACACCTTCCAGAGAGCATCCGTAATGGCTTACAACACATCTATGGTAAAGGATCTGGGACTTGAGGATCCCCGCACACATGTAAACAACGGTACATGGACACTTGAGACCATGTTCGATTATATGAAGAAGGCGCAGACAGTGGACGCTTTCGGTAAGACTGAGGTTTACGGAGCGTACGGTCACTACAGCTATCTGTACGCAGCCTTCTGGTTTGGCTCCGGAGAAACACTTCTCAGCAGAACCAAGAGCGGATATAAGTTCACCATGGGAACAAATGAAACACTTATAGATGTTACAGATCAGATAGTTGACGGTATCGAAGCCGGTCTTATTGCTCATTGCTCCTCCAATACCGTGAGCGCTGAGCAGTTCGCCGCTGAGAAAACACTGATCCACTCTACCGTTATCGGAAGACTTACACTTCTCAAGGACATCGATACCTTTGATTTCGGTGTTGTTCCTTATCCAAAATACGACACCGATCAGAATGAATATGCGTCCCGTATCGTTGACGCGTGGTTGCATGTAGTTCCTCTGTCCTGCGGTGACCTTGACAGAGCGGGTGTGATTCTTGAGGCTCTCGCCGGCGCAAGCCTCCAGCACGTATTCCCCGCGTATTACGATGAAATGATCAAGTACAGAATACTTCGCGATCCCGCTGACATCGATATGCTTGAAATCGTACGTAAGACCCGTGTGTTTGACCTTGTGGACGTAACATGGAGCGCCGATACACGTGCAAATATCGTTGCTTCCGTATTTGTAAATCCTCCCTTAAAGAATCTTTCAACTGTATGTAAGTCTCTTGAAAATGTAGTTGATGGTCATATCAAAACGGCGCTTGACGCGGTAAATACTCACAGAAACAAATAGGAATAAATTCTTCGACCTTAATAAGTAAGTGATATATAACAGAAAGGATCATACATATGAAAAAACTCATATTAAGCATTTTATCTGTAATAATGACGGTGTCTCTTCTTGCGGGCGCGAGCGTGGTCGCTTTTGCCGCGGATCCCGCGACACCCGCGCAACCCGACGCGTTTGAACTTATCCCAATGCCTGAAATGGATAAGGATAACTGGGAAGGTAAGCTTTATGGCGCTTGGAACAGAAGTACCGACACGCAGTATTGGCTTTCTGACATCGCTGTAAAGGGAAATATTGAGTATACTGATGCCGACGGTAAGGTACAGGTATGGCAGAGCGGTGTTCTTGAAAGCAGCAACACCATAACAGGTAATACCAACTCTCCCATGGATTATACAAATAACTCCAAGGGTGAATATAAGATATTCGGTCAGCTTACAACGATGGATTACCCCTACGGATATCCCTCCGACAAGATCACTATCGGCACTAAAAACCTCGTGTTTGAAAAGGGTCTTGGCGTTCACCCCAAGAATCCCGCGGCGGCGCAAGTGGAACAATACGGCCGCGAATCCTGGACTATCATTGATATCAGCGAGTATACCAAAGAGGGAAGCGATAAGTACAGCGACACCTTCTATTCCGCTGTAGGTATTACAAATGTTCAGGGTAAAAAGGGTGCTTCTCCCGGAGTTATAATGAGCGTTTGGGGCGACAAGACAGGTGACGGCCAGCATTACGAGCTTCTCGCCGAGTCCGAACTCATTTATATGGATCTTATAGGCGAGTTCAATGTTGACATTACAGGCGTTAAACTTCTTAAGCTTATTATTGAGTCTCCCGATGAGGCTACGACACACGCCTCCTCCGCCACGGCATGGGCGGGCGCGTGCCTCTATAAGGCAGATAACACAAAGACCAAGCCCTCTTATACAGACGATTATGTTGAGCCTGTTGTCGATCCCGACGATGAGATAATTGATGACGATGACGAGATTGAGGAGACCGTTGCTCAGACAAATGCTTCGTCCGATACTACTCCCGCCGATGACGGCTGCGGTTCTTCAGTGGCGGCAGGCGCGCTTGGCGTTGTGGCACTGGTGGGCTGCGCGGGCGCTATTACTCTAAAAAAACGTAAAGAAGACTGATAAATCGTGACTTTATAAGAATACCCTACTCCGCTGTAGATCGTGAAAAGACGGGCGGAGTAGGGTAAAAAGTATTTATGTCAGATATTTATATCGGAAAGGATATAAAACGTGAAATTTTCAAAAAAGATATTAAGTCTGATGCTCGCTCTTGTAATGTGCCTGTCGGTATCGGTCATGTTTTCGTCTTGCGGTGAAGATGACAATACCAATGACAGTGACGGTAACGGCACACAATCAACGCGCGAGGATCAGAACAGAGATATAGTTCTGGCGGAGAACGGAGAGACAAAGTACACTTTGATCTATTCAAACACCGCCGAAAATGCCGTGGTGAGCGCGGTTAAAGCGTTTCAATCGGTATTTGAGGCAAAGACAGGTGTTAAGCTGTCTTACGATCTTGACTCCAAAAAGGGAACCGATTACGAGATAATCATCGGAAATACCAAGCGAGATGAAAGCAAGGCGGTAGAGGAGTCGGTGGGTTATCTTGAGTATACGATGGAGCTTGTGGGCAATAAGATAATTATTTTCGGATATACGGCGATGGGTATAAGTAAGTGTCTTAATACTCTCGGCAACAAGCTTACGGTAAAGGACGGTGTCTGCACATACAACGGCGAAAATAATATAAGCGGTGTTGAGCATGAGCCTTTCAGTCATGTTCCCAAGTATGAGGGCGGAAATATTCAGGGCTTCTATAATTGCGACGACGATGTTTATCAGCTCAGCATAAACAAGACCGATGCTGAGGACTATTATAAGTTTATCGCCAAGCTTGAGCCTGCGGGCTATACCTTATACGCAAGCAATGAGATAGGGGATTGCCGTTTTGCCACTTATACAAAGGATAACGAGCAGGTACACGTTGCCTTCTATCCCGCTCTCGGTCAGTGTAAGATATTTGCCGAGGAGACTTCCTATCTTCCCGCTACAGAGGCTGAGAATTACACCCGTGTCGTTACCTCGTCCGTTATGATGCCTGAGAACGACTACAGAGGTCTCGGTATAGTTTTCCAGATTGCTGACGGAAGCTTTATTATTGTTGACGGCGGCGATACTGACAGTAGCGGCGACCCACAGGGACAGGTGCCGAGAAATCTTTACAATCTTCTCAATCAATATAAGGTGGGAGATAAGATAAAGATATCCGCATGGATATTCACACACGCTCATGACGACCACATGACGGGAGCGCTATCATTCCTTGAGACCTATCATGATAAGGTGGAGGTCGATCTGTTTGCCTATAATTTTCCAACCTACGAGGCGCTCAAGGATGCGAAGGACGGTCCTAAATCCGAATCCGCCCATAAGAACTATGAACAGACGCTCAAGGGATTGAGAAATAAATATTATACCGATGCTCAGATATTCAAGTTCCATACGGGACAAGAGCTTAAGATATGCGATGCGACGGTAGAGTTTTACTACACTCAGGAGGACTATTATCCGCTAAAGTTTCCGTACGGTAACCATACAAGCGCGGGCTTTATAGTGGATATAGGCGGCACGAGAACGCTTGTGCTCGGAGACATGGAGGTGGAGTGTAACGAGCGCATGGCAAAAGCCTACGGAACGGCGGTGGATTGCGATATACTTTCTCCCGCCCATCACGGACTCAACGGCGGAACACTGACGCTATATAATCTTATGACACCGGATATATGTCTGTGGGGTACTATCAAGGATAAGTTTGACAGAACAGAGTACAACGGTATCAGATCCGTGCGCGGATACGAGCACAGCATGTATCTTATCACAAACGTAAAAACACATTATACCTATGAGGAGCCCGTAAGGGTAGAGCTGCCCTTAAAGAGCTGAGGGAGGATAACAATGGCTAAAGTAATATTGCCTTGGAAGGGGGCTTTCCCTCCATTCAGAATATTCGGTAATCTGTATTTTGTAGGCACTGAGCCTGCCTCGACACACATAGTTGATACGGGGGAAGGACTTATTATGCTTGACACGGGATATCAGCACTCGCTGTATCTTGTGCTTGACGGTATGTACCGTCTGGGGCTTGATCCGCATGATATCAAATATATTCTTCTCACCCACGGTCACATAGACCACCTCGGCGCTGCTCGGGCTTTGACCGAGCTGACGGGTGCTAAGACCGCTCTCGGCGCGGAGGACAGACAGTATGCCAACGGCGAGCTTGATCTCACCTACGCCAAGGAACTCGGCATGACCTATGTTGAGACCTTTGAGCCGGATATACTGTTGCGCGACGGAGATACCATAACACTGGGGAACACAACGGTGACAGCCATAGCCACCCCCGGACACACACCGGGAGCGATGTCCTTTTTCTTTGACGTTACCGACGGCAAGGAGACCTACAGAGCGGGTCTGCACGGCGGTATGGGTATAAATACCATGTGCCGTGAATTCCTTGACAAATACGGTCTTTCCTACGATTGCAGAGATAAGTTCGCGCAAGCTATGGACAGACTCAAGCAGGAGAAGGTGGACATTTTCCTTGGCAACCACATGCAGCACAATCATACCGCGGAGCGTTATGAGCAGGTGATGGCAGGCAACGCCAAGGCGTTCGTCAACCCAGCGGAGTGGGCGGAATATGCCGAGTGGGCAAAGCAGAATCTTCTCGGTATGATAGAGAAGGAAAACAGTAAATAACCAAAAAGGACGCTGTACGGCGACCTGCGATAAAGCAGGTCGCCGTACAGCGTCCTTTTGCTACTTGAGAAAGAATTATCAAAGAATTAATATGACAATTTTGTGAAAAATATTGAAAACATAATGAATTTATGATAGAATAAGTACATATAGATCGGAGGTAATGATATGAAAAGGAAATTTGTTTTTTTTACGGCTATACTGCTGATCGCTGTTGCTGTATGCTCGTGCGTAAAGAACAACACTGACAGTCCCGTGGTTGATCTCGGAGGCGATGGCGGAAAGACGACTGTGCGCGGAGAAGGAACGGTCACGGAGATGATTCCCGTGGAGGGTCCCGATACGGAAATACCCATGTGGACGGAAACCATTCCCGAGACGGGAGTAGGCTATGATAGCTATGACACGGACTCGGAGATCAGAGATACACCGTGGAAGGATGTGGCTTATGATATAAATCTTACCACGGGGTACAGCATAGCCTCGGAATCGGTCATCAAGCTTGATGTGTTTATCAACGGTGAATATGAGCCGAGATACGGAAGAGTAGTGGCGTTTATCCGCGATAACGGCGTTCCGTCGGTATACCTGGATGTGCTCACCAAGGACTACAGCGCGGTTGAATGCACCAGGATATTCAGCGGTATGTGTAAAGTTTATATGGACAGCGAGCTGAGAACCTTCTTTGTGTATTCCGCAACCGCAAATTCGGCGGGCAGGTGTGTTCTCAACGCGGGAGAGTATATGGTAAGTGATTCTGACGCTTACGGACAGCAAAACGAGGGCGGCGCGTTGAAATTTATATCCATTCCCGACACAACGCAGACGCAAAACGTAATACTGACACAGCCCGAGGCTATGTCAAGGATGAATATCAGCGTGATGCAGCAGTTTGTCAGTGAGCATTCGTCTGAAATGTTCTGCACGGTTGCCGATACCGTATCGGAGACAGTGACCTATGACTCCGGTTCGTTTGAAAAGATAGCCTCTGCGGAGGAATATATCACATACGATATACTCAAAAAATTCTATACCGAGCTGTATGCTGCGGCATAACAGAAAAAACTCAGGAGCATTTTTGACACTCCTGAGTTTTTTGCCTGTATATTTATCTATTTGCATTTTGAATTTTTATTTTTATTGTTGGATTTTTAGATTTTTTTTGACAAATTCTGAAAAAAGTCAAGTCGTTGGTTGACAATGAACGGCGTATGTGATATAATATATCTGTATGATTATGTATTTTAATGAAATTTAAAGAGGCAACATATGTTGAAAAAAATAATTTTTAACGGAAGGTCAAGACGGTATTTGCTGGTCCTGATAGATATCGCCATTTTCTGTGTGATCAATGCGATGTACTATGTATTCCCTCAGCTTCTCGGCATTTCCGCGACATACAGCAAAGAGGATTTTACTCTCAATTCGGCAATATTGCTTTTGTCGGTCTTCGCGAGCCGCTTTGCTTTTATGCTCTATACAAGAGTGTGGAGATATACCTGCACAGCGTCCTATTTTAAAATGGTATGCGCCGAGGTCGTGGGAGTATGCGTGGCTCTGCCCATCACTTATATCGTTGACGGAGATGTGGCTGTGTGGCATTATGCCTTTGTCGCACCCCTTTGTCTTATCGCAACTCTGTTTTCGCGCTTTGCTTACCGACTGATATACAAGTACCGCGGAAGCCCCACGGGAGAGGCTTATCCTCAGCTGCCTGTTGCCATTGTGGGCGCGGGACAGACGGGAGTGCTTCTCGCGCAGGAGCTGAAGCACAACCCCCATTCCTCGTACAAGCCCGTTATGTTTATAGATACGGACAGCTCAAAGGTCGGCAAAGAGGTATCGGGACTGAAAATATACCGTGAGGATGACAAGCTTCCCGATATACTTGAGAAGAACGCGGTCCGCGATGTGCTTATCGCCATCAACTATCTTGACGACGAGCAGGCAACACACCTGTTTGAATACTATTCCTCGCTCCAATGCAAGGTAAAGATATATGATGTTCCCGTAAAGGACATGGACGGCGCAGTGGGCGAGTCCAAGCCGACCAAGGGAACTCTCAGGGATTTCAAGATAGAAGACCTTTTGTTCCGCAAGCAGATCAATGTCAAGGACGCCGATACGGTGGCATATTATTCGGGTAAGACTCTGCTCGTTACGGGCGGAGGCGGATCTATAGGCAGTGAGATATGCCGTCAGCTTGCGGCTTGCGATATAAAGAAGCTGATAATAGTTGATATTTACGAAAATAACGCTTATGATATCCAGCAGGAGCTGATACGCGAATACGGCGACAGGCTTGATCTTACAGTGGAGATAGCGTCCGTTCGCGACAGACAGCGTCTTGACGATATCTTCAACACCTACCGCCCCGATATCGTATTTCACGCGGCGGCGCACAAGCATGTTCCCCTTATGGAGCACAGCGCGGCGGAGGCTATCAAGAACAATGTCATCGGTACTTATAACACAGCCGATATGGAGTAAAAGTACGGGGTGAAGAAGTTTATTCTTATCTCCACTGACAAGGCGGTCAATCCCACCAATATCATGGGCGCGTCCAAGCGCATGTGCGAGATGGTGGAGCAGAGCCGTTCTGACAGCAAAACGGCGTTCGCGGCAGTGCGCTTCGGAAACGTGCTCGGCTCAAACGGCTCGGTCATCCCGCTGTTTAAAAGACAGATCGCGGAGGGCGGTCCCGTTACCATTACGGATAAGCGTATAATCAGATATTTTATGACTATTCCCGAGGCGAGCCAGCTTGTTATGCAGGCGGGAGCTATGGCAAAAAAGGGCGAGCTGTTCGTGCTTGACATGGGTAAGTCCGTGCGCATACTTGACCTTGCGGTGAACATGATAAAGATGTCGGGCTATGTTCCGGATGTGGATATAAAGATAGAGGAAGTGGGTCTGCGTCCCGGCGAGAAGCTTTACGAGGAGCTTCTCATGAAGACCGAGACTCTCAGCAGCACAGACAACCATATGATCTTTATCGAAAAGGATACTCCCTTTACAAGAGAGGAGATAGAAGAAAAGCTGGATATACTCCGCGAGGCTGTTGCCGCGTCGGATGTTGAGAACGCTCAGGCGGTAATAAAGGACGCTATCAAAAAGGTAGTCCCCACCTTCCGCGAGCCGGAGGAGGTAAACAAGACAGCCGACAGCGCAAGCGAGATGAAGGCATTGGCGGATTAGAGTGGTACTATGCTTTTTCGGTTATGGAAATAAACGCAGTGCTTATGATGAAAACAGGACAGAGAATGCGAAAATTCTCTGTCCATTTTCTGTTGGTAGGTATTTGATCAAAGTTTAATTTAAATCCTGATAAACTCTGTTGTTAAATGCTTTCAGTCTTGTATGAGCTCCTGCGGTGTTGGAGTCGTTAAGGTACAATGATAAATCAATACGCAACAGGGAAAACAAATATAAATGTTTTGACACAATTATTTGAAAAGACCTTGCAACTTATAATTATTTGTAGTAAAATATATATAACTTGATTTCAGAGGTGGCATTATGAAAAAATACGTTATAGGAATAGATTTCGGAACGCTCTCGGGAAGGGCGTTGCTTGTGGACGCTTCGGACGGTAGGGCAGTGGCGGAGTCCGTTTATGAGTACCCACACGGGGTTATGGACGAGCGGTTGCCCGACGGTACGCCTTTAGCTCCGAGATCTGCGCTTCAGCATCCCGCGGATTATATTGATGTGCTGAGGAATACCGTTCCCGATATATTGGCAAGCTCGGGAGTGGACAAGGCCGACGTGGCGGCGATGGCTATAGATTTCACCACCTGCACCATGCTTCCGCTGGACAAGGAGGGTATGCCGCTGTGCTTTGGTGAAAAATATGCCTCCGAGCCCAACGCTTACGTAAAGCTGTGGAAGCACCATGCTTCTCAGCCGCAGGCGGACAGGATAAACAAGGTAGCCGCGGAGCGGGGAGAGAAATGGCACGCGATCTACGGCGGTAAGGTGTCCTCCGAGTGGATGATACCCAAAATATTGCAGATACTTGAGGAGTCCCCCGAGATATATGAGGATACATACCGCTTTTCCGAGGCGGCTGACTGGCTGTCGTTGCTGTTGACGGGCAACGAGACCCATGCCCCCGGCTTTGCGGGCTTCAAGGCGCTCTGGAACGCGGAGGACGGATATCCGTCAAAGGAATTTTTCCGCGCCCTTCATCCCCGCATGGAGAATATTGTCGGTACAAAGCTGTCGGAAAATATTCCATCCGTTGACAGCATAGCGGGCTATCTTTCGGAGTCGGGAGCGGCTCTTCTTGGGCTTGAGGCGGGAATACCCGTTGCGCTTCCCGTACTTGACGCTCAGGCGGCATTGCCCGCGCTTGGGATCATAGGCGACGGCGAGATGATGATGATACTCGGTACTTCGGGCGTTTACATAATCAACGATAAAAATAAAGTCCCCGCCGAGGGTATCTGCGGATATGTGAAGGACGGCATATACAAGGGATATTATACCTACGAGGCGGGACAGGCAAGCCTTGGTGACGGATATGACTGGTTTGTCAGAAATTTTGTTCCCGAGGAATATACCGCCGAGGCTCGCAAGAGGGGCATAAGTATACATAAGCTGTTGCGCCAAAAGGCTCAAGGGCTGAAGGTGGGCGAGAGCGGCATTATGGTGCTTGACTGGTTCAACGGCAACAGGAGCGTGCTTGCTGATGCTGATCTTTCGGGAATGATATTGGGGCTTACCCTGCGTACAAAGCCCGAGGATATATACCGCGCTATCATTGAGGCATCCGCATTCGGAGCAAGGATAATTATCGAGGCATATGAGAAGAACGGTGTTGAGGTCAAGACCATATGCGCCTCTGGAGGTATCGCGCTCAAGGACGAGATGCTGATGCAGATATTTGCGGATGTCACGGGAAGACAGCTGAAGGTTGCGGGAGCGCCCCAGGCGGCAGCTCTCGGAAGCGCTGTGAGAGCGGCGGTGGCAGGCGGAATATACGGCAGCATGGAGGAGGCGATAAAGGTCATGTCCGTGCCCGCCGCAAGAATATACACGCCCATACCGGAGAATGTAAGTGCTTATGAAAAGCTTTACGAGGAGTACAAGACGCTTCACGATTACTTCGGCAGAGGCGGAAATGACGTGATGAAGAGGCTTGGAAAGTAATAAATTTTCTCAAAGCTGTTGAATATTGCGCTCGGATGTGCTATAATATATTTATATTTTTTGAAAGGAAGATAAAAACATGTCAGAACATAAAGGATATAAAATAGAAACAAAATGTGTGCAGGGCGGCTATACTCCCGGTAACGGCGAGCCACGTCAGATACCGATAATCCAAAGCACCACATTTAAGTATAATACCAGTGAGGATATGGGAAAGCTGTTTGACCTTGAGGCTTCGGGTTATTTCTACACCCGCTTGCAGAATCCCACCAACGACAGCGTCGCGGCTAAGATATGCGATATGGAGGGCGGTACTGCCGCTATGCTCACGTCCTCGGGACAGGCGGCAAACTTCTTTGCCGTATTCAATATAGCCTCCAACGGTGACCATGTTGTCGCTTCCTCCACCATATACGGAGGTACATTCAATCTGTTCTCCGTGACAATGAAACGCATGGGCGTTGATTTTACATTCGTTTCTCCCGACGCGAGCGAAGAGGAGCTGAATGCCGCGTTCCGCCCCAACACAAAGGCTGTATTCGGAGAGACTATCGCAAATCCCGCGCTTACCGTTCTTGATATCGAAAAGTTTGCAAGGGCGGCTCATGCTCACGGTGTTCCGCTTATAATAGATAACACCTTCGCTACTCCCATCAACTGCCGTCCCTTTGAGTGGGGCGCGGATATCGTTACCCACTCCACCACAAAATACATGGACGGTCACGGAGCGGCTGTGGGCGGATGTATCGTTGACAGCGGCAAATTTGACTGGACAAAGTACCCCGAGAAGTTCGCTTGCCTTTGCACGCCCGATGAGAGCTATCACGGTGTTACATATACAGAAAGATTCGGTCTTGAGGGGGCATATATCACCAAGGCGACTGCCCAGCTCATGCGTGACTTTGGAGCTATACAGGCGCCGCAGAACGCGTTTCTGCTTAACCTCGGTCTTGAAAGCCTGCATGTAAGAATGCAGAGACACTGCGAGAACGGACTTGCGGTGGCGAAATTTCTTAAGTCTGATGACAGGATCGCTTGGGTTAGCTACCCAAGCCTTGAGGGCGATAAGTATTATGAGCTTGCCCGTAAGTATATGCCGAACGGCACCTGCGGTGTCGTAAGCTTTGGCGTCAAGGGCGGAAGACGCGCTGCTGAGGAGTTTATGAAGCACCTGAAGATCGCGGCTATCGAGACACACGTTGCCGACGCGAGAACCTGCTGTCTGCACCCCGCAAGCGCGACACACAGACAGATGAACGACGAGGAGCTGGTTGCGGCGGGCGTCGGTCCCGATCTTGTAAGGCTTTCCTGCGGAATCGAGAACGCCGATGACCTTATTGCCGATATCAAGCAGGCGCTTGACACTGTAAATAATTAATTTATTCGCAAATTTCCAAGGAAGGAGGCGAAGACATGCCGATAAGAATACCCAATCTTTTGCCCGCAACGCAGGTACTGCTTGACGAGAATATTTTTGTTATGACCGAGACAAGGGCAATGACCCAGGATATTCGTCCTCTGAAAATACTCATGCTCAATCTTATGCCTCAGAAGATAGTTACCGAAACGCAGATAGCACGCCTTATCGGTAATACTCCCCTTCAGGTAGATCTTGAGCTGCTGCAGACAGCCACGCATAAGTCAAAACACACATCCGCCGAGCATATGTTGGCATTTTATAAGACCTTTGACGAGGTTCGTCGCAATAAATATGACGGTCTCATCATTACGGGTGCTCCCGTGGAGCAGATGGATTTTGAGGAAGTGGAATACTGGGACGAGCTCTGTGAGATAATGGAGTGGAGCAAGACCCACGTTACAAGTACATTCCACATCTGTTGGGGAGCTCAGGCTGGGCTTTATTACCACTACGGTGTCAGAAAATATCCTCTTGAAAAAAAGCTTTTCGGTGTCTTTGAACATCGGCTCGACCATAAGCATTCCATTTTGTTCAGGGGGTTTGACGATACCTTTGTTGTTCCTCATTCAAGGCATACTACATGCAGACGTGAGGATATAGAGGCTGTTCCCGAGCTTAAGATACTCGCCAGCTCCGATGAGGCGGGCGTATTCGTTTGCGCTACGGACAAGGGCAGACAGATATTTGTGACGGGACACTCGGAATATGATGCCGATACACTGAAAAAGGAGTACATGCGCGATAAGAACGCGGGACTTCCAATTGACGTACCCAAGAATTATTTCCCCGATGATGACGATACAAAAGAGCCTGTGGTGCGCTGGAGAAGCTGCGCAAATCTGCTGTATTCCAACTGGCTAAACTACTTTGTATATCAGTCTACTCCTTACGATATCGATTCTATAGAATGATCATTTCAGCCTCACCGTTCGGTGAGGCTGAATATTAATGGAGACAAAATGTATTCAAGAGTTTATGTTGAGATAACCAATATATGCAACAAAAGCTGTTCTTTTTGCCCCGGGCATGAAAGAGAGCCGCGCCGCATGACTGCCGAACAGTTTTCGGCAGTGGCGGACAGGCTGACGGGCTACACGAAATACATGTATTATCATCTCATGGGCGAGCCGCTGACACACCCCGAGCTCCCGGATTTTATAAGAATAGCGGGGAAGAAGGGCTTTAAGTCCGTGATCACTACCAATGGTACTCTCCTCGGTCGTGTGGGCGACGCGCTTATAGACGCGGGAGTGTATAAGGTCAATATTTCCGTTCACAGCTTTGAGGGTGAGAGCGGAGAGGAATACTCGGATTACATAAATACCTGTCTTGATTTCGCTGATAAGGCGAGCGGAGCGGGGGTGCTTGTGATCCTGCGCCTGTGGAACAGCGGTCACGACGGCGGCAGAAACGCGGATATAGTCCGGATGATGAGAGCGAGATTTGCTGACGGAGAGTGGAAGATGGTATCAAACGGCGCGAGAATACGCCACCGCTTGCATCTTGAATACGGCGACCGCTTCACGTGGCCCGATATGGGCGCGGAGGACGGGGGAGAGAACGTATTTTGTTATGGGCTTTCCGACCATTTCTCAATTCTTTGCGACGGTGCGGTGGTGCCGTGCTGTCTTGACAGAAACGGCGAGATGTCGCTGGGAAATATTTTTGAGGACGAGCTTGACACCATACTTAACTCCGAGAGGGCGAGGAATATCGCCGAGGGCTTCAAATGTCACACCGCCCGCGAGGAGCTTTGCCGTAGGTGCGGTTACGCGAGAAGATTTAAGACAACATGATCGAGGTGAGGATATGGATAAAAACAAATATGATATAAAAAAAGTAAATAAAATAAAGAAGTTTGTTTATCCCGTTATCGCTTCCGCTGTTGCCGCGGCGATATTCATTTGTTTTTCATTTGGCGGAGCGGACGATATTTTGCTGGGGCTTATATCGCTGCTTGTTGTCGGCGCAATGGTGATAATAGCGATCCCCGCTTTTTGCTTTTGGTACAGTGTAAAGATAATTTTCAGTGAAAAGCGCAGATATCTCTGGGGACTGTACAATTCCTTTGTGATGACCTTGTTCTACCTTCTCCCGCTTTGTATGGAGGGAGAGACGTACATATACAGCGCTGTCCTGTTTGCGTGGTGCGCCGCGTGGACAATGCTTCCGTTGCTGATCTCTAAAAAAACACATAGCTCCGATACGAATCACGACAAATCATAGTTTATAGTGTAAATCTATTCGATATAATTAAACAAGGACTTACCCGATCTTTCGATGAGTAAGTCCTTGTTTATATTTTATTACTTGATCTTCATAATCCCCTTATACTCAAGGAGCTTGATGAACAGACCGCCCTGAACGGTACGGTTGCGGAAGCTCTTCCAGATCTGAGAGGATCTGCTGAAATACGCCTTGTGCTCGCTTGTGATGGTCCAATACCAGTCGGTCATGGGAACACGGGAGGGAGTGACGTTAAAGCCTTCCCACATGGGGGCGATGAGATTCTCAAAATCCTTGCGATCCTCAGCAAGAGTTGCTGTCCAGACTGTCCAGTCGCTCTTGGTATAGGGCTTACGGCTGTCAAGGGGCAGACCGTAAGCATGCAGATGCTTGTAGTAGCTTGCTACCTCGGATTCGAGAACAGACTTGGGCATGATCTCGGTGCCGAACAGCTTATCCCAGACAATGTTGTACTTCATGCTGAAGGTGCCGGGCTTATCGAATGCCAGGCGGTAGCTGCCGTCGCCGTTTGCGGCTCTCTTTTCCCAATCAAGGGCGAGATCGCGGGCGAGCTTGAGATACTTTCTTTCCGCTCTCTTATCGCCGTTCATGCCGTATATGATGCCGAGGCAGGCGATACCCATGATAGCCTTGAGGGTGAGGTTACAGTTGTGAGCGAGGTGACCCGCAAAGTCGTCGGTAAAGAGCTGGTTTTCGGGATCTCTGCCGTTGTCAAGCAGGTATTTTACCCACTGCTCAAGAACGTCCATATGGGAGTTTGCGAAGGAGGTGTCATTGGTAGCGATTGCAACAGCCGCTTCCATAACAAGCATGTTTCCGCACTCCTCAACAGGCATCTGCTTGTCATATGTAAGACCGTAATGCTGACCGTTGAGCTTGGGGTATCTTCCCGCGTCGTGGGGAGCAAAATCGTATTTCAGCTCCTTTGACCACTGCTCGCTTGCCGCGTACTTGTAGATGGGGCGCATCATGCCCTTGACAAGCTCGGGATTGTAGAGAAGGAACAGGGGAATTGAGGGATAGCTTACGTCAACCGTAGCGGCACAGCCGTTGGAGTAGCACTCCTTGGAGATAAACAGTATCTCTCCATTGGTATCTACAGCCACCTTGTGCGCGGCGATGGTCTGACGGAACGCAAGCTCCAGAAGCTCTGCGTATTTCTCTCCGCCCGCGCGGACAGCGTCAATAAACATCTTGTCCTCAATATCGCGGCAGCGCTTGAGGGTCGCCTTGTAGTCTGCGTGTGCCTTTACTATCTCGTCGGTGATGAGAGCGCCGTCCTTATTCCAGTAGGAGGTCAGGTGCTCATTAAAATATTCGATTGATTTGATATCGTCATAAGCGAAGGTAAAGAGAGCGGGAGCGCTTGTGAGAGCTGTCTCGGCATAAACAAAGGTCTCTGCGGCGTTGCCGATAACATTGCCCTCGGCGTCCTTTTTCTCGTAGTCAGCGGTATATGTGCCTACCTCACCGTTTACTGTGAGATAGAAATAACCCCACTCGATCCTCAGGTCGTCTCCGTCCTTCTCCAAAAGCTTCTGGTGCTCTGTGCCCATCTTGACAGACTTCAGCTTGCCGCCGTTCAGCGTGAGTGTGTCGCAAACAACGCTGTCGTCACCTCTGTGATCCATGCAGATAGCCTCAGAAACAGCGATCTTAACGCTTACGGTGTGCTTTTTGCGGTCTGTGACGGTGCGTGTTATCTCAAGATAGCTTACAGGTCTTGAGAGCAGATAAAGATCGGAGGGGATTATGGGAGAGGTGAATTTGAGCGTGAGACGAACTCCATTCTCCTCAAAGGTATATGTGGTGGAGAATGCGCTCATGTCAACGCTTGTCTGTGTCATTGCGGGAATGGTGTTATCGCCGCCGATTATTCTGTAATCCTTACCGTCGATGGTTGCTGTGCCAACTATCTTATTGGGGTAGTCGGTCCAGTGAACTGTGTCGGTATCGGTCAGCTTGTCAGCAGGTGACCACACATTGAAATAGGGGTCAATGGTTATGAGAGGATATGCGGGGGCTCTGAGTCTCATGTTGATTCTCCTTTTGATTTTTTGTTTCTACGGTCATATCTTTGCCGTATGATTGAATTATATCAAAAGTATATAATATTGTCAATTATTTGGCGCACAATGACCGATTTTTACACCATTTGTAATTCAATCCGACCAATATGTAGAAAAAGTAAACTTTGTGCTAAAATCATTGAAAAAAATCCGCGGATATGGTATTATATAATGTAGTAATCTGTTTGGATAGGAGGAGAGCCATGTTATTTACAGCGCCCGCGTTCGCTTTTTTGTTTTTGCCACTTGGGCTGATCTTTTATATGCTTTTCGGTAAAAATAACAAGAGACGGTGTTTACTTATCATCTGTTGCGTGTATCATGTTCTTCTCAATATGTCGCATCCGCTTAATTTTATCTGGCTGCCGCTGATAGCGGTATATACCTTTTTTGCCAGGAAAACAGCGGTCATATGCGCCAAGCGTGTGCTTACGGTAATTCTTTGCGCCGTGCCGCTTATATGGCTTATTATGATGCGGGGAATGCATTACTTCGGTATGGATGGCTTTGTCTATCCCGTAGGCATGACAGTGCCCGCGCTGTCTGCGGTGTCATATATACGTGACTGCTCGGAGGACGGTGAAGCGCCTGCGGATTTCTTTCGTCTCTTGCTGTATCTCGCCTTTTTCCCCGTGATGATACTCGGTCCTTTTGTGAGGTACAGGGATTTTTGCCGACTTACAGAGGAGGAAAATATTACGGTCAGCCTTTCAGGTGTCTGTGAGGGAGTAAAGCTTTACGCGATAGGCTTTATAAAGAGGATAGCTGTCGGAGCGGTGCTTATAGAGGGATATCAGTGGATATTTGCTTACTCATGGGAAGCGCCCACCTTCGGTATAGTTCTGTTGCTGTTGATACTCGTTTATTTCGGAGTATTCTTCTCGGTGGCGGGATACTACGATATGGGTGTGGGCATCTCGCGCATTTTCGGTATAGACGTGCCCCGTGTTGACGCAAATCCCTTTACGGTGGCTACCTTCAATGAGTATTCAAAAACTCTTTTCGGAAGTGTGAGGATATGGGCGGAAAACTATATCCTTGTCCCCGTGCGCGATATACGAGGTAAAAAGGAAACGGGATTTGTGAGAGTGGCGGTATATTGTATGTGTATCTTCCTGCTGGTTCGTTCACAGTTTACCATGCTTATACTCATTATTCCGCTTATAGCCTTTTCAATAGCATCCGCCTCACTGCGCCTTGATAAAATGCGTGGTAAGAGCAACGCGGGACTTCGAGGCGTGTTCGGTATGCTGAATATTCTCGTTCTGGGTGTCTTCTGGGTGTTTGTGACCATGGGCGGAGATAATTCGGTATTGCAGTACATCAGTGAGGTGACTGTGAATAATGCCGAATATCAGGCTGATATGGTGCTTATCTCCTTCTCGGGATCAAAGTATCTGTTTGTATCTCTGACCGCTTTTTGTACAGTAATGCCTCAGATGAGCTCGGTAAAGGCTGTTTACTCCCGAATGTCACCGCGTATGCGCGCTGTAGCTGACTATGGCGCTATGTTCGTCATGCTCGCGCTGTTCGTGTTTACGGCAATGTTCTTCCTGCCGCAATTTCCGGAGTACAACACAACCCCATTCAACTATCTGATAATATAAAGGAGAAGTTATGAAAAGGAAAAAAGCAATTGATTTTCTTACGGTAACGCTGTTTTTCGGAATACTTCTGTCCTTTACCATTTATCTCGGTCTGGGAGCGATGATCAACGCCGACGGAGGGGTCGTTTCGGGGAACGGTGACAGAAATATTTCATTTAACGCGGAGTTCTTTGAGGACGGTATACTCGGGGACTTTGTAAAATTTTGCGACTATAGGATATTCAAGCATATCGATGACTCGGATATGATAATAGGCAAGGACGACTGGCTGTTTGAGGCGGTGGACTCCGAGAGCGGTTACGAGAGATTGCTTGACTACATTGGTGGTTGTCCCTTCAGTGACGAGGAGCTTGCGAGGATAGGCGGCGTGATCTCGGAGCGCAGGATGTCCTATGAGGAGGCGGGCGTTGAGTATATAATGATAGTTATCCCCGATTCCATGACAGTATGCTCTGACAAAGTACCGAGATATCTCGGCGGGCAGAGCGAGAATACCAGACTGTCGGCTCTGACGGCGTACCTTGCGGGGGAGGGGGAGCCCGCCTTTGTCAATCCTGCGGGAGAGATGATAGCGGGAAGCGAAGATATGCCCATGTATAACAATACCGAGAATTCTATTAACGCATACGGAGCATACTGTATATATGACGCCGCTGTCTCCCGATTTTTTGCGGATAAAGGAGAAGAGGCAGACAGGATATATTTTGAGGATGTTGAATTTTATACCCGAGTGACCGATGGAAGATCAGTAGCGGTGAAGGCGGGGCTGGAGAAGACCATAAGGAACAGAACGGTTTCGCTTTCCGACAATATGCCCCAAAACTATAGCGTGATGTCGGGTGAAAAGGGAATAATGCTTACAGAGCACGGCGACGCTTTATCGGCTGGAAACGGTAAGGTCGTGGTTGAGTGCTCCGATGAATGGGTGAGAACACAGCTCATGCCGTATTTCTCAAATACCTTTGATAAGGTGTATTACAGGGCGGGTATAAGCGCTGAGCACACTGACAATCTGCAATATGAGCCTACCCTTGTGGTGCAGATAATACACGAAAGCGAGCTTGCGGGGCTGCTTGAAAAATGATTGAATAGCATTAAAAAATACATCACATATATTTTTGAACAATATTAGTGAAAAAGCGAATAATAATCACAATAAATGTTATTATTCAACACAAAATCAGGATTTTTACAAGGCTTTATCAGATCGCAAAAAAATAAAATGTGACTTTTCTCTTGAAATTTCCCGAAAAATGAGTTATAATATACATTTGAATGGTTATTATTTCAAGGAGTATATATGTTAGAGTTAAAAAATGTTTCTTACAGTGTCGGTGACAAGCAGATACTGAAGAATATAGATCTGGAGATATCCGATCGCTTTGTAGCGATCACCGGTCCCAACGGCAGCGGAAAGTCCACCCTTGCCAAGCTGGTTGCCGGAATAATTACACCTACGGAAGGAAAGATATATTTCGACGGAAAGGATATTACCGATATGTCGGTCACCGACAGAGCAAGATCGGGCATAAGCTTTGCCTTTCAACAGCCTGTGAGATTCAAGGGTATTACTGTAAAGCACCTTCTTTCCCTTGCGGCAGGAAAGAAGACAAGCGTTTCCGAGGCGTGCGAATATCTCTCCGAGGTGGGACTGTGTGCCAAGGATTACATCAACCGTGAGGTGAACGCTTCTTTGTCGGGCGGAGAGCTGAAAAGAATAGAGATAGCGATGATAAATGCCCGTGGCACATCCCTGTCTGTGTTTGATGAGCCCGAGGCGGGCATCGACCTGTGGAGCTTCAATAATCTCATCAAGGTGTTCGAGAAGATGCACGAGCGCACACACGGTACTATTATGATAATCTCTCATCAGGAGAGGATACTCAATATCGCCGATAAGATAGTGGTTCTCGCGGGCGGCGAGGTGGTTGAATACGGGGAGAAGGAAAAGGTGTTCCCCAAGCTTATGGATGTTCGCGCAAGCTGTCGCTTTGCGGGAAATTCCTGACGGAGGTGCGGTATGGATAAGATACAACAGGATCTTCTTGAGCAGATCGCAGGTATACATGAGATCCCTGAGGGGGCGTATTCCCTGAGAATAAACGGAAGCCTTCACGGAAAGAACTCTTCCGAGAATATTGAAATAGTAAAAAAAGAGGACAAGCCCGGAATAGATATTTATATTAAGCCGGGAACTAAGAATGAAAGCGTGCATATACCCGTTATCCTGTCGCAGACGGGACTCAAGGAGCTGGTATATAATGACTTTCATATCGGTGAGGATTGCGATGTTACCATTGTGGCGGGCTGCGGTATACACAACGGAGGCTCGGAGGACTCGGAGCATAGCGGAATACATTCGTTTTTTGTGTCGAAAAATGCAAAATGCAAGTATATAGAAAAGCACTATGGCGAGGGCGACGGTAACGGACGTAATCTGATGAACCCCACAACATATGTTGAAATGGCTGAGGGGTCTTATATGGAAATGGAAACAGCTCAGATAAAGGGCGTTGATTCCACCAAGAGAGTGACGGCGGCTAAACTGATGGAAAATGCAACGCTTGTTGTCCGCGAGAAGATCATGACTCACGGCGAGCAATACGCGGAGACGGAGTTTGATGTTGAGCTTAATGGCGATGGATCGGGTACGCATGTCATCTCCCGCGCGGTCGCCAAGGACAACTCAAAGCAGAAATTTGTCTCAAGGATCAAGGGTAACTCAAAATGCTCGGGACATACCGAGTGCGACGCTATCATTATGGATCAGGCTACGGTGGCGGCAATACCCGAGATACTCGCCGTTAATCCCGAGGCGTCTCTCATTCATGAGGCTGCTATTGGAAAGATAGCCGGCGAACAACTCATAAAACTGATGACTCTCGGGCTTACCGAGAAAGAAGCGGAGGAAGAGATCGTAAACGGGTTCCTACGCTGAGGGGGTCTTGAGGGGCTGATAATATTACACACGGCGTGTCGGAAAGGCGGTTGCGGTCCGACACGCTTTTTGTTTGTTGACGGTCGATCGTTGTCGGAATATGGGACGCATAATTGAATATGCATAATATTCATTGTTCTGGGCAGACATATTCGCGTTATGACTTGCTTTATGACTTTGTGGACTTTATGAATGGAATATTGTCATGAATTTCTGTGTGGGAATTTATGTTATTCGGGGCTTTGTCTTTACCGTTACGATTGCCGGGAAAAGAAGATTTTGGGGCCTTAAAACGCAAAATGGGCGCAACTGTAAGAAATGTAAATAAATAGAATTTAGCTGTAAAAATATTGGTTTTGCTCTTGACTGAGCCAAAAAAGTTTCAAAAAAACAGAGCAAAATCAAAAATTTGTTTGATTTTTCAGGATGTAGAAAATACGATGAGATTTTTGTGTAATATCAACAAAAAATCATGTCGTTTTCACAATTCAAAAACAGCGTGAAGATTGAAGCACGGTAAAAGAAAATTACCGCATGATTTTGTGGTCTGCCGAACTTTAAAATTACAAGTTAAAATCAACAAAAATAACACAAAAGCGCAAGAAATAAGCACAATTTGTAGTAAATTAAAATTACATTTGTGGACGTTGATGATTTATGAATGTAAAAACGACGATTTTGCTGTGTTCACAAAAAATTCACTTGACGACATTTTGGATTGCCGGGGCAGTGGTGGCGAAAAACCTTTGCTTGACTTTTGGGCTAATATATGGTAAGATATTTGTGTGGAAATTCGGGCATCTCTTCCGTAATACGGACAAGAGGTGTCTTTAGCAGTGTCATTTTTAACCGTAGCACTGCCTTTGAAGTAGTCAATTGCCTTGACAGGTGCGCATTCATGCCGAGCTTGCGCCTCTGTGAGGGCAATTCAGACGCGCTGCTGAGTGGCTCTTTACGAGCTCCCGCGGTGTGCGCTATACTGCGAAGAAAACGGTAAACGATGGTATCATCGAAAACTTATGGGGAAATGTGTTCCCGACATTTTCCGAAACAAAAACCAGGAGGAAATTTGAATGAAAACGACGAAATTTCAAAGAATTACAGCTCTGATGCTGGCTTTGGTCTTTCTGTTATGTGGCGGCGCGGTCTCTGCGGGCGCGTCCGACAGCTCCATAACGGATGTTACCACGAGTGACATCAAAGAGTTGCTGAATGCAATTTCGTACAATGAGTACATAGCTGAGAACAGCGGTGTACCCAAAGCCGACAGCGAGATCGAGATCGACGCTACGAAGAACCTGACTTATGTAACAACAGCAGGGGTTTCGAGTGTCCCGGAAAAGGTGGACGATGTTGAGAACGCTGATAAGAACACCGCGTTCATCGGCGAGTTCGACGGTCAATTGGGACTCTATACGCCTTCGTCGGGTGTTGTTACCTGGACGATCGATGAGATCACTGAGGCGAAGAGATACAATCTGATCATTGAGTGCTATCCCGTGGAAAACAAATCGGCATCCATTGAGAGAATACTCAAGCTCAACAACGGCGTTCCTTTTGCTGAAGCGCGTTATCTTACTATCGCTAAGATATGGAAGAACGTATATGAGGATGGCAGTTTTGAGGTTCCCGAAGGGGAAAACAAGGACAACTATCTTACCAAGGCTGCTCAGCTCGGCATTGAAGCAGAGGCGGTTACGGATGGCGGCAAAACTATCATTAATTATAAGATGCCCGAATACTGGACTGCCGATTCGGCAAGTCTTATTGATGAGCTGGCTCTCAGATTCTTCTCCGAGGATATAGATCTCAATGAGATCCGCTCCAGCCTTGTTCAGGCTCCCAAGTGGACGACCTATACGTTCAAGGATGCCAACGGATTCATGCAGGGCGCGTTCGAGTTTGTTGTCGGACCTGATGAGGATCATGAGAAGGTCACCATCTCTCTGGAGTCCGTAAACGAGCCTATGGTCATTTCCAAGATCAGACTTGTTCCTTGCGAGGATACTCTTACATATGCGGAATATCTTGCGCAGTACGAGGGTGTGGCTGCCGGAACGGACAAGATAAAGATGGAGGCTGAATATCCTTCGGCTACGTCTTCTCAGACCATCTATCCTGTATCCGATACCACAAGCGCTATCACATCTCCCTCCGCTACCGACAGAACGGTTCTTAATGTTATCGGTGGCGATAAGTGGCAGGTGTCCGGTCAGTGGATCGAATATAAGTTTAAGGTAAATAACAGCGGTATGTACAATATAGCTACAAGATTCAAGCAGAATGTGCTTGACGGTATGTACGCTTCCAGATCCTTGTACATATTCAGTGACAATAACCCCGGTGACAAGGGCTATTACAACGGTATTCCTTTTGAGGAAGCCGGCAGACTTCAGTTTAATTATTCCTCCGATTGGCAGTCGGGAAAGCTGACGGACGGAACAAACGGCAACTTTGATATTTACTTTGAGGCAGGAGTTGTTTATACACTTCGCTTTGAGGTAACTCTCGGAAATATGGGTACGATAGTCAACCGTGTTCAGAATTCCTTGGATTCTATCAACAGTGACTACCTCAACATCCTCAAGCTGACGGGTACAAACCCCGATGAGTATCGTGACTACGGATTCTCCCGTGTAATGCCCGATACCATCAAGGATATGATCATTCAGTCCAGAGAACTCGAGGCTATTTCCGCCGAGCTTGCTGCCGAGGCGAGCGTAAAGAGCTCTATGACCGCTACACTTGATAAGGTCGCAAGACTTCTCAATGATATGGGTCTTGATGACGATGCGGTCGCAAAGAACCTTGAACAGCTCAAGACATACATCGGTTCTCTCGGTACATGGGTATCCGACGCAAAGACTCAGCCTCTTATCCTTGATTACATTGTGGTTCAGAGCGCTGACGACGCAGAACTGCCCAAGGCCAAGGCAAGCTTCTGGGAAGCGCTTGTATACGAGTTTGTAAGCTTCTTCCAGAGCTTCTTCCGTAACTACGACCGTATGGGTGCTATAACCGAAACGGAGAATGTTGGCGCGGTCGAGGTATGGCTTGCGTACGGACGTGACCAGTCTCAGGTTATCAGAGGACTTATCAATAACAACTTCACTCCCTCAACAGGTACGACCATCGACCTCAAGCTTGTCGCCGGCTCGACCTTGCTTCCTTCCATTCTTTCCGGAAGAGGTCCTGATGTTTACATCGGTCTGGGACAAAACGAGGTTATCAACTACGCGATCCGAGGAGCTTTGATAGAGATCGAGGAGCTTGACGGATTTGAGGAGGCTACCGCCGAATTTAATGAAGCGGCTATGCTGGTTCTCGGTATCGAGGATGCTGAAAGAGAGCTTCATTATTACGGACTTCCCGAAACACAGAACTTCACAATGATGTTTATCCGTGAGGATATCTTCGCGGATCTCAACCTTGAAATTCCTCAGACATGGGACGATGTTAAGGAGATAATTCCCGTACTCCAGTCCAACAACATGCAGGTGGGTATGACAAAGGACGAGAACGTATTCCTTTACCAGCTCGGCGGCGACCTTTTCGCTGATGACGGAATGAGGATCAACCTTGATTCCAACGTAGCTCTTGAGGCGTTCAACACCATGTGTGAAATGTTCACCATGTATTCCTTCCCCTATAAATACGATTTCGCGAACCGATTCAGAACAGGTGAGATGCCTATCGGATTCGCGTCATATGCGGCAACATATAACCAGCTTAAGGTATTTGCTACCGAGATCGAAGGTCTGTGGGGCTTCTACCCGCTTCCCGGATACGCCGATGAAGAGGGTAACATAAACAACTCTTCCGTTTCTACAGTCTCCGCTATCGTTATGATCACAGGCTGTGAGGACGTGGACGGCGCATGGAACTTCATGAAGTGGCATTCCGGCTCTCAGTGTCAGATCGACTACTGTAACGAGATGGTTGCTATCCTCGGTCCTTCCGGTAAGCATGCTACAGCTAACATGGAGGCTCTTGAGAGCTTGCCTTGGACTGCTGAGGAATATGCTCAGCTTTCGCTTCAGTTCAACAACCTCGCGTCTATTCCTAACTACCCCGGACGTTACATCGTTGAGCGTTATACACAGTTTGCGTTCCTCGCGGCTTACAATAATAACGCAGACCCCGTAACAGAGATGCAGAGCTACATCAAGACCATCAACGTAGAGATCACACGTAAGCGTGAGGAATTCGGACTTGAGACTCTTGCCGACGGTCAGACACTTGCTCAGAAGCGTATGCTTGAAGCAGAAACCAAGTTGCTTGAAATTCGTGACTCTTCGTCCTACAGCTCGGCTTATGATGATACTTACAACAACATCATTAAGCTGATCGAAGGATATACAACAGAGGATTACGCATCCCTGAGATCTCTTGCGGATGCTCTTGAAGCGCTTAACGCCGAGTTGTTCGGCGCTGCTGCCTCGGATCTGAGAAGTGCTGCGAACTCTCTTGAAGTGTACGAAAACTACAAATAATATATTAAGCAAAAATCTAATTAAGGAGAAAGAAGTACATGTCACAGAAAACGGCAGAGAAAAAAGCTGTATCGCGTAAAGACATGAGCAAGGCTCAGTGGACATGGAAAGAGATGAAGCGTAATAAGGTAGCGTATCTTATGGTACTTCCTTACATGCTCGTCTTCACCGCATTCACTGTCTTGCCTGTTGTACTCTCGATCGTAATCAGCTTTACAGACTTTAACATGCTCGAATTACCGAATATTGTCTGGCTGGACAACTACATAAGATTGTTCCTTGATGATGACATATTCCTTATCGCAGCTAAAAACACATTTATTTTCGCCGCTATTGTAGGACCTGCATCTTACATCATGTCACTGATGGTCGCGTGGTTCATCAATGAGCTTTCCCCCAAGATCAGAGCTATCGTAACCCTGATCTTCTACGCCCCTTCTATTTCCGGATCTGTTTACCTCGTTTGGGGTACACTCTTCTCGGCTGACTCCTACGGTTGGGCAAATGCCTGGCTTATGAAGCTTGGTATCATAACCAAGGAGATCGCGTTCTTCGAGGACGCGGACTGGGTAATGCCTCTGTGTATAGTGGTCGCTATCTGGACCTCGCTGGGTACATCCTTCCTTTCCTTTATCGCAGGTCTGCAGGGAATCGATAAGGCTCAGTTTGAGGCAGGCGCGGTTGACGGTATCAGAAACAGATGGCAGGAGCTTTGGTACATCACCCTTCCCAACATGAAGCCCCAGCTTATGTTCGGTGCGGTCATGTCCATTACAAACTCTTTCGGCTTCGGAGCAGTAGTTACCGCGCTTTGCGGATTTCCGTCGGTTGACTATGCGGCACACACCATAGTTCACCATCTGGATGACTACGGTAACCAGCGTTTTGAGATCGGTTATTCATCCACGATAGCGGTCGTGCTCTTCGCGGTGATGATCGGATGTAACGCACTGGTTAAAAAAGTACTTTCAAAGGTAGGATCGTGATATGGCAAAGTTAAGAACAAGAAAACATAAAGTCGTACTTGCGCGATCCAGAGGAGGCGACGCGGGAATTACAGTTATCCTCGTAATACTCGGAATATTTATGTTCCTTCCCATGTATTATGTTATCATCCAGTCTCTCAAGCCTCTTGACGAGCTTTGGATGTTCCCGCCCCGTTTCTACGTAAGTAACCCCACATTCAAAAACTTCAAAGACCTGTTCACTCTTATGAGCGGCGGTCTCGTACCCTTCTCGAGATACATATTCAACACAGTATTTACCTCGGTAGCCGGTACTGTAGGAAACCTGTTCTTCTCCTCCATGGCAGCGTATGCCATGGCGAAGATAGCTTTCCCCGGCGGTAAGACGATGTTTAAGCTCGTAAGAACATCTCTTATGTTCCATAAGACGGTTACGGCTGTTACATGCTTCCTTCTTATGAGTACACTTAAGATCATTGATACTTATTGGGCAATAATCATTCCCGCATGGGGAACAACACTTGGTCTGTACCTCATGAAGCAGTTCATGGAGACCAATGTTACCGACGCGGTTCTTGAAAGCTCCCGTCTTGACGGCGCAAGCGAGCTTAAGACATTCTGGGTCATCGCGATGCCTATGGTTAAGCCCGGTTGGCTTACACTTATAGTTTACTCGTTCCAGGATCTGTGGAATCAGGGCGCGTCCATGTATATCCACTCCGAGCAGCTCAAGTCGCTGAACTACGCTATTCAGCAGATCACCGCCGGAGGAATCAAGCGTGCGGGCGCCAGCGCCGCTTCCATCGTTGTAATGATGATGGTACCGATCTTGGTATTCGTTATTACTCAGTCGAACATCATTGAGACCATGGGTTCGAGTGGTATGAAGGACTAATTTACAGGAGGACAATATGAAAAAGATAACAGCAGTCATTTGCATGATATTTGCTATCGTTATGGTACTTGCTCTTCCTGTAGGCGCGTCCGCTCCTTACCAGACCTACACCTACTCAATTGACGGAACAGCACTGTACTCTCCCGATGCTTATACACCTGCAAAGTCTATCGACTCCGCGTATATGGGACTGGAAACAACGATCTCCAACCCCTCGGATATTGAGGTCGACGAAAACCTTAATGTTTATATCGCCGATACCGACAATAACCGTATCGTGGTTCTGGACAGATACTATAAGCTCAAATACATTATCAGCGATTTCGTAAACGATCAGGGTGTTCCCGATAACCTTACCGCTCCTCAGGGTGTGTTCATCACTCCCGATAAGACTGTTGCCGGTGAATTGGTTGAGGGAAAGATCTACGTTTGCGATACAAACGCCAACAGAATAGTTACCTTTGACCATGAGGGTAACTTCCTCTCCGTAATTCCTCAGCCTGAGTCCGAGCTTTTTGATGAAGGCGCGGTATACAAGCCTGTCGCGGTTGCGGTCGACCCCTATGACAGACTTTACGTTGTATCCTCAACAACCTATCAGGGTATCATCGTTATGACCGATGAGGGTGAGTTTACAGGATTTATCGGAGCGCAGAAGGTCGTTATCTCCGCTTGGGATCAGCTTTGGAGAAGATTCCAGACTGACGAGCAGAGAGCACTTTCCGAAACACTCGTATCAACCGAGTTCAACAACATTACACTTACAGGTGACTTTATCTATGTAACTACCTCGTCTATTGATGAGAACAATGTTCAGTCTGCCATTAACTCCAAGTCAAAGGCAGGCGACTACGCTCCCGTTAAGATGCTTAACGCGGCAGGCGAGGAGATCATGAGACGTAACGGCTTCTATCCGCCTTCCGGTGAGATAGATACCTCCAAGACTCAGGTTTCCGATACCATCTACGGCGTATCCACAGTGGTTGACGTTGCCTGCGGTCCTGAGAAGACATGGTCCATTATCGACCAGAAGCGAAGCAAGGTATTCACCTATGACTATGACGGTAACCTGCTGTTCGCTTTCGGTGATACAGGACGTCAGCTCGGTAACATCTCCAGCAAGGGTCTTGCGGGAATCGTTTACCAGGGTGATAACATGCTTCTTCTCGATAAGACAGCAAAATCCTTTACAGTTTATGAAAGGACCGAGTACGGTGATATTCTCGTAAACGCATTGAAGAATCAGAATGAGCGCCGTTATGACCAGGCTATCAATGACTGGATGGAGATCCTGAAGAGAAACTCCAACTTCGACGCGGCATATATCGGAATCGGTAACGCGCTTTACAGAAGCAACCAGCTTGAGGAAGCTATTGAGTATTATCAGTCCGCATATGATACCTCTAACTATTCCGTAGCATATAAGGATCTGAGAAAAGAATGGCTGTCCAAGTTCATTATTCTTGTTCCCGTCGCGGTCGTTGCTCTTTGCCTTGTCTGGTCCAAATTCATGAAGTTTGCCAAGAAGGTCAACAAGAGAGTTGCTACCTCCGGTGAGAAGAAGACCTACGGTCAGGAGCTTATCTATGTATTCCATGTTATCTTCCATCCCTTCGATGGATTCTGGGATCTTAAGCATGAGAAGCGCGGATCACTCAGAGCCGCGATAACCATTCTCGCGATGACCGTTGTGGCATTCTACTATCAGGCTATCGGTCAGGGCTACCTGCTCAATCCTCAGGGCGGATACGCTACCATCTTCGGAGTTATCCTCAGTGTTGGCGCACCCTTCGCTCTCTGGACTATCGCTAACTGGTGTCTGACTACACTGTTTGACGGTGAAGGAAGCTATAAGGATATCTTCATCGCAACATGTTACGCATTGATGCCTATGGTGCTTATTCTCATACCCACCACCATCGCATCCAACTTCCTCGTTACCGAGGAGCTTGACATCCTCTCGGTTGTCAACACGTTCGCGTTTATCTGGGCGGGAATACTCATCTTCTTCGGAATGATGGTAACCCACGACTACGGTATGGGTAAGAATGTTCTCACAACGCTCGGAACGATTCTGGGTATGATCGTAATTATGTTTGTCGCAATTCTGTTCTCGACATTGCTTGGAAAGCTTGTAAGCTTTGTAACAAATATTGTGACGGAACTTCAGTTCAGAATGTAGCAGACAGGAGGAAAGATAAAGATGAAATTCAAAAAAATAATATCGACTGTCTTAGCTGTACTGATGCTCGTGAGTGCCTTCACATTTGTCACATCCGCTGAGGAGACCGGTACAATCACAGAAGGACACGTTTCAGAGCCCGCGGGCGGCTGGAAGACCTCCAGTTCTCAGCCCACCCTCCATTACTTCAAGGGTGACAGCATCGTTGCCGCTGAAATAAACGAGGAGACCAAAGAGGTCAAGAAGTGGGGCGGCGACGGCACAAAGGTGATCTACACCCCCGAGGATAAGCTTGAGTACATGGATCTTCGCTTTGTGAAGGACGGCTATGAGCTTTATGTTGACGCATACAGCGGAGAGGTCGCTACCCGTTGTATCGCTACAGGTGAAATACTTTTCACAAACCCCTATACAATAGGTGATTCTACCGCTACAGGCGATATGTCTCAGCTCAAGAGCAAGACAAATGAGGGCGGTATCAAGACACAGCTCATGTCTCAGCTGGTGGTCAAGTACATCGACATCGCATCCGGTGAGGATAACACCTACTACAGCTTTACATGGGCATCCTCCAGAGGACAGATCGTAGTAAGAAATATCAAGAACGGTATCCGTGTTGAGTATACTATCGGTCGTGAGGAAGCAAGATTGCTGGTTCCCGTACACATTGAAAAAACCGCTTTTGAAACAAAGATCAGAGACGTAATGGAAGCGGCTGTTAATGAATCGGGCGATGCTCAGGCACAGTTCCTCTTCAAAAAGCTGATGGCATATTATGAGCTTCAGGATCCCAACGCTGTGGCTGTTGAGACTCTGAGAGATCAGATGTACATCGCATTCCCCATTACAAGAAAGATGGCTATTTACGTTCTCGACTCCTCTACCTCCGAGGTCGAGAAGGCGAATATTGAAAACCTTATCAAGACATACTGCCCCGAGTATACATATGAAGAGCTTGACGCTGACCACATGCTCACCGAGTATGAGGCTGAGGATAAGAATCCTCCTTTGTTCAAGATGGCTCTTGAGTATACACTTGATGAGCAGGGCATGACAGTAAGACTTCCCGCAAACGGTATCCGTTTCAACGAGTCTCTCTATCAGCTCTACAGCATCGAGATACTTCCTTACATGGGAACGGGCGCAAGCTCCAACAAGGATGGCAGCTTTGCTATAGATAACTCCGGTTATACCTTGTTCCCCGACGGATCGGGTACGCTCTTTGACTTTGAAAAAATCACCGATCTTGGCGCGTCCACAACTGTTACCGGTAAGGTCTACGGTCAGGACTATGCTTACCATACCATTTCCGGTACACACCAGGAGATACTTCGTTACCCCGTATTCGGTATCGTTGAGACCGAAAACATGACACTCCGTCAGCCTCCCGTAACAGAGGAGGAGGGAAGTGTTGAGGCGGCAAGCGAGGAAGAGGCTGTTGCCGAATATAAGGACAGAGAATTTGTCGCTATCGTTGAAGAGGGAGACGCTCTTATGGAGCTTTCCTCCTACCACGCGGTAACTACCAGTGAGTACAATACCGTTCGTATGATAGTTTACCCCAGACCTCAGGATACTTATAACGTCGCAGACGCTATCTCCGTAGGACAGAACGACACATGGACGGTCGTTTCCGCGAGAAAGTACACAGGAAACTATAAGATCAGATACGTTATGCTTACCGATGACGATGTTGCTGCTGAAAAGAACATTGCCGAGGGTGACTATTACGAGACATCTTATCTCGGAATGGCTAAGGCATACCGTGAATATCTTGAATCCACAGGTGTCCTCACAAGACTTACGGATGCTGATGTAAAGGAAGATATTCCGCTTTACATCGAGACATTCGGCGCTCTTCTGACCACCGAAAGATTCCTTTCCATTCCTTTTGATGTAGTTACTCCTCTTACGACATTTGATGATATCGTTACTATGTACGACCAGCTGTCTACCAAGGGTGTAAGCAACATCAACTTCATCATGACAGGTTATACCGACGGCGGTATGGAATATGAAAAGGTTCCATACAAGCTTAAGTGGGAAAACGCTGTTGAGGGCGAGTATGATTTTGAAGAGCTTCTCAAGGTTGCAAAGGAGAAGGGCTTCGGAGTATTCCCTGACTTTGACTTTGTATTCACACAGAACGACGGTTGGTTTGACGGTCTCAGCCTCAAGAAGCATGCTGTAAAGACCATTGATGACCGTTACTCCAGTAAGCGCGATTACAGCGCTACCAAGCAGACATACATCAGCTACTTCGAGCTTGCGCTGTCTCCCGCATACTTCAGCCATTTCTATGAGAAGTTCACCGAGAACTATCTCAAGTATGAGCCCATCGGAATTTCCGTTTCCACATTGGGATCTTACCTCAACTCTGACTTTGACGAGGATGAGCCTTACAACCGTGAGGACTCCAAGTCGTTTACAGTAGACGCGTTCGCATATCTCGATGAGAATTACAACAAGGTAATGACCGCGGGCGGTAACGCGTACTCATGGAAGTATGTTGACTACATCACCGATGTAGCTCTTGACTCCAGCCGTTATGCTCAGTCTGCCGCTGCGGTTCCTTTCCTCGGAATCGTTCTTCACGGTTACGTTGAGTTTGCGGGTACTCCTATCAATATGGAAGGTAACATTGATTATGCTCTGCTCAAGGCTATCGAGAGTGGCGCAGGTCTTAAGTTTATCCTCTCCTATCAGAATACCAACAACCTCAAGGAATGGATCACTCTCAGCCAGTATTACTCCATCAGATACGACATCTGGTTTGACGACGTTGTAGCTCTTTATAATGAGATCAACGACGCTCTCAGCGGAGTTCAGACAAGTGTCATCGTTGAGCATGAGTTCGTTGAAGGAACCCGTATTCCCGATGACGATGAGATCATCAACGACGCTATGAACGCTATCGACACAGCTATCAAGAACGAGCAGGCTATCAAGGATGCTCAGACCGAGGCTGAGATCGATAAGTACAGAGAGGCGAGAACAGAGATCGCCAATGTTGTTGATGAGCTTGTTGCCGCTAACAGCGATGAAACATCCAGACTTTCCGCTACTAAGAAGGGCTATGAAACAGCTCTGGAGGCTGTAAAGACAGATGTTGAAACTCTGAAGACAATGAGCGATTCTGTTGCGGCTCTCAAGGCTGATTACGATGCTGATCCCACTGATAATGACAAGAAGAACGCATATGAGACCGCTCTCATAGAGTTCAACAATGCCGCAAACGGCACATATCTGAGCAATCTGGCAACGCTCCACACATCTGCTAACGCATATCTCGGCGAGCTTGTAAGACTTTGCAAGGAATACACCAAGGCAAGCGTTGAGTATCGTGAGCTTATCACAAATGATGAAATGCTTTCCGATGCCGCAAGACAAGCGCTTCTCGCAAATCTTGACAAGATCAACGAAAACATTGTCTGCGCGGGCAATGACGCAGCCGCTGTCGCAAAGACGATTGCTGAGGCTATCAACGCACTTCAGGTTGTCGGTGATGCATACGTGACCGATCCCACACTTCTTCTTGGTACATACAGCTATGAGATCAAGGAAGAGGGTGAGGAAGCTCCCGTATATGAGAAGATCGATACCCCCGTTTACGAGTCCGATGATAACAAGATCGTTTACGAGGTATACGAAAACGGAACAGCGTTCCTTCTCAACTTCAACAACTATGCCGTAAGAGTTGATCTTGACGGTACAACCTACACAATCGATGCTTACGGATATATTGTCCTTAAGCAGGCTAACTAATGAAAGGGAGGTAAGATCAAATGACAACTGATGTAAAGATCAAGGCGCCTAAGAGAAAAAAGAATGCCTCTCTTGACAAGCGTAAAGCACGCGCCGGTTGGATTTTCGTAATGCCCTTTGTTCTCGGATTTATCCTGGTATATCTTCCGGTAGTATACGATTCCATCCGTTACAGCTTCTATACAATTAAGGTTCTTGCCGGAGGGGGATTTGAATTGATCCCCGCCGGTTGGAATAACTACCACGAAGCGCTCTTTGTAAATCCCGACTTCGTTGAAACTCTTGTTACGGGAATCTGGGACATGATACTTGATATCCCCATGATCCTCATCTTCTCGCTGTTTATGGCAGTGCTTCTTAACCAGAAGATGGCGGGACGTGCGGTATTCCGTGCTATCCTCTTTATCCCCGTAATCCTCTCTACAGGTATTATGGAGTCTATCGAGTCTCAGAACGTGCTTTCCGATTACATGGAGGATGCCTCCGGTATTGAGGACGGTTCGGGACAGAGCACCGCGTCCGAGATCGTTTCCGCAATGGACGTTGAACAGATGTTCCAGGGAATGGCGGTAGGACAGGGACTGGTTGATTACGTTGTTGTTGCTATCAACAACATCTACGATATCGTTAACCGTTCCGGTGTACAGATGCTTATATTCCTTGCGGGACTTCAGTCTATCTCTCCCGCTATCTATGAGTCCGTACAGATCGACGGCGCGACCTCCTGGGAGACCTTCTGGAAGATCACCTTCCCGATGATAAGCCCGATGATCCTCGTAAACGCGGTCTATACAGTCATAGACTCGTTCACAACGGATTCCAACGTAGTCATGAAATTTATTTCAAATACGTACCAAGAGGCAAACGGAAACGTGCTCAGCTCGGCAATGGCATGGATGTACTTCCTGATCGTTCTTGCGATCATAGCAGTGGTTGCCGGTGTATGCTCCGCATTCGTATTCTATCAGAGACGTGATTAAGAAAGGAGGAGAATAATATGAACGCACAAAATATTGAGAAAAAGCCTACTGTTCGTAAAGAGTCAAAGAACAAAATAAAAGTTGATTTTGACAGATCTCCTCTGAAGGAACGTCTCAAGGCGAAATTCTTGTCACTGTTTTTCCTCAAGAAGGTTATCTGGTATATCATAAGACTGGTACTTCTCATTGGTATCTCTTATATCGTACTTTTCCCCTTCTTTACGAAGATCGCCGGTTCTTTCATGGCACCCGAGGATTTCGTTGACGTTACCGTTCGACTCATACCCAAGCATTTCTCCCTTGATATGTATAAGGCTATATGGACAGAGCAGAACTATCTGCAGGCATTTACAAATACCTTGTTCCTGTCCGTAAGCACAGCTTTGATTCAGACATTTGTATGTTGCTTTGTAGCATACGGTCTCGCAAAGTTTAAGTTCAAGGGTAATAAGTTCGTATTCCTGGCAGTTATCTTCTCGCTGGTAATACCTCACCAGACACTTCAGCTCTCGCTGTTCATGAACTTCCGTTATTTCGATATTCTCGGAATATTCGGTTTCCTTGACGGCGGCGGAATCAAGATCCCCTTCACGGATATCACATTGCTTGAGGGAGTGGTCGATATTATTCCTGAGATCGAGGCGTTTGAGAAGTGGACAGCGCAGGGACTTACGCTCACCAATACCTATTGGCCGCTTATCATCATGTCCATCTGCGGACTCGCGTTTAAGAACGGACTTTACATCTTTATGCTTCGTCAGTTCTTCAGAGGCGTTCCCGATGAGCTTGAGGAATCCGCGTATATTGACGGTTCGGGTACTATCCATACCTTCCTTACCATCATTCTGCCGCTTTCCGTGCCCATGATGATCACAGTTTTCCTGTTCGCGTTCTCCTGGCAGTGGACAGACGACTTCTACACGGGACTGTTCTTTACAACAACAAAGACAGTTCTCATGCCCAAGATCGTCGGAATTCCCACATCGCTTACCAACGACTACGCGGGACAGAACCTGTACTACTCTGCGATAAGAAATACCTGCGGAATTATGATAATAGCTCCGCTGATAGTAATGTATCTCTTCTGTCAGAAGTACCTTGTACAGGGTATCGAGCGTTCCGGACTTACAGCAGACTAATAAATTCAATAGTTTGTTATACAAAAAAGGCTGTCGCATACGCGGCAGCCTTCTTTGCAATACTGATATCAAATCTGTGGCAGATCTTAATTTAACATGCTTATTAACGCTTGGTAATCCAATATTCAGCAAAAAAACACGGTGACGCGCAGGAGAGCGTATCACCGTGTTTCTGTTGGTTATTTTATTTTCCGTGGATGACGTCTGACATGTTGAACATACCCGCGGTCTTTCCCGCTGTGTATACCGCCGCTCTCACCGCTCCCGCGGCGAAGATCTCACGTGACATGGCGGAGTGAGAGATGGTGATCATTTCGTTGTTACCGGCAAAGATGACCTCATGCTCACCGACGATGGTGCCTCCTCGAACGGAATGAATACCGATCTCCGAGGGATCGCGCTGACGGCGGACAGAATGACGCTCATAAACGTATTCGGTGTTGTCACGCTCACCCTTTATGGCATCCGCCAGCATGAGCGCAGTTCCGCTGGGAGCGTCAAGCTTTTTATTGTGATGCTTCTCGATTATCTCAACGTCAAAATTATCCCCGAGCGCGCGGGCTGCCTGACGGCAAAGCTCCATAATGAGATTTATTCCGATGGACATGTTTCCCGAGAAGAATACGGCAACCTTCTCAGACGCCGATCTCATAAGCTCCAGCTCTTCCTCGGTATGTCCCGTGGTGCATATCACCAGAGGTGTTCCGTTCTTTACAGCGTAATCCAAAAGAGCGGGAAGGGCGCTGTGATGAGAAAAATCAACGATAACGTCGGCTTTTCCGGGAAACTCGGATATGGATTGATAAACAGGGAATCCCGAGGCTTGAGCCGCCGCGGAGGTGTTTATATCGATTCCTGCCACTATCTGTGCGTCGGAGCGGTCTGCGACCAGGCGGCTTACGGCATCGCCCATTCTGCCTGAGCAACCGCAGAGTATTATGTTAGTCATATTTTAAATTCCTTTGATTTTGAAAGATTAAAGAAGACCGTGTTCCTTCATAAGCCCGATCAGCTTTGCTTTGTTGGAGTCCTCCATCTCGCAGAGGGGAAGTCTCATCTCAATGTCACACCATCCCATTTCAGCCATAGCTGTTTTTACGGGAACGGGGTTGACCTCGCAGAACAGAGCGTTGATAAGCTTGAGATATTTGAGCTGAAGCTCTGCCGCGCCGCTGAAGTTGCCTTCAAGGCACATTTTTGTGAGGTTGTGAGTTTCCTCGGGCATAACATTGGAAAGAACGGAGATAACGCCCTTACCGCCCAGAGACATGATGGGAACTATCTGATCATCATTTCCGGAGTAGATATCATAGCTGTCTCCGCACTCGGCGATAAGCTCGGCTATGGTACTGATATTGCCCGATGCTTCCTTGACCGCAACTATTCGCTCATGCTTTGCCAGCTCCTTATAGACGGGAAGGGAGATGTTGCAGCCTGTACGGGAGGGGACATTGTAAAGGATGATGGGCTTGTCGGTAGCGTCTGCTGTCTCAAGGAAGTTTTTGATGAGACCCTTGGGAGTAGCCTTGTTGTAGTAGGGTGTAACCAGAAGAAGCGCGTCCGCGCCCACCTCGCAGGCGTACTTTGAAAGCTCGATACCGTAGGCGGTGTCGTTAGATCCTGTTCCGGCGATAACGGGGACTCTGCCCGCGATCTTTTCCACCGCGAATCTGATGCACTCGCAGTGCTCCTCGTGGGTAAGGGTAGCCGCCTCACCTGTAGTTCCCGTAACCACGATGGCGTCGATCTTATTTTTGATCTGATCCTCAATTATTTTTCCGAAGGAGTCATAATCTATAGCTCCGTTCTTGAAAGGGGTGATAATGGCTGTTGCCGCGCCTGTGAAAATTGTGGGTTTTAACTTACTCATGTTGTGTCCTTTCACCGTCGGATATCAAATAAAACGACGGATTTTGCAAAAAAATTAAAATATTCGTATAAAAACAAAAAAACCGGTTGAAAACCAGCCGAAATTGTAATATAATATAAGTACGGGACCTAATTATAAAAGTACAATAACAGATAGCTCTCCATCAAACTTTATAAAATTCTGATGACAGTCTGCCGACTATGAATCGGACAGCCCAGTGCATGCCGCCGCCGCAACGGCATACCTTCGGCATCGCACCCTCGCAATATGACTTGAACGGTCACGGCGACCACTGCCATAAAACGGTTGCGCAACGCGCCTCTACCAAATTATATGTTTTACTACATTATAATAACATAACTTTTTCTATCTGTCAATAACTTTTGAAAATTTCCTTAAAAAATATTTTTAATACACGACAAAAAGCGAAAGGAACACATAAATGATAACTAACCAAAGAAGCCACACCGATCTGCGTACATCCGATTTTTACTATGACCTGCCCGAGGAGCTTATAGCGCAACACCCCTGCGCGGTGAGGGATGAGTCAAGACTTATGGTGCTGGACCGAGAGAATCACACAATAGACCATAAGCATTTTCACGATATAGTTGACTATCTTGATCCCATGGATGTGCTTGTTATCAACGATTCCAAGGTCATCCCCGCCAGGCTGTACGGACATGCCGAGGGCAGAGAAGAGGCGGGACTTGAGCTGCTTCTGCTCCGCCAGCATGAGCTGGACACATGGGAGACGCTTGTAAAGCCGGGAAAGAGAGCGAGGATCGGATCAAGAGCCGTGTTCGGTGACGGACTGCTTACCTGTGAGGTAGTTGACATAGTTGAAGAGGGCAACAGGATCATACGCTTTGATTATGATCGGGAAAAGTACGCGAATATTTATGAGATACTTCACATCATCGGTCTTATGCCTCTGCCGCCTTATATCACCGAGCAATTGAAGGAAAACGACAGATATCAGACTGTCTACGCCCGTGAGGAGGGCTCGGCTGCGGCACCCACGGCGGGACTGCATTTCACCCCGGAGCTGCTTGACAGGATACGCGCGAAGGGGGTAGCGATAGCTCCAGTTATGCTCCATGTGGGGCTGGGCACCTTCCGTCCCGTAAAGGCGGACAGGATCGAGGATCATGTTATGCACACCGAGTTTTTCAGCGTGAGCGAGAAGAGCGCGGCGATCATAAACGAGCGAAAGAAAAAGGGCGGCAGACTTATCTGTGTCGGTACTACGTCTTGTCGTACCATTGAGAGCGTAGCTCTTGAGGACGGCACCATCCCCGCCATGTCGGGGGACACGGGGATATTTATCTATCCCGGATATAAATTCAAGGCGGTGGATGCGTTGATAACCAATTTTCACCTTCCAGAAAGCACGCTGCTTATGCTTGTGTCGGCTATCTATGATAAGGAACACGTTATGGAAGCCTACAGAACAGCGGTGGAGAATAAGTATAGGTTTTTCTCCTTTGGAGATGCGATGTTTATAGAATAAAAGAATTTTTTGTGCGATATATATAAAGTAACAAGTGAATAATATACAGAATTACCAATCGGTAAACTTACAACCGATTGGTAATTTTCTGTAACGAGATGATAGTAGCTTGAATCTTTTCAATTTTTTGATTTTGTTTGTCAAATTATACGAATTTTGCTTAGCGAAAGTAAGGAGCTTTCTTATATGAACATCGGGGGGCGATGCTTATGGGATATAAGAAACGGTTAAAATCTTTTTTGAAAAAACTTGTGAAAATCTATTGACAAAATGGGATAAATCCCATATAATATAAGTAAGGGATAAATCCCATATTTTTAGGAGACACTATAAATGCAGGAATTTGAGATTGTTTTTTATGATAAGCCCGACGGAAGCGAGCCTGTAAAAGAATTTCTCTTGTCCGTTGACGATAAAATGAGAGCAAGAATTTTGCGAACGATCGATTTACTTGCCGCCAACGGAACGGCATTGAGAATGCCGTA
>JAFTQL010000045.1 GCA_017462795.1 Clostridia bacterium
AGAAGAATTTGCCATGTGTAGTTCCAAGCTCGAGATCACTGTAATTCTCGGCGGCAAGGCGTGTCTCGTTCATTACCTCATAATCCGTAAGCGGCTGTTGTACATCGCTTGCGCTCTCGGAGTTAAGGTCGCCTCCCATTATTACGGGAATATCGGGGTATTCCTCTCGCAATGCCTTGATCCTGTCTACTATCTGCTGACATTCCTTGCGGCGCTCTGCTGAGTTGTCTCCGTCATGATCGCTCTCAAAGTGCGTGTCGATAACGGCAAATCTCTGTCCGTCCGATACTCTCTCAAATATGACCACATGCATTCCGAAGGGCAACACTCCCGTGTCATATCTTGTATATTCGGACTTGACTACGGTGTATTTACCCTTACGGTAAACTACTTTCTGCAGCATATCATTGCCGTCGGAAGCGGTGGTATTCACATATGAATACTCGTCGTCAATAAGAGGATACAATACTCCGAAGTGCTGAGTTCTCGCCTCCTGAAGCATTATGATATCGGGCTTGAGCTGAAGATACGTCTGCGCCAGACGGGGCATTCTCTTCTGATAGGTATGATCCGCTCCTCCCTCTGTACCAAAATAAATATTGCTGCTCATGATCCGCAGTGTGGGTGTATGATCCATAGTGTAAAAATCACCTGCCTCAAGTTGCTTTTCTCCCTTGATAGATGCCTCCATTTTGGAAATGATCTCGGAAAGTACGGTGCGGCTACCCGTATATAAGGCAACATTACCGTCATTTACCTGTATCTTTCCTTGCATGGTTGTAAGCACGCTCATATAAGCCTCAACGGATATGGGTCTTGACGTCTTGCCCACAACTATCTCATGCGCCGTCTGCGTGTCCGCGTCTGTGATAACATCAAGATAATAGCCTGTAAGCTCGCCTATCATAACACGTATCTGCTCCACAGCATCGGCGTCAAAAACAGTAGCCGACGCTGGCTTTACAAAAACATATTCGCTTATAGGCGTACCCGCAAGCGTCGCCCGCGAATAAGCGTATTCCGCTTTGTGTGTGTACTCGCTCTCAAGTCTTATACCTGTATCGCTCTTGACAAGATTGGAAAGAAACCAATCAACAGCCGTGCCGAGATTTTCCTCCTTGTGAGCGTTGATTACCACCTTTTTACCTATGACACGAACGCACCAGTCGTTGTACATAAGCTCGTCAGCCGCCTCATCGGACTCCCGTCTGTCGGTAGCTCCGATAAGTATCTCCAACTGATCGTCAACATTGTCCACCTTGATCTCAGTAGTGTTGATCACAGCTCTGACACCCATCATGTCATAAAGCCCCGTATGAGCCTTTTGAAGAGCGGCTATTACCGTCTCGCTTGCATCAGCGGAGCGGATAAATTTATAAAGCACAGTCTCCGAATCGGCGATCTGAGCAGGCTCAAATTGCGCCGCATCGGAACTCCCGTCCTTGCAGGATACGAGAGCTCCGATGATCAACAGGGAGACAATAGCCAGCATTAAAATCCTTTTTGCCATTGCTTCACCTTTATCTTAATATGTGAATATCAGTCTTGCTTTTTCTTCCTTGACACAACAGCCGCGCATACTCCCACAGCCGCTACCGAAGCAACACCTATAAAGGCAACGGAAGAACCGCATCCACCGTCGTCCGTTCCCGCCGCCGTCTCAGTGGAATTACCTCCTGCTGTCGTCTGCTCCGCAGTGGTATTGCCACTTGCCTCTGTAGTATTGTTACCGAGATTACCCGGGAGATCGAGCCCGGGATCGTCAAATCCAAGAGTATCCTCGGGGGCTTGGTAATCGGGATCAAGCGTGGGATCGCTTGTGTCATAGGTAAGATCCTCAATATTTACGGCATAGATCTCGCCAAGTCCGTATGTAACGCCTGCCTCTTTAGCTCTTACTACCATTCTGATATAGTTGACCGCAGAGAAATCACAGCCCACACCGCCGTTGGTGAGAGTCTTGTTCTCATCCATGTTGAGTACGAAATCGTCAAGCTTCAGAAGATACTGATTCCAGCCCGTCTCAAGCTTGCGGTAGTTTGCCTCAAGAGTGGGAACGATAAGAGTCTTGTGCATATAGAAATTGAGCGCGCTCTCGTTGACGTCGGACGCTCCGCCGCTGGTAAGCTCAAGAGAGTCGCCCTGATTGGAATTGTTGTTCTTCTCCGCGTCGGACACGTATATCCATACAAGAAGATACTTCTTGCCGGTAATGTCAAACTTCTCGTCTGCCATAGTAGGTCTGAACGCGCAGTTACCCGTTCCCGTGGAGGTATTCTGAGCAATACCTGTTGTCATCTTGATAGCGCTTCCGCCTTCCTTGACAGCATAGTCACCTGCGGGAATAGCGGGCAGCTCCGCCGCTTCCGGAGGTGTGGTGGGCTCAGTAGCGGCGGGAGGAGCCGCGGTATCTATTACGGGAGGTGTGATCTCACCTGCGTCCTCGGTAATATCCTCTGTATTTACGGCATATACCGGGCCGAGAGCGTAAGTCGCTCCGCCGTTTGCGGAGGTTCTCTGAACCATACCCACAAGCTTTACCGCCTTCATGTCACATCCGTCGTTCTTGGTTATAAGGAGATCAGACACCTTTACAAGATACTGATTCCAACCCGAAACCATCGCGCCGTAGCTATCGGTAAGGTTTGTTTTGTGATTGTCGTTACCCGTACCGTATTTGGGTAAGTAAGACTCGGCATCCTCATTGGAGCTGCTTCTTATTTCGAGCTGGTCTCCTTGATTGCCCGCGTGGTCATTATTCACATCCGAGCAGTAGACCCAAAAGAGAATATATTCCTTAGACGAAATATCGTAGGTTTGGGAAAGCTCGCATCTGATAGCCGCTGTCTTGCTTGCGGCTACCGTTTTAGTGTCTACCGTGGTTTTCAGCACTATTGCCGCGCTGCCCTGCTTCACACCGTATTTTCCCGCGGGTATTGCCGGAACAGTATCGTCCGCAAAGACAAATAACGCGCACACTGAAAGCAGCATTGCCAGAGTAATAAGCATTACTAATATTTTTTTCATAGTTGCTCTCCAATCATTAATTTTATTTTTATAAGCTTATCTGACCCATATCTTCAAAGCCAAAGGAGTTATTATTATTCGATCCGTTGTCCTGAATATCCAAAGTAAGTCCGGAGCCCGACATAATATCATCTGTAATGTCTATAAGAACCATTTTTGGAGTGTAATATTTTTTCATGATCATCACCTTTACCTTTCTCCGATCACGCGCCTGTGTAAGCCGCGACCGTAACCGTTCCGTCCGAGTTGAGTGTCACGCTGAATGCCTCGCCTTTAAGCTCTGTTGTTCCCTTTACGGAATAAGGAGTTACGACAAAGGTAGTTCCCACGGGCACCGCTGTGATCTCCGTAGTGAACAGATATTCACCGCCGAGATTTGTGGCAAGCTCGTCATATACCTCGTCATTGTCAAGAGTTACGCGAATAGAGCTGTAGACCGTGGTAAGCTCGCTCTTCACTCCCTTGTCACCGCATGTAACATAGAAGCCTATGCTTTCACGGTCGAGACTGTAGCCTGTACCCACAAAGCGTATATCATACCTGGAAGCATCTGCGGCATTTGTCTTAAGCTGAACGCCCTTGAAGTCTGGAGCTTCGTTGCGCTCGAGGTCTTCAAGATTTACCGCGTAAACAGGACCCATGGCGAACGCCACATTATTCACTTTAGCGCTTACGACCAATCTTACGTAATCAAGTTCGGTAAGCGTACAGCCGCCATCCGATGTCTTTACGGAAAAATCGTCGATCCTTATAAGATACTCGTTCCAGCCTGTTCTGATACTGCCGTAAGAGGTGTTGAGAAAGTTGACCTCATCGTCGGAAAGACTTGCGTTTTTATACAGCTTGATAGCGCTTTCCTCCACATCGCACGCGCCACTGCTTGTAAGCTCTATCTCATCTCCTGTATTTGTTGTCGTATTGATCTTTCTTGTATCGGAGCAATAGATCCATACGTATATGTATTCCTTATCAGAGATATCCACAGGATTCTCCAGAGCCGTTCCGAGACCGATAGCTCCCGCGCCCGTAGTTACTCCTGAGTATACCTCGCTTGTCAACTGCTTAGCCGCTCCGCCGTCCTTTACGGCAAGCTCACCGTCGGGAAGCTCGGGAACATCTGTTGAAAGAGGGCCGCCCAGAGGAGCGTATCTGTCCAGATCTTCAAGATCTACCGCGTATACGTCGGTAATCGCTATCATGATCTTTTCCTTTGCCTTTACATACAGTCCGAAATACGCAAGGCTATCAAAAAGACATCCTTCATCGGCACTTACATAGAAATCGGACTTTTTGACCAGGAACTCATTCCAACCGGACTTTACTCCGCCGTAATCCAAAGCAAGATGCGAATAATCAACACTGTGCTCATTGACATCCTTTGCACCCCATTTTCCGCTATCGGCGCTTGCGACTTCTATACTGAAGTAATTCGTATCCACCTTACTGATATCGGATATGTAGATCGCGAACAGGAAATAATCCTTCTCCGAGGCATCTACTGCCTGAGTGGCATCCGTAGCGCCGTTATTTAAGCTGATTCCAGCTCTTGAATGTCCCGAGCCGTACTTTGACTTTACATATTCATTGTTACAGAGAACGCGTACCGCGCTGTTTGTTGCCTTAAGCGCGTAATTGCTGTAGCTTGTACCGTACTCGTACATGTCATCATCACAGATAGTACCGCCTACATCGGGGATCTTGGGAAGAGCGTGATCATAGCCGCTTCCCTCTTCAATAACATTGATATCCTCAAGATTTACGGCATGCACTGATCCGAGAGCGTAAGTTGCTCCGCCGTTAGTCGATGTTCTCTGAACCATACCGACAAGACATACCGCTGTCATATCACATCCGTTGTTTTTGGTTATAAGAAGGTCGGACATTTTTATAAGATACTGATTCCAGCCCGATACCATCGCGCCATAGCTGTCTGTAATATTGACCTTATGCTTTTCCGGCTCACCCGTGCTGTATTTTGGCAGATAGGACTCCGCGTCCTCGTTAGAGCTGCTTCTTATTTCAAGCTGGTCGCCTTTGTTGCCCGCGCTGTCATTATTCACATCGGAGCAGTATATCCAGACAAGCAGATATTCCTTCGAGGAAATATCGTATGTTGTATCCAGTGTGCATCTGATAGCCGCGAGCTTGTCTGCCGCTACTGTTTTGGAGGTTACCGTGGTTTTCAGCGCTATCGCAGAACCGCCGTATTTCAAGCTGTATTTGCCCACAGGTATTGTGGAAACATCATCAGCCGCATACGCAAATACCGAGCATACCGAAAATAACATTGCTACGGTAAGAAGCATTACAATTAATTTTTTCATAATAACCACTCTTCCTTTACTTAAAAATTATTTTATCCCTTGGGATTTCTGATCTTTACTGTCTTGAGCGGAGTTATGCCGAGCCTTGCCGCAAAGTTCTCTGCCATGGCAAGGGTCTCCATATTGCCCACAGCCTTCAGCTGATGGGCGTCAACACCGAGCACAAAGCTGTTTCCCACCTCGGCGGCTATTTTAAAGAACCGTTCGCTCGGATATGCACGCCTCGGTTCAAGACCGAGAATATTTATCTCCAGAGGAATGTCCATTTTTTTGCATTCCTCACAGAGATATGTCATTTCCTTTTTGTAGATATCATCGTTTGGAGTATAGTTTATTATGTCGGGATGAGCGAAGTATGTGTACTTCCCCGTTGACAATCCCTCAAGCGTGGTCTCCACATATCTGTGGAGTATCTCGGGGTCGTCGGTGGGATCTGATGAGTATATTCCCTCCGATTCCTCTCTGACATAATGCTGTCCCAAAATAAGATAGTCATAGGCGTAAGGCTCAAGAACCCTGAGCATATTTTCAAAGCAGCTGGGGTAATATTCCGCCTCAAAGCCAATCAGAATCTCTATTCTGTCCTTATACTCCTCACGGAGATTTTCAAGTATCCACATATAATATCTGAGATCCTCAAGCCTTACGCGATAGCGGGTCTGATGCCCGTCGGGGAAAGGCATGGGCACATGGTCGGAAAAACCAATGGTCTTCCACCCCGCCTCTATCGCCCTCTCGATGTAATCGCGCTGAGTACCCGTGGCATGATGGCACAGATATGTGTGAGTATGATAATTCGCCGTCATATTCATTTCAGCTTCACGATAACCGTCTTGATCTCATAAGCGCCGAGATGACCTCTGACAGTATTGCCCTCCACTGCCAAGCTGTCGAGAGCATTCTCATTTATATCACAGCTGTACGCTTCCGCTATCTCACAGCCATAGGTAAGACCGAAGTCCGTTCCCCTTCCGCTGATATCGGAGAATCTTACAACGATTCCCCGGAAATCCTCGGCTGTCTTTACAGCAGAAAGCTTTACGTCGCCCTCCACCTTAAGGAAGCTACCGTCAAGAGCAAGCTCTCCCTCTCTGTGTCCGATGTCGGCGGCGCAGGCGCATATGGGATGCACAAAGGCGGATGCCGCTCTGAACAGCTCTCCGTCAGAGGTATCCTCGCAGATACCCACGCCGATACGCATATGATGCACACCGTACTCGGGATAGGGATCGGGGTGATATGAGGAACGTATAAGCGCCAATGACAGTCTGTCTCCCGTAAATCTGAAGCCGTACTTTGAATCGGATATAAGCATAAGCGACGCGCCGTCGGTAACGGGAACCGCAAAGGAATTGGCAGGGACATCAAAGTCAAAGGACTTTCTCTCAATCGTGCCGAAGGGTACGTCAAACTTACAGGTATCTGCTTTGAAGCCAAGCGGAACGGTAAAGCCCAGCTGAGGAACTCCGTCCTTTTCGTTGCCTATCTCATGATAATCAACAGTGGTATCAAACTCAAGAATACTGCTGTTCTCCCTGAGTATGACACAAACGTCCATTTTGGAGCGCTGTGCAAAGGGGAGATCGAATTTCACCCATTTTTTGATACCACACGTGCTTAACTCGTACACACGGATGTCGCAGGTCTCATTGAGATCATTGATGCTCATATAGTCGCCCACACGCCACGCGGACATCTTGTGAACTGTGTTCTCGCGTATCATGCGGTAAGTACAAGCAGGAGAAGCGATAAGCTCCTTGCCGGACTTCTTTGATACAAAGGATTTCAACTGCATGGTGCGGTGATCGAACACAGCCTTGACAAGACCATTCTCAAGAACTATATCGTCGCCCGTGTATTCGTCCGTTCTCTGGTTGCAAAGGGCGGCGATCTTGTCAGGTCCCGCCTCCGCTCTGTCAAGCGAATACGTAGCGTATCCAAAAGCGGGTATCTTTACGCTGACCGCGTATTTCTTATACATATGATCCCAATATTTCTTGCCGCGCTCAAGCAGCTTGCAGGATGCCTTCCGACCATTGGAATCACTGAACACAGCGGCATTTCCGTCATAGTTCCAGTCATAGACCATGAGCTCCGCCACACCGTCAAAATTATATTCGGTGGGATTGAAGAAATGGAATATTCTCTTCTTGCCCATCCCCCTCTCAACATAGGGCATGGAATACGAGCCGCGAAGTCCTGTACCGAATCCCACTCCTCCGCCCTGGGAGATCGAATCGGGATCATCCTTGAGATCGTACATGGTGGTATCGATCCTTGCCGCTACAGCTCTCATGGCACTGTTTGCGTTTGTGCCGATAGCCGCCATCGCGTCCTGAAATCTTCCCATGGCATGCTCTCTGGTATCGGCAATTCCCGATCCGGGAAGTATATCGTGGAACTGATTGAACAGTATGCTCTTCCAAGCCTCACGGAAGGACTCGTTAAAGCTCTGTCCCCCCGCCATCAGCGCTCCTGCCGCTATCGCCTCGCTCTCATACATTCTGTCCTCGGCAATACGGTTTGCCATTTTTATCTTTGACTCGGAGGTGTAGCAGCCGTCAAATACAAAGTTGCTCTCTCCCTCTCTTATCGGAAGCGACGCTCTGCATTTTTCAAGCTGTCCGAAGAAAGCTCCGTATGTACTGAATATGACATTGGGCATGATAGGCCACTCGGACATGGTAATGATCTTCTCTATATCACGTCTTGTCGGTCCTCCGCCGTGGTCGCCAACACCGTATACATTCAGCAGGCAGTCCACGCCGTTCTTCTCGCAAAGAAGAGCCGTATCCCAGAGCATGTTGTACTCAATAAAGGACTTGTACCAATGAGGCTCACGGTATACGAGCAGCTCTGAGCCCGCGCGTCCGCGCCATACGAACACATCGGGGGCGTCGGCGTTTCCGCGGCTGTGGTAATAATACTTAACACCGCCCGCCGAGCATATCTCGGGAACGGATATATTGTGACCGAAGGTATCGGGCTCATAGTCGAGTGTCAAGGACTCCGCGGGAATATCAAGCAGTCCCGACAGATATCTCTTTGTATAAAGTATGTGTCTTGCCAGAGACTCGCCCGAGGGCATATTTTTGTCGGGCTCTACCCATGTGGAGGCTGATACCTCCCATCTTCCCTCTCTTATGCGCTCCTTTATCTCGTCCAGCATATAAGGCGCGTACTTTTCTATTATCTCATATGTGGATGCCTGAGACTGGGCAAAGGTAAGGGCGGGATACTCTTTCATCAGGTCAAGAACCGTTCTGAAGGTATCAACGGTAACGGACACCGTCTCCTGATAGCCCCACATCCAGTTCATGTCTATATGAGCGTGAGCAACGCAGTGGACGGTATATTTCTTAGCGTCCGCCGCGAGAGACATCATGCTCTGCTCCGCCGCAAGCGCGGCGGTCTTTGTAATAACCCCCTCCTCACCGACACTCGCAATGAGAGCATCAATGACTGTCTCAAGCAGCTCATGATATTTTTTTCCGTGAGCCTCGGACAGATTGACAGCGTAGTTTAACTGACACAGTATCCTCGCGGCATAAGCCGAGGACTCCATGTGTACCTGCAATGATTTTAGTTTTTCGTAAATATTCATCTGAACTCTCCAAATCTGCTCAGGGTCAATTACCCGCCTTCTGTATCTTCTCGATGACCGAATTTACATTTGAGGCAACTACATCCTTCTTACTTCTCCACTGAGAGGTCATGTCTATACTGCGGTTATTTGTGAGAAGTCTCATCATATCCGCCACTGTCCTGTCAAGCGCGTAGACAGTATCATAAACTATGGTGGACTTGATTATATCAAGGCTCACCTGAGACTGAACGTCACGCGCCGCAATACCCTGAAGAAGCACATCGTAATACGCGGGCGTAAGAACATTCTTACTTGCCGCGCCGAGAGAGTCAACTATATAGCTGGTCTTTTCGGCATCGAGATTGGTGGTGGGAACAGTCATTACTGCCGCAACCTGAGCATTGATGGTATGGTGGTAGCTTTCCTGATCCGTGTCATAAAGAGGCATGGGAAGTATACCGAAATCGCTCTCCATGGAACGAAGCTCCTGGAGAGAGTGTATCTCACCGTAGGAGAACAGCGCTCTGTCATCGATAAACATACTTGTCAGGACGTCGCTGGGTGTGCTCGGATTCTCCGCAATGAACGCGTTGGAGTTAAAGGATATCGCGCGGTCATACAGAAAAACGTCATACCAGTCAAGTATATCCACCATCTTCTGCGTATACACACTGACAACAGGTGTATCGGTAGCGGGATTCTTTACAGAATATGAAGCTCCGAGAGCTATGGGAAGAGTTGCTCCCAGCGTCTGGAAATAGGAGAATCCGTAAATGTCCTCCGCGTCCTGCGCGCCGTCACCGTCAACATCGCTGTCAGCTACGGCCGCCATTTTGTACAGCTCCTCAATAGTCCAGGTCTTATCCTCAACCATCTTGTAAATGTCTATATCCCTGATATCAGGATAGTTTTGAAACATCACCTTATTGTAATAGATACATCCGACAGAACGGAAATAGCCGGTGGCAATATCACCTGTAAGACAAAAATTCTTTCCGCCCACGGAATAACCGTCAAGACAAGCCTGATCCCACCAAGGCGCGTCAAGATCAAGACAGCCGTAATCGTTAAGATCAACGGTATATCCACCTGCCGCAAGGGTAAACGAGTTGGTCGCGTGAACATACGCGATATCGTAAACATCCTCGCCGCCCGATATAATATTGGTGAGATAATCAAGACTTCCGTAAGAGGTGTGATTGTAGACCTTGATCTTGATACCAAGCTCCTCCTCTACCTGGGCGGAGCGGGCAAACACGGCATCCTTTACGGTGTCTCCCGTCATTCCCGTCACATACCAGTCATAGTCTATCCAGCCCGCATTCTCGCGAGGATATGTATATACCCAGAATTCCTCATTGTTATAGTTTGTTCCCACGGGAACGTCTGCCTTATACGTTCCGCCGTTGTTTGTGGATACGTTATTTCCCGTGTCGTCCCCCTCATCGTCTCCACAGGCAACAAAGGATACGCCGATCATAAGCAAAGCAAACATCAGTGCCATGATACGTAAAATTTTCTTCTTCATTTTTCTCTTCTTCCTTTCATTAAATAATAAAAATTCAAATGCAAGCCCGGCACATACCTTATGCGCCTAAAACGATATCCGCCGTTCAATACCTCCCGTTTACATTTTTTCAACCTTCATGCTTTTTTGTATATTATCATATTACAGTTTCATTATATCACACATATTTAGTAAAGTCAATATACTTTTTGGAGATTTTTAGTAGATTTTATAATTAAACATCAGAACGATTGGTAGAATTACCAAATATTGCATAACAAATATATTGTGTCGTATAAAATTTAAGCTCACAAATCTTTCAAAAAATATTGCTTATTGCGGAAATTTGTGCTATAATTATAATGTAATGGTATTTCATTCTTTTTTCAACCTCATGCTCTTTGTAATATGTCTATGATAAATTGTCGATCATCAAGTTATAAGGAGTTATTATGAAAATATTACACGACATCCACACACATAACGTGCTTTCCAACTGCTGCAGAGACTTCAACGCTACTGTTATCGCGTATATGAACCGCGAAAAGGAGCTTGGTATAAAGACATTCGGGCTGTCCAACCATGTCTGGGACAGAGCGGTTCCCGGTTGGTCGGGCTGGTACAGAACTCAGCACATCGCCCATTCCGAGGAGGCGAAATATGCCTTTGACAAGGCTCCCGAAGGGCTTAAGGTGCTTTTCGGCTGTGAAACCGAATATTTTGCGTGTCACGATATCCTCGGTATGACAGTGGAGGGCGCAAAGCACTATGACTATGTGCTTGTCCCCCATGCTCATATGCATATGAGAAACAATGTCATGTGGGACTATCCCGAGATAATCGAGCTGAGAGAGGAGATCCGCGCCAGGATATCCGAGACTCTTCCCTTCCTGTCCGAAAAGCAAACGGAAAAGATGGCAAACGCGCTTAATGAGAACGATCTCATTGCTCATGTCCCCGAAATGAAAACGGATATCATCGGTTTTGTCGCCGACGCTCTCTATGACGGCTTCAACGCCCTTATGTCACATGAAGGATTTATTCGTATATCCGGGGCTGTTCCCGTATCGGTGGCACACCCCTTTCAGCCCCTTGTGCTTGCGGAGGAGCACAGGCAGGACGTACTCAGGCGCCTGTCAGATGAAAAGCTTATTGAAAGCTTCCGCCGCGCGGCGGCTCTCGGTGTCAGCATGGATGTAAATCTCACCGCCATATACGATACCCATCCAGTGCTTGAGGGCAACGAGATGATACGCGTGCTCCGCATGGCTAAGAAGGCAGGCTGTAAATTTAATTTCGGAACGGATGCTCACAGTGTTGAAAAGCTTGAATGGATAAACCGCGCCGATGAGGTGGCAGAGCATATAGGTCTTTGCAAGGACGATATGTCCGAGCTTGTCCGCGACGCTGTGGCGGATTGACATCCTCACTGGCAAAACAAATAAAATTAAAGGTTAACGGTGGTACAATGTACGGTCAGTATGGAGTAAACAGTCTGAAACAGAAAAAAATAAATCACGGTTTGGTTCTTAACATGATCGCCACGGAAAGAGCTGATTCAAGGATCAAGATATCCAAAAGGATCGGGCTGTCAAAAATGGCGCTGTCCAATATCACCGCCGAGCTTATAGACAAAAAGTATATAGAAGAGACTATAAAGGTATCCACCAACAAAGTGGGCAGAAACCGCCAGCGCCTTGACATATCGGCGGAAGCCCCCAAAGCTGTGGGGGTTTACATATCCAGAAACCGCATTGTGGCAATACTGTCGGATATGAAGGTGAATATACTTTACATGTCGGAATATCTTCTGAAGGACGAAAGCAATCAGACACTGACCCGGAAGATCATCGATGCGTGTGATGAAATATTCACAGTTGCAAAAATAAAATTCGGAGCCCCCAAGATAATGGCAATAGGTATCGCCGCTATCGGTCCTCTTGACAGCGTAACGGGTGTTATACTCAATCCTCCCGATTTCTACGGTATCTCGAATCTTCCCATATGCGATATTCTCAACGAGAAATACGGAATACCTGTGCTTATAAACAACGACATAAACCTGTCGGCTCTCGCCGAGAATCTTTACGGCTACGGAAAGCAATACAAAAACTTTATATACCTCGGTCTTACTATGGGTATAGGTACGGGAATCATTTCAGACGGAGATCTTTTCCAGCAGAGAAGCAGCTTTGTCGGTGAGATCGGACATATGACCATTGACAGAAACGGCCCCATGTGCACCTGTGGTCAGCGCGGATGCCTTGAGACCTATGTAAGCATCCCCCGAATTGTCGATCACATGCGCACGGTTACAAAGCGGGAGAGCATCTCCTATAAAAACATGGAAGAGCTGTACTCTCATCCGGAATGCCGTGAATTTTTTGATGAGATAGCGGACGATATCGCCATAGCCCTTGTAAACATATCCAACCTTCTTGACCCTCAGTGCATAGTCATAGGTCACGAGGGCTATTACCTTCCCGAGAAATGCCTTGAGCGTATAAAAGCAACTCTCAATAAAGGCATCCTCTGCAAGGACTCACACTCCATAGAGCTTGTTCGCTCCTCATTTAAGGAAAACGCTCCCATTATCGGCAGCGCCTGCCTCGTATGGCAGCAGCTGTTTGACGGGCTTATAATCTGAAAACATAAAAATCCATCACAGACTCTCGTCCATGATGGATTTTTCTCGTCCTATTCGTTTTTGGTTATTTCTCCGTTAAGACGGACAGGCTTTTCTCTACGTTTTTGTTATATTCATTCAGCCATCAGAAAAAGCACGTATTCCCCGCCAATTGAAATATACATTGTTGGAATCTGGTCGGGATTGTCATATACCGTTGTGTCGATATTCGCGTATCCCTTGCTGTCCCCAAACGCTATCTCATACGTTGCCTTGCCGAAGCCACCGCTCGACATCTTGTATGTTCCCTCATAGGTCTTTCCGTTTGTCTCGTCCGTCAACGTCAGTATTCCGTTCTCGGCGGTACAGACAAGCACTATCTCATCCGCCGCAGCATACATGGCATCATTCTCCGCTCCAAAATCAGGAGACGTGGCAACGAACATCCCTGTAGACTGCGCGGTGACCATAGTCCATCTGTAATCGCTGATATCGGAGTTCATACTCCACACTATCAGCCACAGCACTACTCCAAGGAACAGGATCATAAGCAATACCTTCCTCACAGTCAATGTTCCCGTTGCGTTAAGTGGCTTGTTGAAAAGCGCCGATATACCGGTTTTATGCTTTGCGTTGTTCATTTACTCTCTCCTTCGTTTTCTCACTCGCATGCAGGATACACCCGATACAAATGCGCGATGTTCAGATCCTCCTCCATGTCAAGCCCATGAGAGCCGAGATTGCCGTCTATCTCATGGCATCCGTGATCCATGGCAAAGCCGACCAGGGTATTATGCTTTTTCCAAAAACGCTCTATCAGTACACTGAACACGGAAAAAGCCTCAATATTCGCTCTCAGCTCCGCCAGTGCCTCTACACCCTCAGGACCGTATCTGTGCATTTTGGCGTCATAATTTCCATTATACACAGCGATAAAGTCATACTCATCGGACATGATAAGCTCTGCCGCCTTGGCATTTACCTCCTCAATGGTATCATAAATAAAATAATCCATATCCCTGTTAAGATATATATTAGCCATACTGCTCTTTGTCTCCGCCACGATAGCGGGTCTCTTTCCGCTCCTTATCAACGCGTCAAAGATGGAGTCAAGGGTAATAACAGGCTTTTCATATTTCCGTATACCGTGTATCTCGGGCTGTGCACCCGTATACATAGTGCCAAAGCACACGGGAGTGACCGAAGGCATCACGGTACAAAGCTCCACCTCTATGTCCGAATGCTTCTTTGCCTCCATACACAGCTGAGGATATTTTTCATATATCCACTGAGCAACAGCGTCGGGATTGTACATAAATACCCTGTCCGCGCGTCTCTCTCCAAGCCTTTCATCTATATATCCGCAGAGCCTTTTATTGGCGGGAGCGGAATATTGGGGCGCGTCTATCCCCATGGCGTAAGCAAGAGACGCGCATACGGTATCAAGAGATGTTTCGTTGATCATTTTTGTTTCTCCGTCATATTATAATTTTCTTTTAAAATAAGCCTCTACATCCGACCTTATCTTTTCGGATATATTTCTCGGGATGTCCTCCGCATTCGCGGCATATTCCGTAAAGCTTGCTATAAATCTCATGTCATCAAGCAGCCGCTCCGCGCTCACTACCTCTGCCGTATCATACCTGCTGTGTATCTGAGCCGTCCCCGACGGGGCGTATCTCGCAAAGGAGACAGCGGGAACTCCGTACAAAACAAAGGAATTTGAATCACTGGAGCGAATATCATGGCGAACCGTGGCAGAAAAACCGTGCTTGGAAATAAATCCTTCCAAAAGCTCAGCCATTTGCTCATCCGCACAGGAGAATGCCACAAAGCCGCCCATCACACTACCGAGCATGTCGAGATTTATATTCAACACGGTATCCCCCAGCTCATCCCTGTGCGCGCCGCAATACGCCCGTGAGCCGATCAAGCCTCTTTCCTCGCTTCCGCACCACAGCAAACGAATACGCCGTCTGTGAGATGTGGCGGCAAAATACTCCGCAAGGTAAAGAAGACCGATACATCCCGACATATTGTCATAAGCTCCCTCGGAAAGAGAGGTGGAATCATAGTGCGCCGAAATTATGACAGTCTCCTCGCTCTCTCCGTCAAGATCGAGTATCACATTATGAGACTGTCCCACGTATGAGGCTTGCCTCAGTGTGATCTGCGCCGAGGAGGGCAGGCGCTTCACTATATCAACAGCATCACTGACGTGAATATTCACCCCCGGCATACATACACCGTTTTCCGCAAAAAAACGTATCTCCTTACGGTCAACGTCTCTGTCGGAAAAATTTATGTTGCCGTTGTAGGTTATAAATCCCCTTGCGCCATTCTCCTCCATCATATCGTAAAGCTTGTGACCCATTGCTTTATCCGTAAGCACTATTTTATCTCTGCACCCTTTCAGGGATATATTATCCGTCCCCTCAAGATAATAAAGCTCGCCCGTAACCGTACCACTTGCCGAACCGAACCAGCCCTTGCACTCTATCTCCCTGCCGCCGACCGTAAGACACGCGCATTCTTCCTTATACATAGCAATGTCAAACGGCTCTATAACCGTATCCATTCCCATCTCCGCGCATACATGGCGCAAATATTCCGCGCACCTCAGTTCCTCGGCAGTTCCCCCGATCCTTATGTAAGAGGTATCCGACAAAATTTTATTTACCGTTTTGGCATTCATATACAACGACTCTCCGTCCCGAATCTTTTACATTAATTATAACAGATATTTATGAATATTTCAACAGTATTATAAAAAAAGAGGCAGGCTCGGAGCTTATGTCCAAGCCGACCTCTGTTCTTCAGCCGAGCATTCGATCATATTTCACAGCAGTGACCGCAACTCTCGCAATCGGGAAAAATACCGCGGTCATATTCTATGCCGTTTTTGTCATAATAGTCCTTCAGCGCCGACTTGATAGCCTCCTCGGCAAGCACAGAACAATGCAGCTTATGTGCGGGCAGACCGTCCAGCGCCTCGGCAACCGCCTTGTTTGTAAGAGACAGCGCCTCGGACACAGGCTTTCCCTTGATAAGCTCTGTTGCCATAGAGCTTGACGCGATGGCAGAACCGCAACCGAAGGTCTCAAATTTTACATCCACAATAGTATCATTTTCGATCTTAAGATATATTTTCATTATATCTCCGCACTTTGCGTTACCAACTTCGCCAACACCGTCCGCGTTTTCTATAACCCCCACATTGCGGGGATTGCGGAAATGATCCATTACTTTTTCACTGTATAATGCCATTTTATATAACCTCACTTAATTATAAACTCCTTTTTGCCGCTGACAAGATCCCGCCATATGGGAGAAATGCCGCGCAAATATTCAACGACCTCTTTGACCGACTTGATAATGTATTCGATCTCTTCATCCGTATTTTCCGCTGACAAACTGAGTCTGAGAGAACCGTGGGCGATATCGTGCACTCTGCCTATAGCAAGCAGCACGTGACTCGGGTCAAGTGAGCCCGAGGTACACGCCGAGCCCGACGACGCGCAAACACCTTTATCGTCAAGCAATAATAGCAGGGATTCACCCTCTATCCCCTCGAAGCAGAAGCTTACATTGCCGGGAAGCCTCTTTTGCGCGTCTCCGTTGAGAACGGAATGAGGGATCTGTGAGAGACCGTCTATAAGCTTATCTCTCAAGGACGTAAGCCTTTGCGCATTTTCATCCATATTGGCGCAAGCCTCCTCCAGTGCCGCCGCCATACCCATAATGGCAGGAATATTTTCCGTTCCCGCTCGCTTGCCTCTCTCCTGCGCGCCGCCCTCGATAAGATTGGAGAGCAATATCCCCTTCCTTGCGCACAGCACGCCTATGCCCTTAGGTCCGTGGAACTTATGGGCAGAGAGAGAAAGCATATCTATATTCTGCTTCTGCACATCAATACACAGATGTCCCACAGCCTGCACTGCGTCGGTGTGGAAAATAACGCCCCTTTCCCGACACACCGCGCCTATCTCCGAGACAGGCTGAACAGTTCCGATCTCATTGTTGGCATACATCACCGTAACAAGACAGGTGTCGGGACGAATGGCTTGCTCCACCTCCGCGGCACTGACAAGTCCGTTTTCATGAACATCCAGAAGCGTTATTTCAAAGCCCTGATTTTTCAGCTTTTCGAGGGTATGCAAAACCGCGTGATGCTCAAAGGCGGTAGAGATAATATGCTTCTTTCCCTTCCTTTCGCCAAGTCTTGCGGCAGAGACGATAGCCTGATTGTCCGCCTCGCTTCCGCCGGAGGTGAATGTGATCTCCCTCGCCGTACAGCCAAGGCACGCCGCGATACGCTCTCTGGCGTTCACAAGCGCCTCTGCCGCCTTCTGTCCCTCGCTGTGAAGGCTTGATGGATTTCCGTAAATTCCGTCCATATACGGAAGCATAGCGTCTATGGCGGACTTGCCCATTTTTGTGGTCGCGGCATTATCCGCGTATATTCGTTTGTAGCTTTTGTATCTGTCAGATATCATTTTATATTATATCTCCTGTTGTTTAATTATTTGCGCTTACAGGCTTAATGTTCAATTACCTACCTTTATGGTCGGTAGTATTATAACACACATCACCTACCTTGTCAATAGGTTTTTTAAAAATTTTTCTAAGTTTTTTTATATTATTAAAATTGCCGTGTTTTAATTAACATATACTATCAACACCATTATATTTTTAGCAATCATGCACCAGATTTGCCAAACAACATCGCCATATACATCATTCATCCTTCCTGAGCAGTTGCAAAATATTAGCACTCATCATCATAGAGTGCTAATATTTACATTTTAGACACAAAAAGATCTTGCCTAATTAATATTTTAGGTGTATCCTTATCATGTCGAAGGAGCAGCGAAGCCAAGGCGCCAATGCTTCGTATGAATTTACTTCTTTTGACAAACAATATAAAAACCAAACAAACCTACAAGGAGGATTCTGTTATGTTTGAATTAACACCTTTTGTTCGCGGTGACCGTTCCTTTGCCGCATATGACCCTTTCAAAGAAATGGAGGAATTTGAAAAGCGCTTTTTCGGACGTCAGCTTCCTGCTTTCAAGACCGATATCCGTGAGACCGAGCAAGCGTATATTCTGGAGGCGGAGCTTCCCGGATTTTCCAAAGAGGATATCCGCGCCGAGGTAAGAAACGGATATCTCACCATCCATGCCGAGCAAAAGACCGACAAGGATGAAAAGGACGAGAAAAACAACTATATCAGACGTGAGCGCTCTTATGGCTCATTCACACGCAGCTTTGATCTTGACGGTATCAGGAGCGACGAAATAACCGCATCCTACAAGGACGGAGTTCTGTCACTTACGTTGCCCAAGGAGCAAAAAAAGCCCGATGAAGGCAGAAAGCTTGAAATAACCTGAAATAAACCGATAAATTTTGCTCCCTCCATGTGAGGGAGCAAAAAACGATCGATGTCTATACAGCGAGGTAATATATATGAACATGAATCAATTTACGCAAAAGAGCATAGAAGCACTCAAGGACATGCAATCCATTGCTCTGCAGAACGGAAACGGACAGATAGAACAGTTGCATCTGCTTGACGCGCTTATATTCAAAGACGATGGGCTGATAACAAATCTGCTGATAAAGGCAGAAGTCTCACCACAGTCTGTCAGATCTCTTACCGAGGAGGCGATCTCTGCTCTGCCGAAAATGTCGGAGCTTCAGGCAGACCGCTTGTATCTGTCCCGTGAGCTTGACAGCGTGTTTACAGTAGCCGAGGCTCTGGCAAAAAGGATGAAGGATGAATTTGTTTCGGTCGAACACCTGATGCTCGCTCTCCTAACAAAAGCGGACATGAAAATAAAGGATATATTCCGCAAATCGGGACTTACCAAGGATGCCTTTCTGAAAGCTCTTAAAGATGTCCGCGGAAACAGGACGGTTACAAGCGACAATCCCGAGGAAACATATGACGTTCTGAAAAAATACGGACAGGATCTTGTAGCCAAGGCAAAGGAGCAGAAGCTTGATCCTGTCATAGGCAGAGACGATGAGATACGTAATGTTATCCGCATTCTGTCAAGAAAAACAAAAAACAATCCCTGTCTCATAGGCGAGCCGGGTGTCGGTAAGACCGCAATTGCCGAGGGGCTTGCATTGCGTATCGCTAAGGGTGACGTCCCCGATAACCTGAAGGAGCGCATCATATTCTCACTTGATATGGGAGCGCTTATCGCGGGAGCAAAATTCCGCGGCGAATTTGAGGAAAGGCTGAAGGCGGTCCTTGAGGAGGTAAAGAACAGCGAAGGAAAAATAATTCTGTTTATCGATGAGCTTCACACTATCGTAGGTGCGGGCAAGACCGACGGTGCGATGGACGCGGGAAATCTGTTGAAGCCAATGCTTGCTCGCGGAGAGCTTCACTGTATAGGTGCGACAACACTGAATGAGTACCGCCAATACATTGAAAAGGACGCGGCGCTTGAACGGCGTTTCCAGCCCGTTATGATCCCCGAGCCTACCGTGGAGGACACCATCTCCATCCTCAGAGGACTCAAGGAGAGATACGAGGTATTCCACGGTGTCAAGATACATGACGGCGCGCTGATAGCCGCCGCGACACTTTCCGACAGATATATTTCCGACCGCTTCCTTCCCGACAAGGCCATTGACCTTGTAGACGAGGCATGCGCGCTTATCAAGACCGAGATGAACTCCATGCCCTCGGAAATGGACGAGGTAGCGAGAAGGATAATGCAGCATGAGATCGAAGAGGCGGCTCTCAAAAAGGAAGACGACAAGCTGTCGCGGGAGCATCTCAAGGAGATCCAAGCCGAGCTTGCCGATATGCGCGCCGCCTTCAACGAAATGAGGTCAAAATGGGATATCGAAAAGCGTTCCATTGAAAAGCTTCAAAAGCTCCGCGAGGAGATAGAGCAAACGGGAGCGGACATCGAACGCGCGCAAAGCAACTACGATCTTGCCAAGGCGGCTGAGCTGAAATTCGGAAAACTCCCCGAGCTAAAAAGACAGCTTGAGGAAGAAGAGAGCCGTGCGGAATCCGCGCAAAATACCCGTTCCCTGCTCCGCGACAAGGTAAGCGAGGAGGAGATATGCCGCATAGTGGCAAGGTGGACAGGCATTCCCGTGGCTAAGATCATGGAAAGCGAGAGAGAAAAGCTGTTGGGACTTGAGGATATACTTCACAAACGGGTCATCGGTCAGGATGAAGCTGTCACAAAGGTGAGCGAGGCTGTGCTTCGTTCCCGCGCGGGCATTAAAGACCCTCGGCGTCCCATAGGCTCATTTCTGTTCCTCGGACCGACGGGCGTGGGCAAGACCGAGCTTGCGAAAGCGCTGGCGGAAGCACTGTTTGACGATGACAAGAGCATGATCCGCATAGACATGAGCGAGTATATGGAGAAATACTCGGTATCGAGGCTTATCGGAGCGCCTCCCGGATATGTTGGCTACGATGAGGGCGGATAGCTCACCGAGGCAGTACGCAGAAAGCCCTATGCCGTCATTCTTTTCGACGAGGTAGAAAAAGCACATCCCGATGTATTCAATGTACTGTTACAGGTGCTTGACGATGGTCGCATAACCGACAGCCAGGGCAGAACGGTGGATTTCAAGAACACCGTTATCATACTGACCTCCAATCTCGGCTCAAGCACCATACTTGATGGCATCACTGCGGACGGAGAGATCAGCGACGAGGCAAGGCAGAGCGTATCCGATCTTCTCAAGCACAGCTTCCGCCCCGAATTTCTCAACCGTCTGGATGAGATAGTATTCTACAAGCCTCTGACCAAGGACAACGTCAAAGGGATCGTTGACCTGCTGATATCCGACCTTGACCGACGCCTGAAGGACAAGCAGCTTCACATCGAGGTAACCGAGGCGGCAAAGCAATTTATAATAGATTCGGCATACGATCCCATATACGGTGCAAGACCGCTCAAGAGATTTATCCAATCAAGGATCGAGACATTGCTTGCCAAGGCTATAATAGGAGGAGATATCGAATCGGACAGCACTCTGAAGATCGACTTCGACGGTACAAGACTGACCGTATTTCAATGATCTTATACCCCCAAATATCTGTCGAACAGCACATACTGTTTATTAAAGATCCACTCTTTTTTAAGGGTGGATTTTTCCTTTTTATTGTATTATATTCATTTATTGGTACAATTTCTAATTTTTGTGCTTTTTCGACAAAATTCTATCCATTTCAAAACAATTTTTCCAATTAATAGTGTATTAATTATTCGTCATTTTTAACAAAAATAAATTATTTTCAAAAAAAGTGAAACGAAATCGCGTTTTTTGTCATTTATATATAGCCCTAAATTTCGGCACGGTAAAAAAACAGTGTTTTTTATACAATTAATAGTATTTTTTATGTATATTTTCTTTACAAATTTCCGTACCGATCATCTCTTTGTGTTTCATGACACATTTAATGGGACAGGGCTAAAAAAACAAAGGAGGTGAAAATATGTATTTTGCTAAAAACTCTGTCGGTATTGTTCATCAATACCGAGCTGGAAAGCTTATGTGTCCTCTTTAAACTTTGTTCCCCATGAAAAATCACTACAGAAAGGAGGCTTCACATGGATCGTCAGTATGTATTGATAAAATATACCTATGTCTATGAAGACCATGACAACAGCTCATACGGTATAGCCGCCGTTGAGAAGTATGATGACACCGAGATCGTTGTTGAGGCATACCCGGATCTTACTCGGGATATGGAATCGGTAAAAAAGCTCGTACATGATTGCAATCAACTGAAACTTGATCTCATTCATCTTAAGGATGTCGTTGAAGATTTCGTAGCAACACTGTAAAAGGTCTGCATAGCAAAAAACTGTACGTGATCTTCAGCATAAAAGTCCCCCGACTGCCACAAGGACGATCGGGGGACTTTTTTATTTTCAATGTTAAATCGGATCATTCAAGTATCTCATTTAAAAAACCCTTTATCTTTCTTCTTAACCGTCGGACACGTGTCCTCATATAATGCTCACTTTGATTCAGCTCAGCGGATATTTTTTTGTAATCATATTTTTCCGCCATTATCATATCAAGTAATTTGCACTCATTATCATTAAGTCTGCTCTTGATCTTTTCAATATAGCTCATAAATATTATGTCCTGCTCTTCCGGTGCAACAAGACAATAAGCAATAAAATCCCGTACTATAAGATGCTTATTATCATCATACAATACGCCTGCCCGACTCTCGTCAAGACTACACTGTCCGAAAAACTTCGAACGGGCTCTTTTGTACTCAAAATATTTATTTTTTGCAGTTGATCCTATCCATCTTCCAATGCTTTGCACATCATGCGCATCAAGCTCATCCCAGCTTTCAATAAGTAAAAAAAATACATCAGATGATATATCCTTCGCATCCTCCAACGGCACTCCGAAAAACAGATTCAAATATCTGACAGTCTGCTCAAAGTACATCATATATATTTCTTCATATGTCGTCTCATACATATATTTGAGTATCCTTTCATAAGCAATGTATTTATCCATAGCTTATTATACCATATTTTTATGTAAAAATTAACTTATACGACATTTTTTTACAATTTAGAAACATATTTTTCCGAATCATCCCACACTTACTCCGTCGCCGTGCGATAAACGAGGTCACCACAGGGCGGTAGGCAGAGAGGCGATAAAATCCGTGATCTTCAGATTGCCTGAACGGCTTTATGAGTCAACAAAACAGAATCGAACATTTAATAGAATTTTATATTATGGTAAACCGCTCGGTTCTCTTATCTGTTCTACGATAGGTATATTCATCGTTGCCACATCCTTGCAGCACGATTTCATCATCACTATATCGTTTTACACACCACATAGGTCCCTTCTTTGTTTGTAGGCATTTTCCAAGCTCACACTCATCAGTAGGGATCTTTATTTCTCTTGATTCATAAGCAAAATCGCAATGGAACCGACACCACTTCTCGCTGTTGTCCTTGTAATTGCGCATTCTGAAAAACTGACCGCCACTAAACAAACCAAGGTCAAAAACAATATTATAAGATGCCCCGCAATATATGTTTGTATTCTGAGTTTTTATTGAGAAGATGTACTCTGTTTTACCCGTACATAAGAAAAAATGAAAATCATCATGTGTAGCATGATAACTGTCAGACATTCTCCACAATGTAAGACACCTTGGTATTCCCATCTCATTTACCGTTGGCAAAGGCGTATCTCTATGATCAACTATAAAGCTTTCCAAACGACGCATGGAATTTTTTATATCAGGATTCCAGGTTGCGCCAAGACACGATACAAGTTCACTATTCGTAATTGCAGTATGCGGGTCACTATCTTCAACAAAATATGCGTATTCTGTTTTTTCATTCAGCATATCTCGCTCACAAATTGCCACAAGACGCTTCTTATTCTCATATCCCTTATACAACTTAGTTCCTAAAATATTTTTATCGGAAGAACAATAGAGCATAAGTGCAAACTTTTCGGTTTCAACTATCTCACAAGTAGTACCTCGATAAACACCACAGGTAAAATAATCAACATCAGTATCAAATGTGCTTATTCCGTCTTTCAATAAGGAGTCTGTGGTAATCGAAAAGATCTTACTGATAAGTACAATTTTGGCTATTTCGGGATAGCTCTGATCAAGCTCCCATCGTGAAACAGTTTGCCGTGTTGTTCTAAGCTTCTCTGCAAAATCCTCTTGCGAAAGACCATGTTCAATTCGTATTTGTTGTATTCTTTGACCAAGTGTCATAACTATATACTCCTCTGCTTCTTCGTTCAACATTATTATATCATATTCTTAATAAGATGTCTACCAAACAAGCTTGGAAATTTGTCACGCAGAGCGTGACAAATGAAATTGCTTTTAAAAATATTCCTATTCATTTTTTTAGGTTAAGAGTCAATATCTTTTTAAAATAAAAAAACCATTCAAGTAATGGTGCACCTTCAGGGATTCGAACCCGGGACCCACTGATTAAGAGTCAGTTGCTCTACCAACTGAGCTAAAGGTGCATATAAACTTGAATGGTTTTTGGCTCCCCCTGCTGGGCTCGAACCAGCGACATCATGATTAACAGTCATGCGCTCTACCGACTGAGCTAAGGAGGAATATTAAGTTTGTTTCCTCGCAGAGCGCATGTCATGCTTACTTCCGAAAAACATAGTCGACCGCT
>JAFTQL010000046.1 GCA_017462795.1 Clostridia bacterium
ATAAAGGTCCGCAACCTCGGAAAGAAGTCGCTTGAGGAAGTTATTCAGAAGCTGCACTCTCTCGGATTGGATCTCAGAAAAGAAGAGGAGTGATCCGTCGGAGGACGCAGTATTACAGATAATAATTAATACGGCAAAAGGAGGGAATTATAATGCCCGGAACAAGAAAACTTGGCAGACCCACCGCACACAGAAAAGCTATGATGCGCGGAATGGTAACCTTATTGCTGGAGAACGGACAGGTAGAGACAACTCTTACAAGAGCAAAGGAAGTTCGTTCGATAGCTGAAAAAATGATTACACTTGGCAAGAAGAATACTCTTGCAAGCCGCCGTGCCGCACTGGCATACATCACCAAGGAGGAAGTTGTAACAAAGGTATTTGTTGAGCTCGCTCCCCTGTATGCAGAACGCAACGGTGGATATACACAGATCTTCAAGCTTGGACCTCGCAGAGGCGACGGCGCTGAGATGGCGATCGTAAAGCTTATTGATTACGTAAAGCCCGAGCCCAAGAAGGAAGACAAGAAGGCTAAGAAGGAAAAGAAGGTTGAGGCTGACCTCATCAAGTAATTCTTGACTTCTCATATTCAATAGTCAAAAAAACAGTGTCAAGGTTTATAGACCGCGACGCTGTTTTTTTGTACTTTGTGCTTTGATCATATGTTTTATAGAGTTATTTTGTTATATATGCTTAATCTACTTGACATTGTATGGCTTTTTTGGTATAATAAAGTTAATTACAACCGAAAGTTAGGGATAAAAATATGTCAAAGCTTGATCTCAAGAAAATCATTCCCGAGTTTCTGCGTTATGCGGTGGTTGGGGGAATATCCGCCATTGTCGATCTTGCGGTGCTTTGGACGGTGACCAATTTTGTTTTTGACGGTAAGAACACGGGCCTGCCTCTTGCCTGTTCTGTGGCGGCGGGTTTTATTGTCGGTCTTGCCGTGAATTATCTGCTGTCATCGGTCATGGTCTTTATCAATAAGGAGCAGAAAAAAGACGGAAGAAATATCAAAGCCTTCATAATATACGTGGTCATCGGGCTTATCGGTCTGGGACTTACCGAGTTGTTGATGCATCTCGGCATGCTTTTCGTTCCTACCGAGGGGCTTTGGTATCTTGTTTTGAATGTTTTTGTCAAGGGTGTGGTCCTTATATGGAACTACTTGGGCAGAAAGATATTCGTATATCACGGTCATTGAGGAATCTACGGGCCATTGTTGGCAGAAAGATGTGAGGTTGAAAATGGAACAGACTAAAAAGCAGGTCATAATCATAGGCGCGGGTCCCGCGGGACTTACGGCGGCATACTGTCTTTTGAAGGAGACGGACTATATTCCCGTTATACTTGAGGCGGAGGAGTTTGTGGGGGGGATTTCCCGAACCGTTGTACATAACGGAAACCGCATGGATATCGGCGGTCACCGCTTCTTTACCAAAAACGAGGAGGTCAAGGCACTTTGGCGGGAGATGATGCCCACACAGGGAAGTCCCTCGTGGGATGACGCACTTCTCGGCGAGGAGAAGCCGCTGGAGGAGGGAGGCCCCGATCCCGAAAAAGAGGATAGGGTAATGCTTGTGCGCCGCCGTGTTTCAAGAATATATTATTTGAAGAAGTTCTTTGATTATCCCGTGTCGCTCAAGTGGGAGACCTTCCGTAATATGGGTTTTTTCCGCACGGTCAAGGCAGGCTTTGGTTATCTTTGGTCGGCAATATTCAAGAAGAAAGAGGATTCACTGAGGAACTTCTATATCAACCGCTTCGGTAAGCCATTGTATGAGATGTTTTTCGAGGACTATACCGAAAAGGTGTGGGGCAGAGATCCCAAGGATATATCGGCGGATTGGGGCGCTCAGCGAGTAAAGGGGCTTTCTCTTTGGAAGACCGTTATGAATGTGCTGGCAAAGCCCTTCCGTAAGAAGAGCGGTAAGGTGGAGACCTCGCTTATAGAGCAGTATTTTTATCCCAAGAAGGGACCGGGACAGCTTTATGAGACAATGGAAGCCGAGGTGGTTCGTCTTGGCGGTAAGATAATCAAGGGCGCAAAGGTCGTCAAGGTGAATGTGGACGGCAATGATGTTAAAAGCGTTGTGGCGATCCGCGGCGGAAATGAGGAGGAGTATACGGGTGAGCAGTTTTTCTCCACCATGCCCATCAAGGATCTTATTTCCGGAATGGGAGATGTCGCTCCCGCCGAGGTACAGCGTGTGGCCATGGGGCTTCCTTACCGTGATTTTATGACAGTCGGTCTGCTTGTAAATAAGCTGGGGCTTGAAAATAAAACAAAATTCAAAACAGTGGGAAACATTGTTCCCGATTGCTGGATATACATTCAGGAGAGAGAGGTAAAGCTGGGCAGACTTCAGATATTCAACAACTGGTCGCCCTATATGCTCAAGGATCCTGAGCATACCGTATGGGTAGGTCTGGAATATTTCTGCAACGAGGGCGACGAGCAGTGGCAGATGAGTGATGAGGACTTTATTGAATTTGCCAAGGATGAGCTTTGCAGGATCGGTATCGTTGAAAGAGAGGATGTGCTTGACGCAGTACGCGTTCGTGTCAAGAAGGCATATCCCGCTTATTTCGATACCTATGATGAGTTTGACAAGGTGAAGGATTATCTCTCCGACATAAAGAATCTCTGGTGTATCGGACGTAACGGTCAGCATAAGTACAACAACATGGATCACTCCATGCTGTCTGCTATCGAGGCGGTCCGTACACTTGCCAGGGGCGAGACCGACAAGACTTATGTGTGGAATGTAAACACGGAGAAGGAATATCACGAAGAAAAGAAAGAGGCGTGAGTTATGTCTGCAAATACCAATATTTCCGAGATATCTCAACCAAGGGAGACATCTCTGCTTGATACCGTGAGAGGCAATTGGCAGAGGCTGTGGGGGGACAAAAGATTTCGCTTGCCGTTTTCGATAATCGCCACATTGCTGATACTTTCCGTAGGTGTGGGGACTGTTCTTTACTACATCATAGGGCCTGCCGAGGGATTTTTGACCTCGGATACGGTAGACTCCATCGCATGGGCGAACGCATATTTTGAAACGGGAGAGCTGATAACCGATCAGTATTATTATGCCGCCATATTGCCCTTTGGTGGAAACCAGATATTTTATCCCTTCCTTGCCATCTTTGGCTACGGAATGCCTGCGCAGATAGGAGGACTTGTGCTGTTTACTCTGCTTCTTGCCGCCGCGCTGTACTATATGGCGAGCGGTGTGGGTTTGAGCTGCTTCGGGTCCGCGGGGCTGACAACGGTATTTATGCTGATAATGTCGTCAAGCGCTAAACTGAGAGAGATAATGTGGGAGCACATATTTTACTATAATCTCGGTATTCTGTTCTTTTGCTTTGGCTTTGGACTTGCGGTGCGCCTGATACGCGACGGAAACGCGAGAAGCAAAAGACCCATACAGATCATCCGCCTTGCTGTTTTGCTTGTGTTCTGCGGACTTGCGGCGCTTGACGGACTTCAGGCGCTTGTTTGCCTGACAGTGCCTCTTGTGGGCGCGTTGGCGCTGGAGAGACTGCTTGACAAGGATACAAAGTTGCTGTCCATGAAAAATCTGTACAGTCTTGGATTTATCGCTGCTATCGGTGTTGCCTCCATGATCGGTTTCCTCATGATAGAAAAGGTTACGGGGGGCGTGAACGCGTCCTATGCAGACAGCTATTCAAATTTCAGCGATCTTAGTGGCTGTGTTGACCGTTTCCTTAAATTCTTTCCTAATTGGCTGACGCTTATAGGTGTTGATGTTGCCAAGGGCGATCCCTTGGTAAGCATTGATTCACTGTTCGATATTCTGCGAATAGTGCTGGCACTGTTGCTCCTTATCACGCCTGTTGTTCTTCTTTGCTTCTATAAGAGGATACAGAGCAGGGGACTGAGGCTTGTTCTTTTGGGACACTTTATAGTCAGCTTCTTTATTCTCTTTGCCGTCACCTTCGGTAATCTCGGAGGTGCAAACTGGAGACTTACTCCTATGCTCGGTACGTCTGTTATAGTCAGCGTGATGGCTGTGGCGGAAATGCTAAGGCATATCGAGATAGATAAGCGAGTGCCCGCAAGGCTTTCGGGTATCGTGCTTGCGGTGCTTATTATGTCGTCGGGTCTTACGGCTTATCAGGTGTTGAAGATCCCCGCGGATCACGGCAGACAAAACAGCTGGCACAAGGTTGCTGCCGAGCTTGAGGCTCGTGACCTCAAATACGGCTACGGACAGTTCTGGTGGGCAAACGCGGTAACGCTTATCTCCGACGGAGCTGTGGAGATGTCCAGCGCCGACTCCAACGCCGCCACAGGACTTGTGAAGAGCCTGTATCAGATGCCCACGGACGCATATGACGATAAGGATACAGACCGTTATTTCGTTATGTTCAACGAAAAGGATAACGAGAAAATGGCATCATGGATACAAAGACAGACGGAAAACGGAGTGGTGATAGATTCCTTCACGGTTGAGTCCGAGCCTTACGATCTGTCAAGATACGGTATTTACGGAAGTGTAATTTATATCTACGTTTTCAATGAGAATCCGTTTTAATGCACTCAAAAGATTTAAAGATCTTCATAAATAGAAATATAGAAAATCATTAAGTGATTTTTTTATCTAAGTTAAAAACTCGTCGGCCCTACATACCGACGAGTTTGATTTTTTTGGGGATATCACTTCTGCAGGGAAGTTTTTTGCCAAGCTTTTTCAAACAAGCGTAAATCACATCCCGGAGTAACTTATCACCTTTTTTCGACAGCCGCATATAATGTGATTGAAGGAGGTGTAACAACTAATGACCGACAGGAAGAGATATCAAAACACAAGCTGCTCGGCTGTCATGGGGACGCTGACCAATGCCCAGAAGGCGCAAAAAGCGCTGGCGGCGGCAGCGATACCCTCAAGTGTGACCAAAAGCGAGCCAGCCTCCTCAAGACGCGGTTGCGTGTGGAGCGTGAATTTCTCCTGCAACCAAAGCGAAAATGTAAGGTCGGTGCTTGCGTCAGCCGGAATTAACGTCAGATCATGGAGCATGGACAATGATATATTTTGATAATGCGGCAACTACCTTTCCAAAGCCCGCGGCGGTGGCGGAGGAGGTAAAAAAATGTATGCAGAGCTACGGCGGCAATCCGGGAAGAGGCGCTCACTCGCTGTCATTGGCGGCGGCAAAAAAAGTGTTTGAATGCCGTTCTGAGATCGCCGATATGTTCGGCGCATCGGATACGGACAGAGTTTTCTTTACTCCCAATACCACCTATGGCATCAACGCCGTTCTCAAGGGACTTATCCGGGATGGCGACCATGTTCTGATCTCCGATATGGAGCATAACGCCGTGTGGCGTCCCGTTCACAAAATGGCGGCGGAGGGCAGGATAACCTACGATGTGTTTCCGACGCTGACCTGCAGTGCGAGGCAGACTCCCGAACGTATATGCGCCAATATCTCAAGGCTTTTGCGTCCCAACACAAGACTTGTATTCTGCACTCACGCCTCAAATATATGCTCCGCTGTCATGCCTGTTACGCAGATAGGAGAGCTTTGCCGTCGCAGAGGCGTGCTTTTTGCTACCGACGGTGCGCAGGCGGCGGGACATGAGCATATCAATATCCGAGAGATGAATATTGACGCGCTGTGTATCCCCGGGCACAAGGGGCTTTACGGTCCTCAGGGCAGCGGCGCGGTCGTGCTTGGAGAGGGAATAATTCTTGACACCTTGACAGAGGGTGGCAACGGAGTGGACTCTCTGGAGCCTGAGATGTCCCTTACCGCTCCCGAAAGGTATGAGGCAGGAACAGTGTCCACCCCCGCCATCGCGGGACTGTGCGAGGGTATACGGGCAGTCAGACACACAGGTATCGACACGATATCGCAGGGAGAGCGGCAGATATGCGCACGGCTTTACGAGATGCTCGGTAACATGCGCGGAGTGCGGCTGTACGCGCCCGAGTACAGCGGAAAGGGCAGTATAGTTCTTTTTAATTTTGACGGAATACCGTCGGAGAGAGTGGCGTCACTGCTTGATGAGAACGGTGTGTGCGTCAGAGGCGGATACCACTGTGCGGCTCTTGCTCACAAAACTCTGGGAACTCCCGAGGGTGGAGCGGTTCGTCTGAGCGCGGGAATGTTTACAAAGCAATCTGAAGCAGACGCACTTTACAGAATACTGAAAAGGGTATCACGAGATCTGAAATGACCAAAGAAAACAGCCTGTTGTGCGTCAACAGGCTGTTTTGAATCTGGTATGATCTGTTTATTCGAGAATGATTCCGTCTGATGAGATCTGCGCGCTTACGTTGAGCAGTGCGGCGGCGGAGATCAGCACCTTTTGCTTTTCCGCCTTATCTTCATCAGGTGTGCTTGCAAGCTCTGCGTTGATCGCCGCGGAAAGCTCCGATTTTTCGGCGTCGCTCATCTTCTTGGAGGAATTCAGAGGATTGACTGTGGGAGAAGAGCCGTCCGCGTAAACCGTATCCACAAGTGCTTGGCTCATTACGGACGAGTCTGTGACACGGCTGACAAATTCCTCTGCGCTTACACCGGTTATGCCGTTCTCTCCGAAGGTATCGTCGCCGTTACTGTCGGAATTTATGGCAAGGCTTACAAGATCGGCCATTGCCTTTGCCTCTGCCTCGTATTGCTCTGAGGTCATGGAGCCGTCAAGCTTTGCCGCGGCGAGGCTGTCAAATATACCCGCCACAAAATCCGCCGTGGGCTGAGTGCCTTTTTCGGATATTCCGTAGTTCTCCATAAGCGCGGGAATAAACATTGCCTTGAGAGGCTGGGCGGATGCATGAGTCAGGTCGCTTATAAGCTGATTCATGGCAAGTTCGGTGTTGCCGTTATGGTAGGCTTTGTCTATAACATCAGCTGTTTGTCCAAGGCTGTTGAAAAGAACAGTGTACGCTTCCTGCTCCGAGGCGAGACACAGCTCATATCCAAGGCGGGTGATGTCTGTAATGGATATCCTTACAACACTTATCATCGCTTCCGATTGCAGTATGTTCATAAGCATCTGCTGTGTGACCTCGGGACCTATAGACTCTGTTTCCCTGAAACAGTCAAAAATAGGTCCGAGATCCGTGAGCATGTGCTTCAGCTCATATGATTCTGTGCGCGCAAGTCCGTGATAAATGTCGGCAACATTCTTAAAGCCCTCCGCGAGCAGAGCGGCCTCTCTGTCGGCGTCCTCAACCAATGTGTGCTTCAGCTTGATATCGGAAGAGAATACCAGAACGGTGTTTTGCTCATAAGCCTGTGGGGAGTCGAGAATAACGTGTTTTTCGGACTGATCTGAGTCTATAAGCACCAGCTCTGTATCGGAGAGCAGCTGTTGCATGTCCGCGACTGTCGTGCTGTCGGAGATTATGGCGCGATGGATCAGATCCGTGAGAGAATCATCCGCAACTTCTATGCCGTAAAGCTTGAATATGCTGTCATATTCGGAGGCAAGCTCCGCTGTATTCTGCGAGAATCGCGCATTCGCTGTGCTTTCGGCAAGCTTGGCAGTCATTTCCTCATAAATTCCGTCGGGAGAGCTGTAAGAGCCTATCAGCTCACCAAGGGATTTTACTCCAAGCTCGGATATATCGGCAACAAGCACGTAAAGTCGCTCATTCTCCATAAATTCCTTTATCGCCTCTCGTGTGGCTTCTTCGTCGTCAAGAAGGATAACGGGATCGTTTATAAGCTCTGCCACGCAGTGGTTTTCCACTATAGCGCCGATGGCGTGAAGTGTGGTGGATACATCCTCCTTGATGGTGTTATAGTCCTGATCCTCCAATATTTCAAGGAGGTCGGTTATTATAGGTCCCGAATATTCATCTGTCGGACGGATGTCGTCTATGTCAAGAAAATCCTCTCCGTCGTCCCATGCGTCCAGCGCTTCGTCAACGAGATCGGGGAGAAGGGATGGCAGAATGTCGGTATCGCCGAAGGCATCGGCAGTGTCGTAAAGCAGCGCCTGCGCGTGACTGCCGTCGTAGTCTTCGGGGTCTTCTACCGTCGCTGAAACAGCCGATACCATGAGCGCGATAAAATCCGTTTCATTGCCGAGGGTGGCAAGGTGACCGTTTACGGGATAGGTGGTCATTCCGTTGTATATCGCCTCTCCGCCCGTCACCGTCATTACAAGAGTGGCGGCATTGGACGCGGCTCCGTCGGAGATATCATGAATGAGGGAGACGTTCAAACTGTCAGAATTTTTAGTGGCTGCAGCGGCTATTCCCGCAAATTTTGAGATGCTTCCCACAGCGGGAATACAAAGCACCAAAAAGATAAGCAAGCCCGATATACCTCCGCAAAGGGCGGACATCGCAGAGCTCTTGGGGTTTTTCAAAAGCTCCTTATGGGTCTTCTTTGGATGTGTTTGGTCGAAATCAATGTCCACCTGCTCATTTACATGCTTTCGCGCGCTTTTTTTCTCCTCGGTGGCTTTTCTTATATGATTACCCACAAAGACCGTCAGCAATCCGAAAACGGGACGGCATATAGCGAACATAGGATAGAAGAGCAGGGGGGCGATAAGCATGGCGAATATTGCCTTGAGCGACTCGGTGGCAAAGGAAATGGAATCTATCTCGGGGATGATACCCGATGCGAGATCTATCAGGGTAGAATGGATCAGCGACGCCAGCAGATAAGCCACTATTGCCGACAAAAGCATGGCGACAATGGCGGATGTGACGGTGAAGATTATTTTGGATACCGAATACTGCCACTTGTTTTTTCTTCCGACAAGCGCGCCAACGCAAGCGGCTATCGCCATGAGAAACAAAAATAATAATGAAAATACTATCTTGAACACTTATCATTCCTCCGATCTGTTAACGGTGATATACTGATATAATTATACAATATTTTGTCAAAAAAGTCAATGTCCCTGTGAGTGGGCGGCATATTCATCCCTGAGGATCGAGCAGATGCCGATGGTGCGATATTGCCCCTTGACTAACATGCTGTCTCTATGATATCCCTCAAAGGTCATGCCCAGCTTTTCCATGACATGGAGCGAGGCGGCGTTGCCCTGCATGAATCTCGCCTCTATTCTGTGCAGACCAAGCTCGGAGAAGCCGTACTCAACGATGCGCTCCGCCGCCTCTGTGCCGATACCCATACCGTGATATTCGGGGTTGAGAACATATCCGATCTCCGCGGAATTGTGCGGAAAATCTATTTTTGTAAAGCCCGCCGTGCCTATCATTTTACCGTTTTCGGTCAATGTTATCGCCCAATCGTAAAAATCCCCTGTGGCGTAGCGGCTCTCGATATACGCGAGATAGTCGCGGGTGTAGGTCACCGAGGGATGAGGCGACCATAAAAGATACTCGGTCAGATCCTCACGAGAGGCGTATTCGTACATATCGTAGGCATCCGTCGTGTGCATGGGACGTAGAGTCAGACGCTCTGTGCGAAGCCTCGGCATTCTGGTGAATATTTTATATACAGTTTCCCGTTTCATAATTACCTCGTAAAAAACAATGCTACATATCATTATAAACAATAATTTGAATTTTTTCAATACCTTCTGAGAATTTTGTTAAAATTATTAGAGGTGTTTATTTTGTGAATAATTCGTTCGCTTAGAATGACAGGGAAGAGGACGGCGGCACGCTGACGAGGTATCGGCTTTTGATATGACTTGTAAAAAATGATGAAATAATAAAACACCTGTTGACATGCGGAAGGTATTATGATATAATGTAATTAAGAATACTATATTAAACGGTTTGATTATTGAGATGCTTTTCATATAAGTGAATAAATTACTGTTGCGGACAAAAATATCAGGAGGGAATATCATGCTTAAATATTACATTTTGTCTGTTATCGGCACATTGGTACTGTTTTTGATAGGCGTGCCGTTATATGCGGTTTCTCCGTGGTTGATTTCTTACACAGAAGGGGTATTCTGGATATTGAATCCCATTATCGCATGGTACTTTAACAAGTATATGTATGAAAAAGATATAGACAATAAAACACGTAATAATCTTAAATTTATAGTAGTTACGTTTGTGTGCGCAATTCTTGACATGACGTATTGTTGTATGTTTTACGGTGATCCAAGTATCTTTTTGATAGGGGTATTTCTCTATGCGGTAGCTATATTACTGCCCACCTCTTTGTCTATGGGATTGAGCGGTTATTTGTGCAAAATTCGGAGCAAAAATAAAAAAACTTATAATGATATGTCCGCCTTGTGGTTACAGCCGTTCACTGCGGTGTGTGTACTTGCGATAACGGTTGCATTGTATCTTGTTTTGTTGCTTGACCGCTTTGATGATTATTACGAGATAGAGAATATAATTTTTGCCATACTGCCTTTCATTGGATTGGCTCACGGGCTTTACAGCATCCGCAAAAGGTCTGCTACCTGCTCACTTTTATACTGCCTTGTTTCCCTGCCTGTAAACTATGCGTTTCTGTTTGCTTATTCCGCTCTGTCATATCCCATAATGATAAATTGTACGTCAACTCTCGGATATGATACTCGATACAATGTCTTTTTGGAATCCGACCACGGTGTTTCGTTGCTTGCACCGCTGATCCAAAGCTCCATCGTTTGTATTCCATTGTTGACAGCGGTCGCTATTGATCTGATTTTAACGGTGGTAAAAAGAAAAAGAGTATCGATGAACGAAAGGAGAGATGGATGAAAAAATATTATATATTACCGGCAGTCTATCTTTTTATCGCTATTATTATGATAGGAATACTGTTCTCTTTGATTACCGCCGTTGTGTTTGGTTTCTCTTATGGATGTATTTTAAGATCCGCTGATACTTATATATTGAGGTTGCTATTATGAGAAAATACTATGTTGCGTCAATACTCGGCTATCTGATTTTATTTTTTCTGTGTGTATATACGGTCTATATGCCTTTAAAATTGGAATATCTTTTCTTTGGGCTGCTGATAATGATCGATCCTGTTATTTTGTGGTTCTTTATCAGATATCTGTATGCACAGAATATATCGAAAAAGAAAGGGAAGATAGCGTTGTTCTTTGTAGGTGTGCTGATATGTACGGCGATATGCTGGCTGGCGGTGGGTTTTTGGCTTGAACATGACAGCTTTAAAGCGGCTGTTCAGGTCGGAATCTCAGCAGTAGCCGTGTACTACCCATGGATATTTATTCCTATGGCGGTTTCGGTAGGTGTACGTGTTGCTATAGAAAAAGTAAAAATAAGGAGGCAGGATGAAAAAGTATCAGATCATGATATTCACTGATATTGTTCTGGGACTCGGGCGGTAGTGGGCTGTATTTGATCCTTCGGAAAACAATATAATGAACATACGGACCGTCTGCATATTGGGGCGATCACGTTTACCTTTTTGGCTCTTCTACCCATGGCGATAGCTGTTGGGGTATTCCGCAAAAAATATTTTAATTGATAAAGTCTCGGTAAAGTCTGATAAACAGTGCTCTTTTTTCCCGTTTGGCGATGGTTTTCGTCGGGCGGGGGATTTTTTTGTAAATATTCTTTATATATCATGCTTTTTTTGCCTTTGTCCCTTTGACAAAACAGATGTTATGTGATATAATTATACTGTATAGTTATGATATTATGGAAAATTATTGTCTTTGGAGGATATTATGCAGTGCAGAAGGGCGCGCAGACGGCTGCGGGAGCATGTGGTCTGTGTTATTCTCGGTGACGGACTTTCCGCCCGACTGTTGGCTATGGGGCTTTTTCTCGTCAAGGGAATGCTTTGCGTTATCTGCGACCGACGTCGTTCGGCTGTCGGATATTTGCTTCCCGCGGCGGTGTTTTACGGGCTGTGCCATACCTCTGAGTCTCATCTGCTGGCGGAGCAGCTTTGCGACATGGCGGAGGACGGAGAGGACACGCTTCGCTTTCTTGTGGCGACGACGGACGAGTACAAGCGGATAACGGCGGAGAACCGTGAGTGCCTTGAGAGCCGATATATCCTTGCGGACAGATATAAGATATTTGCTGAATTTGCGTCTTATCGTATATGATTTTTGGGGGTGAGTGAAAAATGATAAATGCGGGCAAAACGCTGGGTATACTTGGCGGTCTCGGACCTATGTCAAGCGTTTATTTCTATGAAATGCTCACCCGTCACACGCTTGCCGAAAGGGACAGCGACCATCTCAATATCCTGCTCTCTTCAAGGGCGGATACCCCAGACAGGACGGATTTTATCACCGGCAGGTCGGCAGACAATCCCATATATACCATGCTTTCCGAGGTGTCAAAGCTTATAGGCGCGGGAGCGGACATAATTGCCATTCCCTGTAACACGGCGCACTATTTTTACGACAGCATCAGCGCGGCGGCGTCTGTACCCATAATAAACATAATAAGGCAAACAGCGGTGTTCTGCCGACGCGAGGGCATAAAGAAGGCGGGCATACTTGCCACCGAGGGTACGGTGCTTTCGGGGGCTTACAGTACAGTTTTTGATCTGGCGGGAATGGAGTGCGTTACGCCCGACAGCGAGGGGCAAAGGGAGATATCCCACATCATTTACGGATGTATAAAAAAGGGAACAGCCCCCGATATGGACAGCTTTCTGCGTGTGGCGGACGATCTGCGGAGGCGAGGGTGCGACCGCATAATACTCGGATGCACCGAGCTTTCACTCTTGAAGCGGGACGGCGGACTTGATGATGATATTTTTATCGATTCTCTTGAGGTGCTTGCGTATTCGGCTATAAAAATGTGCGGAAAGACGCCTGTCGGCTTTGATGAGCGATTGATGGAGTTTAAGGTTTAGGAATATATAAAACAAACAGTAAATACAGTTTGAAAGGAAGATGAAAATGCTTTTGAAGGAGCTTATGGAGGTTATTGATTACAACGAGATCATTAACCGTTCGGGAATGGATGTCCAAAACGCGCTTGTTGAGTCGCTTTGCTGTGACTCCAGAAAGGCATGTGAGGGGTCTGTGTTTGTGTGTATTTCAGGTACGATAACCGACGGACACGATTACGCGAGAGCCGCGTATTCGGGCGGATGCCGGATATTTGTAACCGAACACCGTCTGCGCCTTCCCGATGATACCTTTGTTATAATAGCTCCCGATACAAGAGTGGCTCTTGCGTCCCTTTCGGCGAAATTTTTCGGATATCCCGCCAAGGAGATGACTGTGATCGGTATTACGGGAACAAAGGGAAAGACCACATCGTCGTTGCTCATATACAACGTACTCAATGAGTGCGGCATTCCCACGGGATACATCGGCTCAAACGGGGTGAATTATCTTGATTACAGCGTTGCGACGGTAAACACCACCCCCGAAAGCTATGATCTTCACTACCACATGCGCAAGATGGTGGACAGCGGAGTAAAGACTATAGTTATGGAGGTGTCCTCTCAGGCGTTGAAGATGGCGAGAGTACACGGAATAAAATTTGACGTGTGCGTGTTTACCAATCTCTCTCCCGACCACATCGGAGAGTTTGAGCACCCCGATTTTGAGGACTACAAGAATTGCAAGCGCACGCTGTTTACCGATTACGGGGCGGAGTACATAGTTTACAACGGAGACGACGAATACGCCCTTGAGGTGGTTGGCGGCAACCGCTGTGAGAAGGCGAGCATTTCCGTTGGTGGAAAGGGTGATTTCAGAGCCGATTCCATAACCTATTTCCGTTCCCCCGGAAATATCGGCGTAAGCTTTGAATGCACCTGCGGTGACAAGTCATTTCCCGTTGCGCTGTCCTTCCCGGGTGAGTTCAGCGTTTACAATGCCCTTACCGCCATTGCCGTTTGTACAAGGCTTGGCATATCCGCGGGCAAGATAACAAAGACCATGAGACACATACGTATAAAGGGACGCTTTGAGACTCATGAACTGCCCTGCGGCGCTACCGTAGTCATTGACTACGCTCACAACGGCGTGAGCCTCAAGGCGGCGCTGACCGCTCTGAGAGCCTATAACCCCAATCGGCTTATCTGTCTGTTCGGCGCTATCGGCGGACGCACCAAGATGAGGCGCGCGGAGCTGGGGCTTGTGGCTTCGAGAGACGCGGACTTCTGTATACTTACCTCGGATAACCCTGACAATGAGTCGCCAAGCGCTATTATCGGCGAGATAGCGTCTTACTTTACGGCGGGCACATGTCCTTATGTGGCAATACCCGACCGAAGAAAGGCGATAGAATACGCTCTTGAGAACGCGGAGAAGGGGGATATCATCCTGCTTGCGGGCAAGGGACACGAATCGTATCAGATAATATGCGGAATAAGAGAAAGCTTCAGCGAGACAGAGATAGTAAACGAGTTCTGCAGAAAAATTGAAAATAACAGTGTGGGAGAGTAATTATGACAAAATATCCATTAAAGCTTACATACACCCCCAAGACCGCTCTTTGGGGAGGCAAGAGACTGAAGACAGACTTTGGAAAGGCTGCCGATTTTGACGTGATATCGGAGACATGGGAGCTTACCGTGCGAAAGGACGAGATGGCTCGAATTATAGGCGGAGAGGCTGACGGAATGACGCTGGCGGAATATTTTGAGACCTGCGGCTATGACTGCGTAAGCCCTGACTTTGCCAAGGGACAGCGTTTCCCTTTGCTTGTCAAATTTATTGATGCCATGGACTCTCTGTCCGTTCAGGTGCATCCCGACGATGCATACGCGGGACGTGTGGAGAACGACAGCGGAAAGACGGAGATGTGGTACATCGTGGATGCCGCCGAGGGAGCGGAGCTGATATACGGTCTGAAGGACGGCGTTACAAGCGAGGATTTTGCCAATGCCGCCGCCGAGGGAAGATACAATGACGTTATGGCGCGTGTTCCCGTACATGCGGGAGAGACTTACTTTATTCCCGCGGGAATGCTGCATGCCATAGGCGCGGGCATACTTATCGCGGAGATACAGCAGAACTCCGACCTTACATACCGTGTTTACGATTTTGACCGTGTGGGTGTTGACGGCAAGCCACGTGAGCTTCACGTGGAGAAGGCTGTTGCCGTTACGCGTCCGTATACCGAGCGGGAGATAAACGCCATCCGCTTCGCGCGCGGAAGTAAAACGAATGACGGAGGCGAGCTTCTTGCAAATTCCGATTATTTCAAGGTGAGCAAATATGTTGTTTCGGACTCGCAGAGACTGTGCGCGACCGACAAGAGCTTTTTGTCTCTGATTTGTACCGAGGGCGCGGGAGCTATAGTCTTTGGCGGCTCGGAGTACCCCATAAAGGCGGGAGAGAGCTACTTTATCCCCGCGGGAATGGGCGAGCTTTCCGTTGTGGGGACGCTTACCGTTATAGCATCGGAGATATGATGACGACATAATGCGAGCGGTCTCGCAAACAGCGACAAGTTTGCTAAAATATAATAGGATAAAGCCCTGAAAATTTCTCAAAAAAACTATTGAAAAAACGGCGAAATTATGCTATAATATTTTCATAGATAATTTAATTGATTTTTTAGAAAAAGGGCGTGACGAAAATGCTTGAAAAAAGGCTGAAATGTGTGGTTTTCACATGTGTCTCGTCACGCCCTTTTTTGATATAAAAAGACGTTGGTTGGCTGATGTCTTTTTCTTGTTATACAGGACGTTAAAAAAAGGAGGATTTGAAAAGCTATGAAAAAGAAATTTTCGTTGGGAACACTTGCGGTAGGTGCGGCACTGTCCTTGGGTATTGCCATGGGCGCGGGACTTTACGCGGGCGCGGTGACCGACAATTACGGTATAGATCTGATGTCCGTGGAGGTCACGGATGGGGCATCCTTTGAGGAGTACAAGACGGAGCAGATAGCGGAGGCAAAGCGCAGAGCGGCGCTGGTTTCGGGAGCGAGCAGTGAAGATGCTGTTGTAAAAATAAATGCTCTTGAATATGATGATTCAAAAACTGCCGATGAAAACAAAGCGTTGGTGGATGATATCATGACGGATCTGAATTCCCAGATATTCGCAAGGAAAAGTGCGATCATCAGTACGGATATAATGATTTATGAGCGACAAATAGAGACCGAAATGAGTGGAGAGGGAATTCCCGTATCTACAATTATGTTATCTATCTCAAGCAAGGCTATCGAGGAGAACAAGAACTGTACTTATGATTCAAGCCTCTCTATTGAGGATAACCTGTTAAAGCTCGATGATATTTATAAGTCCTACACCGCAAAAGCGGATGCACAGAAGACGATCGAGCTCAGTGCCAAGAGCGCCTTTGATACATACAAGTCCAACAACCTGTATATCATCACGGGCAAGCGTTCCGACGCCAATGACGACAACAGAACAGAATTGAACGCTTTTGCGGATAAGGCTTACGCGGAGGTGTCCGCGGTGGCGTTTGACGTAAACGATATCGGCAAGGGCGAGAAGGAGATAGACGCTATCATGGCTCGCTTCAATATGGAGCATGCGTATCTCGTTTACCGTGACGATGTCGCGGCGAAGATAGACGCGGCGCTCCCCGCCGAGCCTTCTGCCGCAATGAGCAGTCTTATTGCGAACGCGAGAGCCGAGGTCATCGCCCGCACATGGGACGCGAGCAAGACGCTTGAGGATAACAAGGCAGAGCTTGATGCGATCTACAACGATTTCCTTGCAAAGAAGGAAGAGCTTGTCATAGATGAGGCAAGACAGGCGGCAAAGGCGGAGCTTGATACTGTTTACGCGACATACAGTCACGATAATTATTACAGCTCGGCAAACACCGTATATGACGATCTTGAGGAGCTTATCGGCATATATGAGGGGCTTGTCGCACAGCTCGACAGCAAGACATCCACAGATGATTTCCAGGCTGTAGTTGCCGGTGCCGCTGCTGAATTTGACACGGTAAAGACAAAATCAGTGCGCGATGGTGAAGAGAAGGCAAAATGGACAAGCGATAATGCCGACATACTTGCCAAGGCGCAGGTGACAAGCGCGGACATTGGCGCTATTGAAAAGGCACTTGACGAGTACGCAAGCCTTCTTCCCGCGGTAAAGACTGCTCTTTCGGCTGAATATACCGACCTGCAGAACAAGCTTGCGGCGGCAAGCTGGTATGACACGCACAGCGGTATTATAGAGAAGGATATCGCCAATATCACAAGCGCAGACGTGTCTGCCGCCACAGCCGCTCTCAATGCGTATGACAGCCTTACGGCGGCTCAGAGAGACTGTGTTCCCGCAAGTGTTGTTGACGGGCTTAACAGAAAGGCATTTGAGGCGTACAGAGACAGCACTGCCGAGAAGATAGACGCTATTACCACAGCAGGTGAGTCCGCCGCTGTGAAGACGCTTATTGACGACGCGAAGATCGCTGTTCAGGCTCTGGGTTACCCCGGCTCTTACACCTCGGGCAAGAGCGCGCTTGACAGCCTTTACAATGATCTTATAAACGATATCGAATATCAGAAGCTTGCCGAGGCAAACGACGAGGAATACTTTAACAAATACAAGCGCGATCAGATATCCACCGCTCAGGGGCTGAAATACGGTGAGTCCTCGGCGGTAGCGAGAATAGTTGACGCGGCTGTGAGCAACATCAATGCAGTAACCTACAATATAAACACAGGCTCTGCCCCCTCTATAGCTCAGATCAACGCTATCATGAGCCAGCTCCGCAGCGACGTTGCCGCTCAGAAGCTGATGGAGGACAAGCAAGCCTTTGAGGTGTACAGAGATCAGATCGCCGATATCGTTGACGGTAAGCATACGTCCGATGAATCCTTCGAGATGAAGGCTATCATTGACGACGCCCTTGAGGATGTTGAGAGCTATATCTACGATACCTATTATTCTCTCTCCGTCAACAAGACTCAGCTTGATGTTATCGTAAGCCGTCTTGAGAGTGACATGCTCGCTCAGCAGCTGACAGAGGATAAGGCGGAATTTGAGGAATACAGACAGATCATTTCCGACACGGCAGAGTCCAAGCATACCGACGATGAGTCCGAGGATATGAGAGCTATCATCGACAATGCGGTATGGGATATTGAAAATTATTCATATGACGAGAGTATGACGCTTGACGATAACAAGGCTGTGCTTGACAGTATCCTCGCGGGTCTTGAATCAGATATCTTTGATCAGCAGATCAAGGAGGACGAGAAGGCGGCATTTGAGAACTACAAAAATACCGTTGCAGAGGCTGTGAAGAACAAGCATACCGAGGGTGAGTCCGAGGATATGAAGGCGATCATAGACGCGGCAGAGAAGGCGGTAGCGGATTACACCTACGATGATAATATGTCCTTTGAGGATAACAAGGCAGCGCTTGACGCTATAGTTGATGAGCTTGACGACGCTATCGCGGATCAGCTTCTCAAGGAGGATAAGGCGAAATTTGAGGAATACCGCGAGACCGTGGCAAAGGATGCGGCGGCAAAGCACACCGATGACGAGAGCGCTGAGAAGAAGGCGATCATAGACGCGGCTGAGAAAGCGATCGCTGACTATGCTTATGATGACGGCAAGACGCTTGAGGACAATAAAAAGGCGCTTGACGCTATCGTTGATGACATGAATGGCAAGCTGGCATCCCAGAGTGTTGCGGAGGACAAGGCGGCATTCGAGGAATACCGCGCGGCTGTTGCGGCTACTGTAAAGGGCAAGCACACAGAGAACGAGTCCGATGCCATGAAAGCTATTATAGACGCGGCTGAAAAAGCGGTTGCCGAATATGTATACGATGAGAGCAAGACACTCGCGGATAACAAGGCGGCGCTTGACGCTATCGTGACCGCTCTTGAATCGGATATGGCAAAGCAGTCTCTGGCTGAGGACAAGGCGGCATTTGAGGCATACAGAGGAACGGTTTCCGATACTGTGGAGTCAAAGCACAAGGATGGTGAGTCCGAGGAGATGAAGTCCATTATCAACACGGCTCTCAAGGAGATCACAGAGTATACCTACGATGAGAGCAAATCCCTTGAGGAGAACAAGAGCGCTCTTGATGTGATACTGGCAAGGCTTACCGACGAGATGGCGGCTCAGAAGCAGCTTGATGACGACAAGGCGGCATTTGAGTCTCACAGGGAGGCGGTATCAGATATCGTAACCAATAAGCACGGCGCGGCTGATTCTGAGGAGATAAAGTCCATTATCGATGCCGCGGAGAAGGCAGTTAAGGATTATGTATATGACGATACCAAGACGCTTGAGGAGAACAAGGCGGCTCTTGATAAGCTGGTTACCGATCTTGAGGCGAAGCTTACAGCCCAAAGAGAAGCCGAGCTCAAAGCCGAGGCGGACAGAAAGGCGCGCAACGCGACCATTCTTTGGGTGGTAATAGTGATAATCGTTCTTCTTGCCGCGGCAGGAGTGGCGGTCTTCATAATCATCAAAAAGAAAAAAGAAGCCAATAACGAATATTAATATTTAGTATAAATAAACACAAACGGCATCGCGTGCGCGATGCCGTTTGTGTTTGTAGTTATTTAAGCTTTTCAATTATCTTTTTCATGTCCTCAAGCTTTGCTTCCATGTCGGCAACAAGAGCGAACTGGTTGCGTGCGCGGTCAAGGTTGTGACCGGGACGGTGTATCCTGAAGTATACGTCACCCTCAAGGTGGTCGGTGAGAAAACGCATTCCGCATTCAAGCGTCATCATCATGGCGCCTGTCGGGAGCAGATCAAGCTCGGTGTCCGTGAGACTTCCGCCACAGCCCTTGATAAAGCCCTTTGCGTAGGCTTCAAAAAGCTCAAGATCAAGCGTGACCTTGGAGAGATCTGTCTCATCCTCGGCGGCGGTGTTTGCTCCGAAGCGTATGGAATCTCCAAAGTCGTTGACGGAGTAGCCGGGCATTACGGTATCGAGGTCGATAACG
>JAFTQL010000047.1 GCA_017462795.1 Clostridia bacterium
CACTGCTCGTCCTTGACGAGCCGCTCAACGGTCTTGATGCTGACGGTATAAGAATTATGCGCGAGGTGTTCACCGATATTATAAAGGACGGCAAGCGCAGTATAGTCGTATCATCTCACCTTCTCGGTGAGCTTCAGAAGGTGGCAACACATTACGGAATAATCCGCCACGGCAAGATGATTTGCGAGATGACCGCGGAGGAGCTTGACGCAAGCTGCCGTACCTACGTCGCGCTCACATCGGCTGAAATGAACAGAACAAAGATGCTCCTTGGCTGTAAATATTCCCGTGTGGAAGAGGACGAGGCGGGTTATATCCGTGTGTACGATCTGACAACTCCCGAGGACGTCGTGACCTATCTTTACGAAAACGGTATCTGCGTGACAGAGATAAAGACCGACAAGATAGGTCTTGAGGAATATTATATAGACTTGATGAAGGAGGGCAAGTGAAATGGAGAATAGCGAGAAAAATGTAAAATTCGAGAGATTTTACTTTGGAAAGCGTATGAACAGTATGCTGAGAGTTGATATGAGAAGAATGTTCCGCTCAAAGCTGTTCTATATCATGATAGCTGTCGCTCTCCTTGTGCCGATAGTCATGACGGTCATGCTCACAATGATGGACGGACAGGAAACGGTAAATCAGCAAACGGGCGAGGTACAGATAATGGAAGGGCCCGATAGCGTATGGCAGTCAATAGGCACGCTGCCCTCCGAGGACAATGCCGAATCCAACGGAGCTGACGCCGCGGGCGCTATGGGCGCTATGGGCGGCATGGACGTAATGGCTATGTGTAATATAAACATGGCGTTTATGGGTATCGCTGTATTTGTCTGCCTGTTTATCGCGGAGGATTTCAGGAGCGGATATGCTAAGAATCTCTTTACGGTAAGGGCAAAAAAAGGAGACTATGTTATCTCCAAAACAATATCAGGCTTCCTTTGCGGCGCATTTATGCTGACAGCATATTTTATCGGTTCGCTTCTCGCAGGGGCTATTACAAGTCTATCCTTTGACCTTCACGGACTGACGGTAGGAAATATCGTAATGTGTATACTCGCAAAGATACTTTTAATGCTGGTGTTTGTTCCGATCTTCGTTCTTATCGGCGTAGCGGCAAAGAAAAAAGCATGGCTGTCTATCTGCGGCTCACTGGGAGGAGGCATGCTTCTCTTCATGACGGTAGGTTTGATCACACCGCTTTCTTCTACGGTGATCAACGTCGCTCTCTGCGGGGCAGGCGGCGCAATGTTCGCCTTCGGACTCGGCGCTATAAGTAAAGTGATATTGAAGAAAACGAGTCTTGTGTAATAGCGTTTGACGTAGGATCAGTCATGTTTACGCAAGCAAAGCGGGAGTCCTCTTGAGCAAGAGAACTCCCGATTTTACGGCTATCGATTTGCGCGGAAATTCCCCTACCAGTAATTGTTTGTTTATCGGTTGAAATAAACAAAGGGTTAACCCCTCGTTCACGGCGACTACTCATCCACCACTTCGTGGTCCCCCTTCCCTCACAAGGGAAGGCTTACGATACCCACACGTTCACGTCAACCGCTTTGCGCGGAAATTCCCCTATCACCGTAGGGACAGGCGTCTCGACTGTCCTAAAAACTAAAATATATTAAAGAACTTTTCTAAAAGGTGAAAACGCAAACAAAATTTTAACACTTGTGTGTTAGAATAAAGATGTAAAAGCA
>JAFTQL010000048.1 GCA_017462795.1 Clostridia bacterium
CCCCTTTGGCCGCTCGGGAAATCCCCCAGAATGAGCTCGATTATTACCGAGCTCTATGGAGCTGGTGATCGGAGTCGAACCAACAACCTGCTGATTACAAATCAGCTGCTCTGCCATTGAGCCACACCAGCATTTTTTTGTTTTGCCGCTGTGGTTTCCCACGCGACTTGTATATTATAACACATGTTTGCCTTTTTGTCAAGCATATTTTCAAAAAAAATTTTTTATTTTTTCTTTTCTTTATCTTCGACAATATTCCCCCTTTTCAAAAACACTTTTTTGGGCAATACACAAGAAAATTAAAGTTGACTTTTGCGCCCATCGGTTGTATAATTATTTTATACTGAAATCGAGGTAACACATATGTACAGAGAAATATCCAAGCTCATAATCTACAACACCGACTCCCACAGCATTCTGTCCGAGCTCGGTCATATCTTTGAGAGATTTGACAAAAAGCTCTCCTCCCCCGAGCAGCTCCGCTCGGATATATACGCTCAGGTGCGCAGGCTGCTTGAGGTCGCCACAAAATACGGCTTTGACAACGATCTGTGGCACAATTACCTGACCTATCTTATAATAACAGATGAAAATCCCCTCAGCCTCACCTATGAAAAGGCGGGCAAGCAGGACGGCACCGTCAACACCTTTGCCATAAATGATTTCACCGTTTTCAAGGGTCTGTTTGACTTCGACTTCTCAGAGATAGAGCGGGAGCTTGGCATCAACTGCTTCTCTGTTCTCTCCCACTACCGCGCCATATCCAAGCGCGAGCAGATATACAACAAAAACGTAAGCATGAAGGTGCGTTCCCTTTCCGCCCGCATTGAACAGGCAAAGGACGGCGAGGCGGTATTTGACGCGGTAGCCGATTTCTACCGTGACTACGGCGTGGGTATGTACGGTCTCAATAAGGCGTTCAGGCTGGAGGGCGACGAGGAAAGCGGAGTTACCATGCGCCCCATCTCCAATATGGAGCCTGTCTCCCTTGACGACCTCGTGGGCTACGAGCTTCAAAAGAAGATGCTCGTTGAGAACACCGAGGCGTTTGTCCGCGGCAGAGGCGCGAACAATGTGCTTCTCTACGGCGACAGCGGCACGGGAAAGTCCACCAGCATCAAGGCTATCGTCAACAAATACTACGACAGCGGACTGCGCATGATAGAGATCTACAAGCATCAATTCCGCTATCTCTCCCGTATAATCTCCGAGATCAAGAACAGAAATTATCGCTTTATCATCTACATGGATGACCTGTCCTTTGAGGAGCAGGAAATAGAATACAAGTATCTCAAAGCCATCATCGAGGGCGGTGTGGAGACCAAGCCCGACAATGTGCTCATCTACGCCACCTCCAACCGCCGCCACCTTATCAAGGAGACATGGAAGGACAGGACCGACTCGGAGATCAACGGAGACATCCACCGCTCCGAGACCATTGAGGAAAAGCTGTCCCTTGTCAACCGCTTTGGTCTTTCCATCGGCTATATGAAGCCCTCACGTGACGAGTTTGACGGCATAGTCATGGAGCTCATCGCCCGTCACGGCGACATCGGCATGACAAAAGAGGAGATACTTCTCGAGGCACACCGCTGGGAGATGCGCAACGGCGGTATCTCCGGCAGAACCGCCCAGCAGTTCGTCAACCACCTCTGCGGACAGAAAATGAAATAAACAAAAACCAACGTGCGCCGATATTCCCCTCACACGGATGTCGGCGCGCTTATTTTTAACAAATATAAATATATTTTGTCAAAATCCGTTGACAAGCGTCATATTTTGTGGTATAATATATGGAAATGAGGGAGTAGCAAGCGTATTATCCCGTACGTAGCAAGTCAACATACTGACCGTTCGGTCTGGCTTGCTTCAAATTGCGAGACTCATGTATAACTGTGAAGCTATACATGGAGTCTTTTTGTTTTGACTGACGCCAAGTATGGTTTTCACCGTGCTTGGTCTTTTTTATGGGATCGGCAAAACAAAAAACGGAAAACAAAACGGAGGACAGTCAAAATGGGATTTACTTTTTTCTTTAACAGCATCCTTTTGGGTATCGGACTTGCTATGGACGCCTTCTCGGTGTCTCTGGCGAACGGGCTCAACGAGCCGGACATGAAGCGAAGAAAGGTCTGCGGTGTGGCGGGCATTTTCTCGCTGTTTCAGTTTGCCATGCCCATGATCGGGTGGATATGCGTTTCCACGATAGCGCAGTATTTCACCGCCTTTGAAAAATTCATTCCGTGGATAGCCCTGGCGCTTCTCGGCTACATTGGCGGTAAAATGCTCTATGAGGGCATCAAGAGCAAGGATTCCGACGAGGAAAAGCCCGCAGTCGGCTTTACCGCTCTTCTGGTTCAGGGTGTTGCCACGTCCATCGATGCGCTGTCGGTCGGCTTTACCATCTCCGACCACGACCTGCCCCATGCCCTTCTCGCCTGTCTGCTCATCGGAGCGGTGACCTTCTGCATTTGCGCCGCGGGCATTCTCATCGGAAGAAAAGCGGGCACAAAGCTCGCAGGCAAAGCAGGCATCCTCGGCGGCTGCATCCTCATCTTCATAGGACTCGAAATATTCATCACAAGCTGGTTTTAACGAACGGCATATAATTTCAATAGCAAAGCTATCGGGCAATGCAAGCCAAAGGTCCTTGTGTAAAGGGAGGCTCTTGATGCCCTTGTTAGTACAACGAAAAGGCACTTGTGGCAAATTTGCCACAAGTGCCTTTGCGTTATTTTGACATCCCTTTCGGAAGGTAAACTCGTACGTTTTTGCTTTACTTCGTTATCGGAGTTTATCTTATCGCGGGTCGCCGTTCTCTGTCCTTTTTGAATTGCCCTATCACTGCCCTCGCCAACGCGAAAGCGGAGTGGGCTATTACTTCTTATACATCGGGCCGTAAGCGGCGCAAGCTCTGTAGTCCTGACCTTCCTTGTCCATACCGAAGGCGTTCCAAGCGGCGGGACGGAAGATCTTTTCCTCGGGTACGTTGTGCATACATACGGGTATACGAAGTATCGAGCACATTGTAATGAGGTCAGCTCCGATGTGTCCGTAGCTGATAGCTCCGTGGTTTGCTCCCCAGTTTGCCATTACCTCATATGCGGTCTTGAAGGGGCTTCCCTCCTTGCCGTCACATCTGGGTGCGAACCATGTGCAGGGCCATGTGTAGTCGGTTCTTGCCCACAGTGTATCGGAGACCTTCTCGGGAAGGTGTACTGTCCAACCCTCGGCTATCTGGAGAACCGGTCCGAGACCCTTGACAAGGTTAAGACGGATCATGGTCACGGGCATCTCTGCCTTTGTCTCAAATCTTGAGGAATATCCGCCGCCTCTGAAATAGCCGTTATCCGCGGCGTTCCAAGTGGTGTTAGCCATTATAGCGTCCATATCAGCCTCTGTTACGTCATACCAAGGCTTCATAACGGCGTTGCCGTTCTCGTCCTTAGCCTCGCCGTTTGCGTCAAGACAGCACGCGCCCGAGTTGATAAGGTGGATAAATCCGTCGGAGTCCTTAGCCTTGCCCTCGATATCGTAGCCTGTAACTCTCTTTACAGCGTCGCCCGACCAATATGTACGAACGTCAGCGAACATCTGAGCGCGGTTGGTAAGCAGCTTCATAAAGAGCATACCGATACCGTTGAGTACGTCATTCTCGGTTGCGAGTATGTAAGGCTCTCTCGCTCCGTTCCAGTCGAAGGAGGTATTGAGCACAGCCTCGGCGAAGTCACCGTTGGGATAGAAGTCTGTCCACTGTCTCTGTCCCTGGAAGCCTGCGGCAATTGCGTTATGTCCGACCGCCTCCTCTTCTCTGCCCTCGGGAAGATTGTCGTTGCCGTTCATAAGATCCTTGATGATAACAGCCATCTTTACAACGAACTCAAACTGCTCTTACTTCACCTCGTCGCTCTTGCGAAAGAATTCGGGGTTCTTGTCGAAACCAATCTTGCACTTTTCCTTTGCCCAAGCGAGCGCCTTTTGGTACTCTGCCTCGTCATAGATACCCTCGCTCATTCTGCGGATAATTTCAACCTCGTCAACCGACTCTACGCGAAGTCCGAGATAGGACTCAAGGAAGTCGGAATCGATGATAGAGCCGCCGATACCCATGCAGATAGAGCCGATCTGCAGATAGGACTTGCCTCTCATGGTTGCCGCCGCAACAGCCGCTCTTGCGAAGCGGAGCAGCTTCTCCTTGATGTCCTCGCCGATGGTAGTGTCATCCGCGTCAACAACATCATGTCCGTAGATACCGAATGCGGGAAGACCCTTCTGCGCATGGGTAGCCAGAACGGACGCAAGGTATACAGCACCGGGACGCTCCGTTGCGTTAAGACCCCAAACGCCCTTGATGGTCTCGGGGTTCATGTCCATGGTCTCCGAGCCGTAGCACCAGCAGGGTGTGACGGTCAGCGTGATAGCAACGCCCTCACGTCTGAACTTCTCCTCACAAGCGGCTGCCTCGGCAACTCGTCCGATGGTGGTGTCGGCGATAACTACCTTTACGGGCTCGCCGTTAGAGTATTTCAAATTCTCCTCAAAGAGCTTTGCGGCGGCTTTTGCCATACCCATTGTCTGCTCCTCAAGTCCCTCACGAACCTTCAAAGGTCCTCTGCGGCCGTCGATGGTGGGACGAATACCGATCACGGGATATCCGCCGATAAGTCTGTTTTTTGCCATTTTTTATCTCCTTCCAAATTTTAATAAATTGAAAATTATCTATACAAATTTTCAATTTTCTCTTGATTTTATTATAAGATTGAATTATAATAAAAGCAATAGTCTAAATCCACAAAATTATAAACAAAACTTAGGTGGGGTCTATGAGCGAGCATATTTTTGACAATAACAGATATTCGGTAGCGTTTGCTGAGCAGCGCATTATAGGCGAGGAATGGAATGACGTCATATGGGACAGAAACCATCACCATATCGAGCATCACCGCTTATATTTGCTTACGAGCGGCAAGGCAACTCTCCATCTTTACGACAAAACGGTGGAGCTTGTCCCCGGAAACATCTACTTCATTCCCGCTTTTTCCATAGTGCAAAGCGAGATAGAAGGAGAAATGAACAAATATTACATTCACTTTTTAGCACATTCGCCGATATTCGCGCTTTACAGATATTTTTCCGACCGATATTCCGTCCCCGCCGACGAGATGACGGAATATCTTTTCAGGTGCGTTGTGGACAACTACACGCTCAACACACAGGAGGCGTATCTCAAGGTACAAGGAGCTATGAGCATTCTTATCTCCTCCTTCTTTGCCGAGGTGGACGCGGACAGGCACAATCTGATAAAATTTGAGAATGTTCTCAAGCATATTGACGAGAACTACAAGCGCAACATACCGCTGTCCGAGCTCGCGGCAATAATGAACATCAGCACCATGTATTTTTCAAACTACTTCAAGCAGGTATTTCACATCAGCCCCAAGCAGTATATTCTCAATAAAAGGCTGAGCGAAAGTCAGCGTCTGCTGCTGGAAAGCGAGATGTCCGTCAAGGAGATAGCATATGCCGTAGGCTTTGAAAATGAGAACTACTTCTCCGAGTTCTTCTCCAAAAAGGTAGGCATATCCGCCCTGAAATTCCGCAACCGCGACCTGCCGAGAACAAGAGATTCGGTATTATAATTCAATACAGGCAGTCTGCCTCTTATGATGACCGGGGCAATTTATGTTTACCGTTAACCAAAAAGACCCAAGCGCCTTTACGGATATCCGCAGGTGCTTGGGTCTTTTTTATTTACACATCAGTTGGTAATATAATTTATCTCGGTAACGGCATCTCCCTCAATCGTCAGCTTGAGCGTATACTTTCCGTCGGTATACAGCAGAGCCTTGTCGGTGCTTGAAGTGGGATCGCCCAGCTTTGTCTTGGCATCGGCGGCGGTCATTCCGATATACACGCCCTCGGGGGTGGTGATGATGTCGTCGCGGAAGGTTATCTGATCGATGATATTTCCGTCGGTCTTGCTCTCAAGAACATAGAGATCAAAGGACGCGTAGGTGTACTTGACCTGCGCGCCAAGTCCACCGCAGTCGCCTATCTCCGTTCTGCTCTGAGCCTCGCCCAGAGAAGCAATAACACCGTCCGCTTTATCGCCCAGCTTTATGGTGACATTATCAAATTTTACGTAAAACGTGTCAAATTCCGAGTTGCCCTCGTTGTCACCGGAAGTGTCATCCCCGCCGCAAGCCGCGCAGAACACAACGCACATAAGCGCCAGCGCAAGACAAATAAATCTCAAATATTTTTTCATTTTCTTCTCCTTATAGATCCCTTACAGATCCCTTTATGAATTTCTATCTTTATAATAAGCGTCAAGGCGCTCCTGCCATGCCGAGGTCGTCTCCTCGCTGTGAGAAAGCTCCGCAAGACCGTGGTTCTCCGCCAGTATCCTGCCAAAATAGTCGGTCATCTTCTCCGCGCCGTACACGTTGAGGTGAACTCCCTTGTCGTAAGTGTCGGTGGAATAATCTATGCCTATAGCCTCTGTCTCAGGGATAAAATTATAGTACGCAAGCCCCTTCTCCTCGGCGTATTCCCTCACCTGCTCATCCCACTCGTCATGCCACCAATAAGCCCATGAGTTTGTGGGGGACTTTACAAGTATCAGCTCCGTGCCATTCTCCGCGCAAAGCTCTCTCATTTTTTCAAGATACTCCATGGATGTCTCGGGGAGCGTGTAGTCAAGCTCCTCCCTTCCGTCCGTAGGCGCGTCGCCCACCATGGGATCTATTCCCTTTTGCATGAGATATCCGCTGTGAGTCACCTTTTTGGAGCTGAAGATGTACTTAAAGTCGTCCGCCTCCAGCGCGGTTATCCTTGAATGAAAGCGGAGAAGCGGAAAGACATAGTCTATAAAGCTCTCCTCCTCCGTCATGGACGAGGATATCGCCCCTATTTTTGAGGGCGACCACTTCATGCCGTCAACGGTCATTCTGTTATACTCTTCCTTTTGCGGCTCGCCGTATTTCAGCGCAAGCACGTTAAAGACCACCGCCTTTGGCGTCTCATAGCGGAAGGTATCCTCAAGGATATAGTAGGACTGCCATGTGAGCTGTTGGGCGTTTCCCCGCACATAAGAGGAAATACCGTATTTCTCCCACAGCACAGCGGGAATAAAGCTCTCGTACACCTCGCAGTCGCCCACAAAGATAACGTCATGCCCCTCCGCCTCAGCGTAATACTCGCCCGTCAGCAGTCCCTCAGCATTGGATGTGTATTTGGGCACGACAAGCGCCTGCAAAAGCCCGAGGATGACCGCCACGGCAAGTATGGCGCAAACGGTAATAATAATTCGTTTTTTCATCTGTTACCTATTGTTACCTATAAAATCAATTAAAATCTGTCGCCGTAAATAAATCCCGACGCGTCGTAGCCAAAGCCGTATGCGCCAAGCATTATTATGGCTATGAACATAAGACCGCAAAGTGCCGCCGACATAATGGGACGGTCATAAAGCCTCTCCCGCACACTTGCCCTTGCCGAGGCGCGGCTGACAAAATAAACCACCGCGATACCGCAAAGAACGATCAGCCAATCCGCCGCCGTAAGTCCGAGGTCGAATATGCCCCCCGTCACGATAGCGCCAAAGCCCTTGAAGGTAAGCATGCTTCCCCACAGTCTGAAGGTCAGCCCCACGTCGCCGTAGCAGTCAAGGGAGCGGATAACGCCCATCAGCAGGAAGGTGCGCACCGACATAAATTTGCCGTACACGGCAGACGCTGTCAATTTTGGGAAACGGTCATGGAATTTCTTGTAGGCAGGCTCAAGCGCCTCGGAAACGATAATGACCAGGCAGTTAAGCATACCCCACACTATAAAGTTCCACGCCGCTCCGTGCCAGAGTCCTGTCACAAACCACGTAACGCCGCTGGCGATATAAGCCACCGTTTTGCTCGCCGCCACTCTGCCGAACTTGCCCGCCATAGCCTTATTCAGCTTCATCATGGGACGGGTGACCGAGATGGGCATAAATATGTAATCCCTGAACCAGCTACCCATTGTGATATGCCATCTTCTCCAGTATTCCTTTGTGGACTTGGAGGAAAACGGGTGGTCAAAGTTCTCCGTAAGCTTTATTCCCATCGCCTCGGCAATACCGATGGTGATGTCGATCCCGCCGGTGAAGTCGGCGTATATCTGTATGGAATAAACGATTATGAGCAACAGCACGTATGCGCCGTCGTACCCTGCGGGATCATCCAGCATGGTGGTCATAGCCGTAAGCACTCTGTCGGCAATAACAAGCTTTTTGAAATAGCCCCAAAGTATTCTCTGCAGACCGAAGGTAAAGGTCTTACCGTTGAATTTATGGGGAGCGGTCAGCTGTGCGCCCAGATCTCCGAAGCGGGATATAGGTCCTTGCACAAGCTGAGGGAAAAAGGATACGAACAGCGCAAGCTTTGCTATATTCCTCTCAGGCGTGACCTTGGCTCGGTACACGTCGATGAGGTATCCCATGGTCTGGAAGGTATAAAAGGATATACCCATAGGAAGCAGCAGTGAGGGTATGGAAAAGCCCTTACCGCCAAAGAGGCTGACCACGGAATTTATGTTGTAGACGGCAAATCCCGTGTATTTAAGCACGGCAAGTATGCCGAAATTAAGCACAAGCCCCCACAAAAGTATATGGAAGCGTTTTTTCTTTGCCCTTGCTCTGTATGCCTTTCTCTCTTCCTTGGACATCGCATCCCTGTTTGCGGCAACATAGTCATTCTCCCTTTTCAGCGCACTTTCCATAAGCCTTGATATAACATATGAGGACAGGGTGGTAAAGAGGATAAAGACCAGGCAGTCAAGCCCCGCAAAGGCGTAAAACACGTAGCTGCCCACAAGAAGCGTGACCCATTGCCACCGCTTGGGAGAGAGGAAATACGCCGCGAAAAGAATGGCGAGAAAGGCAATAAAGCTATATGACGTAAATTGCATTTAAGTCCTTATTACTCCTCGTCGAGTCTTGTTATCAGGTCAAAAAGAGCCTTTGCCGAGTTGAAGTTTTCGGGAACTATCTCCTCGGCGGGAATGGTAACATCAAATTCGGAGTCTATCTGAGACACCAGTGACACGATATCAAGTGAGTCAAGAACTCCGTCGTCGATAAGATCCTGGGCTGTGGCAAAGTCCACATCGGGATGAAGCTCGGTAAGAATGCGGATAAGTTTTTCCATTTTATTTTTTCCTTTCGGTTTAAAATCATTATCTCCCCAAAAGCTCTCATATGTTTTTAGTCATGTTTTTTTCAAAAAACTTGCAGAGTCGAGAGACAGCGTATCTCGTCGCCGTCCGCAGACGGCGAAACTCTCACACGCTCATGGGGGTCCGGGTCCTCCCGGACGCGCGTCGCAACGCGCGGAATACCTTTATAAAACATAAAACACACAGTAATATTTCACAAGGGGTGTTTCGCTGCCTGCGGGCAGCGCCTGAGGCTCTGCCTCAGACTCCCTTCTCATGATAGGGGAATTTCGCCGTCTGCGGACGGCGAGAAGGGCTCCGCGCCCTTCACCGCGCCGCCTTTTGAAAAAGGCGGGCGAAAACTTTGAAAAACTTTGAATAAAAGAGATCAAAGTGTTTCCAGCAATCGTCTGCGGTCTACCTTGCCGTTGTCCGTCAGCGGAATGGCAGTCAGCCTCTCGCAAACTGAGGGCAGCATGTACCTCGGCAGGACTTGCGCCAATGCCGCGCTCAGCTCCCGCGTATCGCACTCGCCCACGTAAAACAGGGCTATCTCCTTCTTGTCCTTACTGTAAACACACACAGCTCTCGAAATACAGTCAAGCTTCATAGCCGCGCTCTCTATCTCGCCAAGCTCGATTCGGTGTCCCATGTGCTTTATCTGATTGTCCTTGCGGCAGACAAATACCAGCTCGCCATGGTCGTTGTACCGACCGATGTCTCCCGTTCGGTATATTATCTCCCTATAAGCCTTTTGCAGAGGATTGAGGACAAAAGCCTCGTCTGTACGCTCCGCGTTGTTGTAATACCCCATGGTAACACATGTTCCGCGTATACATATCTCCCCTTCCTCACCGTCTTCCGCCCTGCGGTCCTCGGCATTCAGAAGAATGATGTCCGTGTTGTCAAAGGGTCTGCCAACGGGTATGGGCTCGTCCTCTCCAAGCTCTCTGTCAGCCCTCCAATAGCAGGACATTCCCGTCGCCTCCGTAGGGCCGTAAAGATTGTAAAACTCCGCCTCGGGAAGCGCCTCACGCCATAGATCGTACTGCTTGCGCGGAAATACCTCACTGCCAAAGGCAACCTTGGTAAGGTACTTCGGCGCGTGGTCTTTAAGCGCGCCAAGAGACGATATCTGCACAAGGGCGGACACCACCCAGCAGACAGTGTTTATTTTGTAGGTATCAAGATACTCAATAAGTCTCACAGGGAATGAAAACAGCATTCGGGGCACAAAATACGTGGTCGCGCCCATCTTGAGCGTGGGCATCAGCTCCTTGAGAGGCGCGTCGAAATACAGCGGCGTCTGATTGGCAAAGACGGTGTTCTCATCAAATCCCAGTGCCTCCGTCAACGCCTCGGTGTAATCTATCACCGAGCGGTGGCACGCCACAACTCCCTTGGGAACTCCCGTAGAGCCGGAGGTAAACACCACATAGATAGCGTCGGTGTCACATTGCTTTTTTCTTATACCGTCAAGCGCTTCCCCGTTTTCGGGATAGGCGCAGATGTCGTCGTAAAGCAAGGTGTTTTCAAGCCCCAGCTCACATGCGGCACTGAAATTCTTCCTGTCCGCTATCACCGCGCGGGGACGCAGATTTTCAAGTATGGAGTCTATCCTCGCTCTGGGCATCTTCTCGTCAAGGCAAGCGTAAAAGCAGCCCGCGTATATAACGCCCCAGAAGGACGTGACCGTTCTCGGATGCTTGTCCATGAATATGACAACACTCTCCCGCACAAGCCCCCTGTCCGCAAGCACGGAGCCGATCGCCCTCGCGCCTTTAAGCACCTCGGAAAAGCTCATGCTCTCCTTGCCTGTGGAGAACGCCACCTTATCGGGCACTCTCGCCGCTGTGGCTTCAAGATATTCAAGAATATTCTTTTGCATATTGGCTCCTTATCTCGCTATCTTCACCGTCTCTGTTTTGGGGAAGGCGGAGGGATCAAAGACATAAAATCCGCTCTGACCGTTGTTTGGTACATAGCCCATGAGCTCCTCGTAGGTTCTCAGACATCCGTTATTCGTCTCGTCCGGGAACTTGCCCGCAAGGCGTGTGCCGTCATAATAATACCAGCGGGGATTCTCCGTCGTACCGATGTTGACCATAGACCAGAAATGCGTTCCCGACATCTCAGACTGAGAATCGTTCCTTCTTATTCCCCGGTTCTCAATTCCGAGATACTCAAAAAATGCCTTGGAAACGGAATAGTAGGAATAGCAGTCTCCCTCACCCGACTGCAGCGTTCTCGCCGCCTCCTCGACCCAGTCCGTCTCCCAATTATTTCGATCGACAGACGGGATATTGGACTCATCAACAAACACGATATTGGCTGCTGCCGCCGACTTGTCGGGAGAATTTACATATTTGTAAACGGCAAATACCTGCTCCTGCTTGCTCATACCGCTTGTGATACCAAGCTCCGCCGCCTTTCTCTCAACAAGGCTCATAAGCGCGGAATATGCGTACTCCTGCTTGGTAACTATCACCTTAACATCAAGCGTGGAGGTATTCCCCGCCGTATCCTTGGCAACGTATGTTATAGTGTAAGTGCCGGGCTTGTCCTTGTTAAGTCCGTCCTGAAGCACATCAAGGGTGTATCCACTCTCATCGGTAACGGTAACAGCCCCCTTCAGCAAGGCATTCTCGCCAACATACATGTAAATGGCGTCCCCCTCACGAAGCCTGATAACGGGCGGAGTCCTGTCTCTGCCTCCGACATTATCACCGTTGTTGTCGGGAGAAGAGCCGTCCCCCGCAATATCTATACAAAACAAGACCGTTGTCAAAAGAAACGCCGCGGCAAGCACCGACACCGTGATCTTTATGACAAACGAAACCAATCTTCTGTGCCTCGCGCGCTCCTCGCGAAACGCCCTCAAATCATCTCTGTATGACAAAATGGGATCCTCCGATTTTTCATGATCCGAAGCCATTCATTCAAAAATGGCTATACATATTATATTATACAACATAGAGCCTGTTTTGTCAATCACAAATTGTCGGTCAAAACAAATTTTTAGTTACCTATTCCACGCAAAAAAAGAAAATACCGAACATTTCCAAAACGCAAGTAAGAGCGCCCGGTAAAGCGCCCTTACAAAAAGATATTTATTGTCAGAAATTGTGGTTGTCGAGTTGTTAAGATTTGTTTGCGTATTAATTCGTATGGGACAACACCTCTGTCCCGATAACAAGTAGGTTATTTTTCTAAGCCGTGCATGAAGCCTTTGACATCGGCGGAGCAGACGTCACCCGCTATTACCTTGTTGCGGTAGACAAGGATATTGGCGTACACAGTGCCGTCGTAGCCGTCATAGTTGGTGATCTCGTATGTATAGCGCTGAACATTTTTCTTTTTGTATTTGCTCAGATCGAGCCCTTGGCGCTTCTGAAGCTCATTGTAGGCGGTGAATATCTTGTCAAAATTCTCGGGTATGGTCACCTCAACGCTTTCCACCGCCTCGGGCTTTACCTCCCATCCGAACTGACGGAGAAATTCAATACGGTCCTCTTCCGTCTTGATACCCGTGTAATCAATATCAATGCTTCCCGACACGGGAGCTGTATCATCCGCCGCAATGGGAATAAAGGCGATCAGCGTGATCAGTGTGGCAAGGGCAACGCACACCACCGCAAAGAATTTTATGGTGCTTGCCTTCAGTGAATAAATAAACATGAGAAAATCCTCCCGCAATATAATTCTACTTCATTATACTGACTCGGGAGGATCTTTATGCAAAATGTGTTCAGAGTTCTCTGCTGAAATAAAATTTCTTTTCGTGAGCGGAAACACTGTGGGCAAGACCCATAATGATGTAAATGGCAAGCACTGACGAGCCGCCCGCGCTCATAAACGGAAGCGTTATACCCACAACAGGTACAAGCGCAAGACACATCCAAAGATTTTCAAGCGTCTGTATAATTATCATTGCCGCGCATCCGCAGCAAATAAGCTTTCCCACCGTCTCGCGGCACTTGAAGCTGAGATAAAACAGGCGCACAACCAGCACAGCCAAAGCCACAACCACCAACGCCCCGCCAACAAAGCCGAACTTCTCACAGACGGTGGCAAAAATAAAATCGGTGTGGGAGGCGGTAAGGTCTTCGTACATGCCGCCCTCAAAAAGCCCCTTGCCGAATAACCCTCCGCGGGCTATTACTTCCCTGCTCATCAGCGGCTGTCTGCCCACATCCAGGGGATCGAGCTCGGGCTGAAAGCCGTATATTATGCGGTTCTGCTGATACGGCTTGAGAAAGTCCCAGAGGAACGGGAACGCCACCACAACCGACACTGCCGCGCCGAGAAAATACCAGCCCGACAGCCCCGCGCAGAACAGCATCACAAGAATTATTCCCATGTAAACAAGAGCAACTCCAAGGTCGCCCGACAGCAGTATAAGCCCCACGATAGCCCCCGCGTGAGCCATGAGCAAAAGCAGAGTCAGCGGTCTGTTGAGCTTGTCCTTTACCGCGTCAAGATGCTTTGAAAAGGTACATAGAAAGGTTATCTTTACAAACTCCGACGGCTGAATGGATATGCCTATACCCGGTATGGTTATCCAGCTTCGGTTCTCGGTCTCCATGTTTATTCCGCTTATACCGAAAAGCAAGGTTATGGCAAGCAGGAATACCGAGCCGAGGAACATTACAATGTAAAATCTGTCAATAAAAAATTTGTAGTCGGTATTGGCAAGCACAAACACCGCCACAAGCCCCACGACGGTCATGGCGACCTGCATTACAAGCTTGCTCCGCCCAAAGTTCTCCACACTTCCGAGGATGGTAAGTATGCTCATCAGAGACAAAAAGAAGGAAGCGCCGAACAATATGGGGTCAAGCCTTTTTATTCTCTCCTTGAGCGGTATTCCGAATACCTTCATCGGCGTCCTCCTTTCATAATAAAGATCTTATCAAAAGCCAAAACAGCAAACGGCATAGCCAAATGACAACCTGCCGTCTGCTGTTGTTTGCAAATGTTAATTAATACTGTCTGCCCCAGACGACCATGTGCTTTGCGGGCTTTCCGCAGCAAGCGCACTTGTCGGAGATATTCTCCTCAACAAAAGGAATGCAACGGGACTTGACTCCGCCCGTCTCCTCCTTCAGCTTATCCTCGCACTCGCTCTCGCCGCACCACATCGCCTTGATAAAGCCGGGGCGATTCTGAGCGATGTCAAGAAATTCCTCGTGGTCGTGAGCAACACTGGTCTTTTCCTCAAGGTTTCTGAGCGCTCTCTCGTACAGCTCATTGTGAACAGCCTCAAGAGCCTTTGCCACCTCTTCGGCAAGATCGTCGAGAGATACCACGGTCTTCTGTCTGCTGACACGGCTGACAAGCACACAGCAATTGTTCTCGATATCGCGCGGACCGATCTCCAGACGGAGCGGAACGCCCTTCATCTCGTACTGACTGTACTTCCAGCCTGTGGAGTTATCGCTGTCGTCAAGCTTCACACGGAAGCTTTCGGAAAGAAGATTCTTTATCTCATTTGCCTTTTCAAGAACGCCTTCCTTGTGCTGAGCAACGGGAATGATAGCCACCTGAATGGGAGCTACCTTGGGAGGCAGGATGAGTCCGTTATTATCACCGTGAGTCATGATAATGGCGCCTATCATACGCGTGGACACACCCCAGGATGTCTGGTGAGGATAGCATATCTTGTTGTCCCTGTCGGTATACGTTATATCAAACGCTCTCGCAAAGCCGTCACCGAAGTAGTGGGATGTACCGCCCTGAAGTGCCACGCCGTTGTGCATCATGGGCTCTATGGTGTATGTCTCCATAGCACCCGCAAACTTCTCCTTCTCGGTCTTGCGTCCCGTTACCGCGGGGATAGCAAGCGTCTCACGGTAGAAGTCCTCATAGCACTTGAGCATGCAAAGGGTCTCCTCTCTTGCCTGCTCCTCGTTCTCGTGCATGGTGTGACCCTCCTGCCACAAAAACTCAGATGTACGCAGGAAGGGACGGGTAGTTTTTTCCCATCTTACCACGTTGCACCACTGATTGTAGAGCTTGGGCAGATCACGGTAGGAGTGAATTATATTCTTGTAGTGATCGCAGAAGAGAGTCTCAGAGGTGGGGCGGACGATAAGGCGCTCAGAAAGTCTGTTCTGACCGCCTATTGTAACTATAGCGCACTCGGGCGCAAAGCCCTCGACGTGATCCTTCTCCTTCTGCAAAAGACTTTCGGGGATAAACATGGGCATGTAAACATTCTCATGACCCAGTCTCTTGAATCTTGCATCAAGATCGTGCTGGATATTCTCCCAGATAGCGTATCCGTAGGGACGGATTATCATACATCCCTTAACGCCCGAGTAATCCACCAGCTCCGCTTTTTTTACTACGTCTGTATACCATTGAGCAAAGTCCGTATCCATAGAGGTTATCTGCTCAACCATTTTCTTATCGTTTGCCATTTCTTTTATCCTTTCGCGCAGTCGCATAGTTTGACATTATATAATATATTATTATAATCCATAAATCGAAAAAAGTCAAGGATAACCCCGATATTTTTTGATATTTTTTAAAAGTTCGGAAAAAAATAATGTAAAAAAGATATTTCGGAGATAAAATCATGAAAAAATATACGCTTCTCGGAGTTGAATTTGAGCCAATGACGCAGACCGCGGCAATATCATGTCTGACCTCACTGTGCCAAAGCGCGCGCGGAGCGGCGGTGTTCACACCGAACTCGCTGATACTTCATAAGGCTTCGCGTGACAGGCGGCTGGTCTCGCTTCTCAACAACGCTGACCTGCTTCTGCCCGACGGCGCGGGGGTGTCACTTGCCTGCCGCATCTGCGGACTTCCCCGCTGTCAGCGCATAGCGGGCATCGACGCCGCTTATGAGCTTTTGCGTTACGCCGAAAAAAACGGACTTTCTGTCTATCTTCTCGGCGGTGACCTCGGTGTCGCTCACGCGGCGGCGGTAAGTCTGAAAAAGCGTCTGTCCCGCCTTAACGTCTGCGGCACTCACCACGGCTATTTCGACAAAGCTTCACACTCCGGGGAAAATCAACGGGTCCTGTCGGACATACGCCGCGCCTCTCCCGACATCCTTTTTGTCTGCTTTGGTTTTCCCGTTCAGGAGGCATGGATACAAGCAAACAAAGCCCGCCTCCCCTCAGTACGCCTCTTCATGGGTCTTGGCGGCAGTCTTGACGTGTGGTCGGGCAATGTGCGACGCGCGCCTGCGGTCATGCAGAGAGCAGGACTTGAATGGCTGTGGCGCTGTCTCCTGGAGCCACGCCGCTTCCTCGATGCCGCGTCTCTCCCCCTGTTCCTCATTGAGGCAAAAAGCAAGTGCGTAATACAGAATCAAATATTACAGGTGAGAATTAAATAAAGAAAAACAAAAATATAAAATTTTAAAATTAACAAGGGAGTAGGGACCGACAGAGGACGCCGGTCCCTACAAATGAAGAGAGTGCGAACATGTCCGACTCCACGACAAATCATATTTGACACACTATGTTCGCATAGATATCATCTCTTTGCTTTCTTGCGCTTACCTTTTCTTTCACTTACTTTTTTTCGAAAATATTAAGGGATAGTCCAACTATCACTTAACCACGGTACTCAGTAGTTTTGCTTTCTTTTGCCGCATAAACTTGTTTATGCTCTTTTCATTTCGCGAAAGAAAAGTAGGTGCTTTCTTTTGCTTACCTTTTCTTTTGAGAAAGAAAAGTAAGGCGAAGGAAAAGTAAGTTAATGGTAATCTCCCGAAAACCTGCCACCGTCATTTCTGGCATCACTGTTTCGATTGTAGTTGTTGTTATTGTTATTATTGTTGTTGTTCTTACCGTTCTTGTTGTCACGAACCGCTTTGACTATCATATAGATAGCAACGCCCGCTATTACAAGCAATATCAGCACAATAAAGATATCAACTACGTTGATCGTCTTGCCAAATACGTTTTCCATATAATCCACAACAATGACCGTGGAGATATCCGTCTCTGCCGTAAACGCCCGCAGAGCGGTGTTGACAGTCTCCTCGGATACATTAAATGATGTGTAATTGGTCACATGAGACTCGGTCACCACAGTGTGCGCCTTGTCCACACGGAAGGACGATTCAAGCCCCATCGCGCTTACCTTGGTCGTCATTTTCTCCATGACCGACGCAAGATTTGAGCTGAGCGAATACTCATAATAATCGGCTACAGAACCCTGCACCGCACGTCCGAACTCGGTATACTCGTCACCGAACATATCGGAAATATCGCTCTTTATATTGTCGCCTATCCAAGCAATACAATAATATCCATCCGCTTCCTCGTTTGCAAGGAACACAATAAGCAGATTGTCCTCATACTGTGTTGAGCTGCTGAATTCCTCCGCATATTTTTTGTCCGCGTATTGCTGAAATGCCGACTCGTCGTACCGTACCTCTCCGCCGCTCATAACGCTTGTGAAGGCTGAACCAACAAGGCTTACGAGAACGACACCGACAATAAGAAGCATGATTATGGGAAGCATGAGCATACCCATAAGACCGCCAAGGCATCCGCCTCCGCCGTAATACCGAGGGCCTCCCCAGCCCCAACCGAAATGCGGTCTTCTCGGACCTCTCGGTCCAAATCCGTGAGGTCCTCTCGGTCCTCCGCCAAAGCCGCCTCCAAAGCCACCTCCGTGGGAACCTCCTCCAAAGCCTCCGCCTCTCGAGCCTCCGCCAAATCCGCCTCCGCGTGATCCTCCTCCGGGTCCGGGCATAATACTATCCTCTCTTTCGTAAGTTTTTCAAAATCTGTTATTTAGATTATACACTGTATTTAAGTACATATCAATTATAATTTTTTAAAAAAATGTAAAATATAAAAAACAAAACACCGCTACGGTGTCCTGACGACAGCAGCGGTGTCTTATATATTTACACTTCGTGTAGCTTTTTAATGTATTCAGAGAACATGCTTTTTGCGACAACGGAACAAAATTCAATTAATATTTGTGTGTTGTTGACTTTCCTTATAAGCTATAAGCTATCAATCCACGATGTACTTCTCGTACTCGTGATAATAATCGTGATCCATAATAATTCTGAGATCACTCCAGTTGAGCTTCTTTGCCAGAACAACTCCCAAAAGGCTCTTTGCGTTTACCGAGAACTTAGAGCCGCTCTTGAGAACTATCTTTCCCTTAAGACCGGTGGAAATTGCTACAAGCTTCTTTGCGTCTTCCATGGTATTGATCTCGATTTTGTATACATAATATTTGCCGTTTTCGCCCATAATAATTACCTTTCCTTTCCAAGAGTTCCGCAGTCAAGCTGTTAGGGGAGAAGAGATGTAATGTTAATTTCTTCTTCTCTTACCGCTTTTTTCTCTGTTGAGTATATTTTACAATTCTTTTATGAATATTTCTATATAAATATATGAACGAATTGTAATATTGCATAAATTTCAATAATTATTTATGTGCAAATCAAACAATGCATTCCGAATCTCCTCTCAGTCGCGCCTTGTAGCGTCTACCGTAACGATCCAATATGACATCAGGACGGAATCAAATGAATGACTCCGTCCTTTATGATCATATGTTACCTTTATTACTTTCTCACCAGATACTTTCTCATGTCGATAGCGCATGCTACAAGGATAATAAGACCCTTGATAACGTACTGAAGATTGGAGTCGATACCCAGGAATGTCAGTCCGACGAAAATAATTCTCAACAGTACAACGCCCATGATAACGCCGCGTATCTTTCCGATACCGCCCACAAAGGACACGCCGCCGATAACACACGCGGCAATGGCGTCAAGCTCATAGTTAAGACCCGTGGACGCGCTGTTTGAGCCGATTCTCGCCGCCTCGATAAAGCCCGTAAAGCCGTACATTATTCCCGCCAGCACGAACACAAGAATTATTGTCCTCGTCACATTTACGCCCGACACGTTTGCCGCCTCGGGGTTCGAGCCCACGGCAAACATATTCTTTCCGAATGCAGTCTTGTTCCACACAAACCACATGACCACCGTTATCGCCAAGGCGTAGAACACGTAATTGGGCAGAGCTACGTCACCGAATTTGAAAATACTTCCCGTTATAAATCCCGTGTACTTTGAGTCAAGTCCCGAAATGGACTGACCGTTGTTCGTTCCCTGCATAAGGTAGATAAGCAGAGCGCCGTAGGTGATAAGCTGAGTCGCCAGCGTTACTATAAACGGATGGAGATTGAACTTTGCCGTGCAGAATCCGTTGACAAAGCCCACAACCGCTCCTATGGCAATAACGATAAGCAGCACCACCGCGATGGGGAGCGGCTGAAGATCCGGAAACATCTTTCCCGCATATCCGCTCGCCTGCAAGAGCGACGCCGCCACGCAGGCTGTCACACCAACGATACGTCCCGCCGAGAGGTCTGTACCGGTCAGTATAATACACCCCGCGATACCGAGAGCAATGGGCAGGTTTGCCGCCGACAGTGAGATGATATTGACAATAGATGAAAGGGAGAGAAATCTCGGATCGTAAATGGCAATTCCAACTATCGCCGCTATCAGCAGGATATACAGCATATTGTCTATCAAAAATTCCTTTGCGGCGTTTTTCTTCTCCGCGGGAGACATTGACCGCATATTCATAAATCTCTTTTTGAGATTGACCTTATCACTCATAATTTTTCGTCCTTTCCCAATTGCCTACACATATTTTGCGGCAAGACTCATTATTTGCTCCTGCGCGTCCCCGTCGCCGCCCGGGACGACCTCGCCCGCAAGACGCCCGCCCGACATTACAAGTATCCTGTCGCAAACGCCCAGCAGCTCAGGCATCTCGCTGGACACCATTATGACCGACTTTCCCTTGCCCGCAAGCTCGAGTATCAGCTGATATATCTCGTATTTCGCGCCTACGTCGATACCTCTTGTGGGCTCGTCAAGGAGAAGCACATCGGGCTCTGTGAGCAGCCATCTGCCAAGTATCACCTTCTGCTGATTACCGCCCGACAGCGTTCGGATCTTTGTATACTTGTGAGGTGTCTTTATCCTCATAGCGCCGATAGACCAGTCGGTGTCCTTGTGCATCTTGCGCTTGTTGAGGAAAAGCCCCGCAAGCCGATACCGTGAAAGATTGGAGATGACCGTGTTCTCGGTAATGTCAAGGATGCCGAAGATACCCGTCGCCCGCCGCTCCTCGGTGAGAAGGGCGAAGCCGTTGGCGATAGCCTCTCTGGGATTTCTGTTGAGAGCGGGCTTGCCCTTGAGACTTATCTTTCCCGCTGTTCTCGTCAGCAGTCCGAATATGCTCTCCAGCACCTCTGTCCGCCCCGCGCCGCCAAGCCCCGCAATGCCGACTATCTCGCCCTCTCTCACCTCAAAGGAAACATTCTTCACCTGCGCGTACTTGGTGGTAAGCCCGTCAACTCTCAGCGCCACCTCTCCAACCTTGTTGCTCTTGGGCGGGAATCTCTCGGTCAGCTCTCTTCCGACCATCAGCTTGATTATCCTGTCCATTGTCAGCTCCTCCGCCTTCTCGGTGGCAATGTGCCTGCCGTCACGCATGATGGTAACGTCGTCCGATATGCGGAGTATCTCCTCCATCTTGTGAGAGATATAGATGATACCGCAGCCCTTGTCGCGGAGCTTGTTTATTATCCTGAACAGATGCTCCACTTCCCTTTCGTTCAGAGAGGATGTCGGCTCGTCAAGCACGATGATCTTTGAGTTATATGACACCGCCTTGGCTATCTCCACCATCTGCCTGTCGGAGACGGACATGGAGCTCATCACGGTCTTGGGGTCTACCCTGATGTCCAGCTCCTCGAATATCTTCTTTGTGTCCTGATACATCTTGCCCTCAAGCGTGTATATCCCGAGAGCGGTGGGATACCGCCCAAGCCAGATGTTGTCCATAACATTGCGCTTGAGCGCCTGATTAAGCTCCTGATGCACCATTGCAACACCGTTCTCAAGAGCCTCGGCGGGGGTCCTGAACCTTACCTCCTTACCGTCAAGAAAAATTTGTCCCCTGTCCGGGGAATATATCCCGAACAGGCATTTCATAAGCGTGGACTTTCCCGCGCCGTTCTCCCCCATAAGAGCGTGAACAGTTCCCCGCCGTACCTTCAACGAAACGTCGTCAAGCGCCTTAACGCTGGGAAATTCCTTGCATATGTTTTTCATTTCAAGTAAAATATCCTGCATTTTTCCAAGGTGAGGAGCCCCTATTCGGGGATCCTCATTCCTCCTTATTTCTCGATATTTTGTTTCAATTCACATGATCTCTCCGGCTTCTGCCGTTATTTATCCTCTCCGAGATATACGGAGTAGTTGATACGGACCTTGGACACATTGTCGTCTATCTGATAGTCGTCCATGCCCTCAAGCACGCCCTTGCCCTCAAGACCGTTGTTGACGGTCTGAAGTATCGCCTTTGCCATTCCCTCAGCGTCCTGCTTGATGGTTCCCGCCATCTTGCCCGCGCCGATCAGAGCGACAGCGGCGCTTGTGGCATCAACACCGAATACGGGAATATTGACAGCGCCCTCAGCCCCCGTGTTGTAGCCCGCGGCGGACAAAGCTGATACCGCACCCTCAGCCATACCGTCGTTGTTGCAGATGATAAGCTCGACCATATTCTTGTTCTGCGGATTGTAGGATGCCAGAATAGTAGTCATATACTCGTTAGCCGCCTGAGCCGACCACTTTCCCTCACGGTCAAGAAGATATTTATCAGTGTTGGCTTTGTCGTAAAACACAAGCTCGGGCTTGCCTGCTGCAGTCAGCTTTTTGTTTGCGTTCTCCAGCGAATACTGCGTTCTGTAGATCGCCTCATTGTTACCCTTCTCTCCCATGAACATTACATACGATATCTTGCCGTCACCGTTGAGGTCGATCTTGTTGTAGTTCTCCACAACGTAATCACCTACCATGTCGCCCTGAAGATATCCCGCCTCCTTGGCGTCCGTACCGATAAACGCGCATTTGTCGTAGCTCTTGACAATATCGTCCGATACCTCACGGTTAAAGAAAATAACCGGAATGCCCGCGTTTTTAGCAAGGCTCACGATACCGCTGGCGGCATCATCCGACCCTGTGGTAACGATATTTACCACTATCATCTTCGCGCCCTTTGTTATGGCTGTCTGTACCTGCTCGGTCTGGGTGGTCTGATTGTTGTTTCCGTCGTGATCCTGATACGATATCCCCGCCGCGTCAAGCTCCTTGTCGAGAGCGGAGCGCACCGTGGATATATAGGTGTCGCTGTAGGTGTAATAAAATACGTGTACGTCCGCCGCACCGTTTTTCCTCGAGCAGCCATAAAAGCACCCAAGACAAAAGCAGATACCGCACAGAAAGGTTATGATTCTTTTTGCCTTCTTCATCATTTTTCTCCTTAATATTTATATAGGTAAGCCGAAGCCTGCCATCGTGAAATTTTTTCATGATACAATAATTGTTCCGCATTTTACGGTGATATATACGCGTGAAAAAACAAAAAGAATTTTCAAAAGTTAAATTTAAAAAAAGCGGCAGCCCCGAAAGGCTGCCGCAGATCTTTATTTATATTTCCTTTTTCTTTTTGCCGATGAGCAACGCCGCCGTGAGCATGAGAATGATCACGGATATACCGCCCCGGGAAACGAAAGAAGCGCATCCCGTCTCTTGGCTGTCATTGCTGCTATTATTGCTGTTACTGTTACCGTTACCATCGGTCTTGTCGGTCACGGTCGTATTTTTATCTGTGTCCTTTGTTTCAACGGTGTCCGTCTCCGCAGGTGTCACAAGCTTGTCAACGGTCTCAAGCCTTGAATACCCGCAATCCGTACAGGTGTATGTCTTTACACCCTCTCTGTCCTGAGTTGGCTGCTTTGTGATCTCGCCGCCGTCCCACACGTGGTTGGAATATTCCATTTCTCCGCAAGCACATCCCCTGCGGTGCTGATCATCATCAACGGGCTTGAAAGCACCAAAGGTATGCTCACCGCCAAGCTTATCTGTAATCTCCTTTTCGGTACTGCCGCAATTGTTACAGGTATACCTTATCTGTCCGTTATTTGCATGAGTAGCCTCAACAATTACCTCACCCTCATTCCAATCGTGCTCCGTCATGGGGAGCTTATCGTATTTTGCCTTTCCGCAAACGCAGAGATACTTGATCTGTCCCATTTTTCTACATGTTGCGGGATTGGTTATAACACCGTCGTCCCATTCATGCTCCGTAGTAGTGGGAATACTATCTGTTTTGGTTTTTCCGCATACGCAGGCGTACAGCATTTCACCTGTTTGAGTATGTGTTGGAGCAACAGTTACGACGCCTTCATCCCACTCGTGTGCACTTGTCGTTGGCATTTCACTGGTCTTGGTCTCGCCGCAATCGGAGCAGGTGTACATCCTTGCTCCCTTCTCTGTATGGGTAGGATCTTTGATCACAACGCCTCTATCCCACGTATGCTCTCTGAATTTCCTTTTTCCGCAGATACAGTAACCAATATGACCGTACTCATCATTTTTTTCATAGCGGTAGTCGTAGGAACAGCCCAACAGCTTGTCAATGCTCTCCGTTTTCGTCTCCCCGCAAGCACAGGTAAATATCCGCTCTCCCTCCTCAGTATGAGTCGGCTCTTTACTTACAACTCCTTTGCCCCAGTCGTGACTGTGGATTTCTTCCAGCTTATCAATAAATTCAGTCCTTGTTTCTCCGCAGGGACAGGTAAAGGTCTTTACGCCTGTTGTGGAGGCGGTTGGTGGAGTAGTTATCACGCCATCATCCCACTCGTGTGTTTCTGTCTTTGGAATTTCTTCCTCCTTTGTGTCCCCACAGCTGCAGGTATATGTCATTGCGCCAACCGTTGTGTGCGTCGCGGGAGTTGTGACAACACCGTTGTCCCAGCGGTGAGTATGTCCGCCGACCATATATATGATCTCATACTCGTCGGAATACAGGGTGATCCACCCATTTTCACGATATACGTCGCTCCATTGAGCTTCTGTTCCATCGAAATAGATAGTTTTTAAATTTGAACAACCGCCAAACGCTCTATATTCAATTTTTTCAATACTGCCGGGTATGGTTACACTCTTAAGAGAACTACAACCTGAAAACGCCCAAAGACCTATGCTTTTAATACCCTGTGGAAATACCACATTTGTCAAAGCCCAACAACTACTGAACGAATAATCTCCTATCTCTGTTATTAATGAGTCAGATAAATCCACACTTGTCAGAGCGTCGCAGGAAGCAAACGCATAAGCTCCCATTGTTGTCACGCTGTCGGGAATAGTTATGCTTAATAAACCTTTACAGCCTGAAAATGCGTATTCGCCTATACTTGTCAAGCCTTCGGGCAGAACTATTTCTGTCAGAGCATAGCAGCTGGAAAAAGCATACTCTCCTATTTTCCCAACATCTCCTGACAGTGTCACACTTGCCAGCTTTCCGCAATAGTTAAAGGCATACCCATCTATTTCGGTCAAATTACCGGGTATGGTTATTTCGGTCAGATTGTCGCAATTACTAAAAGCGTGGTCTCCTATTACAGTTACACTTTCGGGAACAGTCACACTCGTCAATGCTCTACATCCGCTGAACGCATACCAGCCTATATTGGTTACACCATCCTTTATGACCACGTTTTTTATATCGTCAATATATATCTGCCATGCCTCACCGATATATCCGGGAAAGTCGTTCATTCTTCCCTCGCCCCATATAGTGAGAGTTCCCGTTGAGAAATCAAATTTCCAGTAAACATCTCCCCATTGCTCTCCATCTATCCGCTCGACAGTTTCCGTTCTCGTCTCACCGCAGGGACATGTAAAGGTCTTTACGCCTGTTGTGGAGGCGGTTGGTGGAGTAGTTATCACGCCATCATCCCACTCGTGTGTCTCTGTCTTTGGAATTTCTTCCTCCTTTGTCTCGCCGCAGCTGCAGGTATATATCATTGTGCCAACCGCTGTGTGCGTCGCGGGGGTTGTGACAGTACCGTTGCTCCAATCATGCTCGTGTTCTCCTTCACCGCCAAGACACTCAATTATACAGCCTCCCATATAGCTGTCCCAATCACTTGCTTTGGAAATGCTGTTCCACTGTGCTTCTGTTCCCGCGTATACAATTTTTTCAAGAGCAGAGCAACCGCCAAAAACATACTCTCCTATTTTTGTAAGATCTCTTCCTATTCTGACTTCCGTCAACCCCGTACAATTTTCAAAAGCATGATATTCTATTTTTGTAACGCCATCTGGTATTGTAAAGCTTTCCAAGCCTTGACAACCCCAAAAAGCCATCTCCCCTATGTGCGTCACCCCGCTTGGAATATAAATGCTTTTCAGATTTTTACAGTTATTAAACGCCGAGCCGTTTATGGCAGTTACACCGTTGGGGATAATTATACTTGTCAGGCTTTCGCAATTTTGGAATACTGACCATCCCAAATATGTAAGATCTGTTCCTAAAGTCGCATTCTCCAAGCTTGTGCAATCCAGGAAAGCACCGTCTCCCAAGCTGGTTACGATATCGGGTATTACGATACCCGTGAGCTTTTTACATCCCTTAAACGCTTGATTAGCTATTATTTTTACGTCTTTTCCTATAATTACACTTTCTATATTGATAAACTCAGCAAAAGCTTCTCGACATATCCTCGTTACACCGTCGCTTATTACAACGTGCTTTATTACGAGAGAATATCTGTACCACGGATAATAGTTTGAGGGAGCCTGTGAAAAGTCATGATCCTTCATATCGCCACTGCCCCATACGGTAAGGGTCATGGTCTCGGGATCAATACCCCAATAAAGGTCGCCCCATCTGTCCTCCTTTATGCGCTCCACTGCCTCTGTCTTTGTCTCACCGCACTCACATGTGTATGTCATTACGCCGTCGTCAATATGGCTGGGATAGGTAGTAGGAACGCCCTCGCCCCATTCATGCGCGTCAAGCTTGGGAATATCCTCCGTCTTTGTCTCGCCGCAGCTGCAGATATATGTCATTGTGCCAACCGCTGTGTGAGTCGCGGGGGTGGTTATCACTCCGTCATCCCACTCATGGGAATGAACCTCATTATATATGATCCCGTAATTTGCCCCGGTGTGATCCCAGTTTGCGCCTTTAACTACAGCCGCCCACTGATCTGCCGTTCCTTCATATTTTATTATCTCAAGTGAATTGCAGTCCGCAAACGCATACTCATCTATGCGTTCCACATTGAGTGATATGGTTACACTTGACAGACTCGTGCATGTATCAAAAGCGCCTACACTTATAGCACTGCAATGCATTGTCGCATTCTCCAAAGCGCTACATGTCTCAAACACACCCACACCAAGCATTGTAACACTGTTCGGTATCGTAATTTCCTTCAAGCCCATACACTTACCAAAGGCATAATCACCTATGGAGGTCACACTGCTCGGTATGGTTATTTCAGTTAGCTCGGTACATGAGGCAAAAGCAGACTCGCCTATCCTTGTCACACTGTAGGGTATATTTACGTTAGTGAGTCGCGAACAATTCAAAAACGCATTGTCGTCTACCTTCGTTACACTATCGGACATACTTACGTTTGTGAGTTGCCCACACGAACGAAAGGCATATTTGCCCACACTCGTTACGCCGTCCTCTATAATAACGGATTTTATTTCTTCCTCATAATTTCTCCATGCCTCCGTGGAATCATATGAAAATCCATCCATATCTCCTTCGCCCGATATAACAAGCTCGCCTGTTGTGACGTTGAGGCTCCACGTGAGTGCACCCCACGTACCGCCGACGGTATCCGCCGCCGATATCGCCACCGTTAGCCCTGCGGCGGTAGCGGTCATAAGCAAAAGAATAGCTACGATCAAAAGAACTTTCTTCATAAAATTTCTCCCATAGGCAAATATATAAGTTATATGTATATTTTAGCACAATCCGATGTGTTTGTAAATACCTAAATTCATTATTTTATTATTGTTTTATGATCCCCAAAAACACTTTTGGGAAAATTATATATTTTTTCAAAAAATCTATTGAAAATTTCGACAAAATGTGATAAAATATGTATATTATAATTTCTACGGAGGTCATTATGACGAAAACAAAAAAAATCGTTCTTGCTTGTGCTGTTGTCGTGATAATCGCTTTGCTCGTTGTCGCGTTTATTACCGACGGCGCGAACGCTCAGCTTGACTGCCCCGACTGCTTAAGCGGTTTTGTCACCTCTTGCGATACCTGCGGTAACGAGGGTACGGTCAGAGGCTCTCTTTGGGCGCTCCTTCCCCCGCTGATCGCTATCGGACTCGCGCTGATAACCAAAGAGGTCTACAGCTCTCTCTTTATCGGTGTGGTAGTCGGTGGTATACTTTACTCCGATTTTTCCTTTACCGGTACGCTTGACGCCGTTATCAACGACGGTCTCATATCCGCGGTATCTGGCACGGCGGGTATCTTTGTCTTTCTTGTGGAGCTTGGCATTGTCGTTGCTCTTATCAACAAGGCAGGCGGCTCTGCGGCGTTCGGCAACTGGGCAAAGACTCATATCAAATCCCGTGTTGGCGCCATACTTGCCACATTCCTTCTGGGTGTGCTCATCTTTGTTGACGACTACTTCAACTGTCTGACGGTCGGCTCTGTTATGCGTCCCGTTACCGACAGCAAGAGAGTCTCCCGCGCGAAGCTTGCTTACATTATTGATGCAACAGCCGCTCCCGTGTGCATGATAGCTCCCATCTCCAGCTGGGCTGCCGCTGTCGCGAGCTACGCCGAGGAGGGCGAGGGTCTTGCCCTGTTCATCAAGGCTATTCCCTACAACTTCTACTCCATTCTCACTCTTGTGTTCGTCATCGCCATCACGCTTATGAAGTTTGATTACGGTTCAATGAAGCTTCACGAGCTGAACGCTATCGAAAAGGGCGATCTTTACACCTGCGGTGACAAGAACGAGTCCCCCGAGGAGGTTTCCCCTTCCTCAAAGAACAGCGTTCTTGACCTTATCATTCCCGTTGTTATCCTTATTATAAGCTGTATATTCGGTCTTGTTTACGTCGGCGGTATCTTTGACGGCGCAAGCATTGTGGACGCTTTCGCTAACACAGACGCAACTGTGGGTCTTCCCTGGGGCGGTCTTGTCGCTCTCGTTATCATCTTTATATACATGCTTATCCGCCGTTGCCTTACCTTCAAGGAATCCATGGATTGCATTCCTCAGGGCTTTGTGGCAATGGTTCCCGCGATACTCATCCTCACATTCGCGACAGCTCTCAAGAATATGACTACCATTCTCGGCGCGAAGTACTTTGTGGGCGATCTTATGAGCGGACAGGCTGAGGCTCTCGGCTCTCTCCTTCCCGCCATCATCTTCCTTGTGGCGTGTGTGCTCTCCTTTGCTACGGGAACATCCTGGGGTACGTTCGGTATTCTTATTCCCATCGTTACAGCTATCTTTGAGCCCGGCAGCGCACTGCTCATCATCGGCATGTCCGCCTGCCTTGCGGGCGCTGTCTGCGGTGACCACTGCTCCCCCATCTCCGACACCACCATCATGTCCTCGGCAGGCGGTCAGTGCAATCACCTCAATCACGTATCCACTCAGTTGCCTTACGCCATCACGGTTGCGGCTATATCCTTCGTAATGTTCGTTATCTCGGGATTTGTGCAGAATATTTTCATCTGCCTGCCCCTCGGTATCGTGCTTACCGTCGCTACACTGTTCGTCATCAAAATGATAACAAATAAGAAAGCCGCTAAATAATTCCGTATTTCAGTATTAAAATACCATTGTAATTGGCGCATCCGATAAAAGCAAAAGTCCTTTATCAGATGCGCCATTTATATTTTTTGTTATTTTACACAATTTTACATTAGCAGTGCAAAAAATTCTTGACAAAGCGATATAATTGTGATATACTAAAAAAAAAGGAGTTCAAGCGTCCCCATGAAAAATTCATACAAGATAAGAACCAAAAGAGGAAACCTTTTCCTGAGAGTCGCGGAAGGACATTTTGCGACAAGCCACAGCCATATCAATTATTTTATTGACGTGACGACCCAAAAGACCCGTCTCTCCGAGGCGAGCGAGGTGGCAAAGGAGCTGGTTTCCTATTATAATACCACCACCGTTGTTGACACTGTTCTCTGCCTTGACGGTACAGAGGTCATCGGCACGTGCCTTGCCAGAGAGCTGACAAAGGGTGGCTTTATGAACATGAACGCCCATCAGACCATCTATGTTGTTACCCCCGAGCATACCACGGGAAGCCAGCTTATTTTCCGTGACAACATCGTCCCCATGATAGCGGGCAAGCATGTTCTGGTCCTTGCGGCATCGGTCACCACGGGCTACACCGCTCAGGCGGCTGTTGAGGCGATCAAATATTACGGCGGTCACGTTGCGGGAATAGCCGCGCTCTTTGCCACAACAGATGACTGCGCGGGATACGATGTGCGCTCCATATTCAACCCCAAGGACCTCAAGGATTTCGCAAGCTATCCCTCCCACGAATGCCCCATGTGCAAGAACGGCGAGAAGATAGACGCGCTGGTCAACAGCTTTGGTTACTCCAAGCTGTAAAATTAAAATAAAATGCGGAGAAGCTGTAAGCACATACAGCTTCTCCATTTTTTGTATAAATCACTTGACAATTTGTAATTATCATGATTCAACCTTCACGTCGCGTAGCTGCTATCCAGCTTTTTCAGCTCATTGAAGGTGTCTATCTCGATTATATCGTCAAAGGTACATTCTCTGACAGCCACCCTGTAGCTGTCTATAAAGCATTTCAGCGCCACCTCGTCCCAGTAAAGCTCCTTGCCTCCGGGAATAGTATTGAATACCGTTTCAATATGAGAAGCAAGGCGTTCGCCATCCTCATGCGTCCAATAGGACAGACCGTACATATGATGGCAGTGCGTACCTCCTATGGACAGCTTTTTGACAAATCCGTTGCTGTCGGTAATAAAGCACCAGTCGTCTGTCCTCTCCGTGGGAACTCCGAGGTAGTTCGTGCTGTACTGATACTTTGTGATCAGCGCGGGGTTATAAAGAAGAAGATCCGCCTCAAATACATAGCTGCTTTCTATCAGATGTCCGGCATAGTAGGCGGACGAAATATTATTTGTCTCATTATATATGGGATTTTCGATAAACCTTATTGTGGGGTATTTTTTCAGAAGCGCGTCAAACTGATCGCTGAGGTAGCCTCTGACTATATATATATCCTCTATCCCCGCCGCCACGACCGCGTCAAGCAAAGAGTCTATTATTCTCTTCCCCTTTACGCGCACCAGGGGCTTTGGCGTATTGAGGGTCACGGGGATAAGTCTTGAACCGAAGCCTGCGGCAAGGAACACCGCTCTCTTTACGCGGTAAGGCTCAAGAGCCTCCACGCCCGCCTCGGTTATCTCTCCGCCGAGAACCAGTCCTTCCTCCGAAAAATCGGAAAGTATCTTATTTACGCTCCCCACGGATATCCCCGTCTCCTTGGCGATCTCACGCTGGGCTCTCGCCCCTCTGTGGGATTCGAGATAAACAAGGACGTCGAATTGTTTTCTTGTGATCTTTATATTGTTCATACTTTATAATGCTCCGATCGTGTTGTCGTTGAAATGTGGTTGTGTATCATACCTTGGCACATCTTTTTTTGAATATGCCTATGAGGGCTTTGAGAATTACGTTTACAAGCAGGATAACAAGTGACACTACCGCGGCGCTTTCGTATTGCATCTGTGTCTCAAACTGATTTATCATCAGCGAGATGGGGCGGGTGGAAAGCGTGGCGAGGAAGGACACGGCTGAGATGGTCATCATGCAGTTGACAAACAGGTATGAAAACATCTCCGCAACGGTAGGAAGACATGTGGGAAGAAAAACATCCTTTACCATCCTCGGACGGCTTATGCCCAGCGTAGCTCCCACCGCCTCAAGATTTTCATTCATTTTGCAGAAGGAATTGTACATCATGAGATAGGGAGAGGAAATAAAGTGCGACATGTTTACCATTATGAGGATAACTACCGTTCCATCAAGAAAGCTTCCCGAAAAGGTGACGACATAGGAAAGACCGAGAACTATACCCGGTATCGCCATGAAGGACAGCGCCAGCAAGTGAAGCACACCAGACAGCCTGCTCCTCATTCTGGCGGTAAAATAAGCTGTAATAAATCCGAGAGCCGAGCCGAGGACGGCTGTAGAGGCGGCAATAACGAGAGAATTCACAAGGAATCCAGCTCCTCCGCGCGCGCCCATGGTCTTGACGATATTATCAAGTGTAAAGGTCATATCCATAGGATAATTCTCAGCAAAGGCGAGCATGATAAATGCCGCTATCGGAAGCAGAGCCGCCACGGACACCGCCGCGCAGAGGGTGTAAGCCGCTATCCTTTTCAATATCGGATCGGCGCTCCCCTCCGCCTTTTTTGTATTTTTGACAAATCCCGTATTTCCCTTGTCCTTGTTGAGCACGTCGGTCACAAAGGCTATCACTGCGGGTATGAGCAGTATCAGTCCGTAAACGCATCCTCTGCCAAACTTCAGCTGACCTATGACCTCATCGTACATAAGCCGCGCCACGGTCTTGGTCGTTCCGCCTATCATGAGAGGCACGCCGTAGTCGGTGGTAATGAGGGCAAATGTACTGAATGCCGCGGCTATAAGGGGACGGCGAAGATACGGCAGTGTTATCTTTGCAAAGCGTCTGAGCCTTCCAATACCGAGGATATCCGCCGCCTGGTATGCCGACCTGTCCTCATATCTCAGGGCGTCCGCCAGCATGATATAGGCGGGGGGAAAGGCGTACATGACCGAGCCTATGACGATACCGAGAGGTCCGTAAATGCTTATATCAAGCCCCAAGAGGCGTGTCAGCAAGCCGTTGTTACCAAAAAGGATTATCAGTCCCATGCCGTGAGAAATAGACGGGATGAGCATTGGCAACACGAGAATGACCGAAAATACCGCCTTAAGCCGTATATCCACTCTCTCCGTTGCCCACGCGAGTCCGTATGACAGAACAATGACTATTACCGTGGCAACAGCGCTGAGAACTACTGTGTTCCCGAGAGCTGGAAGAAACCTGGAGCTTGTGAGAACATCCTCAAAATCCCCCGCGGTCAGAGACGCGAACATGTTGACAAGAGGAATGACCACCAGTCCCACAAGAACCGCGGCAAGGCACAGCTTGAAGGCTGTCCCTCCTCTGCTCCGAGTATTTACATTCTGTGTCATACCTGTGTCTCCGTTGCATCCATAAATCGGCGGAGCGACGCTATCTTGGTGCGCAGGTTATCCGCCACAAATCGTCTGACATAATCGTTAGCGGGTGCGACCAATATGTTCTCGGGTGTGTCTATCTGGCATACGCGGGAATTCTCCATGACAAGTATCCTATCGGACATGGCAAACGCCTCCTCCTGGTCATGGGTGATATATATCATGGTCGTTCCAAATTCCGCTTGTATCTCCTTGATAAGCGCGCGGAGCTGTAATCTTGTCGCCACGTCAAGGGCGGACATGGGCTCGTCGAAGAGCATTATCCCGGGATTAAGTATCAGCGTTCTGGCGATGGCAACTCTCTGCTGCTGACCTCCCGAAAGCTCCGAGGGGCGCTTGGAGGCGTGATCGGACAGCCCCACTCGTTCCATAAGACCGTCCGCAAGAGCCGAGAGAGCGGTCTTGTCGAATTTTTTCTCTTTTTTCGCCTTCAGCCTCGCGGCGTAGCAGATATTTTCCCTTACCGTCATATTTTCAAACAGGGCATAGTTCTGAAAGACCATGCCCATTTTTCTTTTTGATGGCGGAGCGCTTGTAATGTCCTCGCCGTCAAGCAATATGCGCCCCTCACTCGGAGCGAGCAGACCGACGATTATGCGAAGCAGCGTTGTTTTTCCGCAGCCCGAAGGACCGAGTACGGAGAGGAATTCTCCTTTTTTTACGTCAAAGCTTACGTCATTGAGAGCCGCTTCCCCGTCGCCATACTGTTTTGTGACGTTTTCTATTATAAGCTTGGAATTATCCGATGTCTCAAATGCGTTCAAGCCGTTACCGTTCAGTGATTCCATTTTTTCAGCAGCTCGTCCTTTCTCGCCGGAGTATTGTCGCTCATGTCGGCATATTTTATATCCTTGGGATAATTTTCAATGACAGCCTCTCTGTCACGGTATATCTTTTCGGGGAAATAAAGCTCTGTCATGCCTTGATTTACCGTGGTGGACAGATATCTGAACACCTCGACCACAGCCGCGTCCGTTTCCCTGCCCTTGATGATGGCCTGACCGTAGATGGAATAGGGAGAGCCCTCCTCAAAGAAAACCATCCTGAAGTTTGCTCCGTCCTCGTTGATCTTGGTAACGGCATTGGCGGTCATTCCCAGACCTATTGCCGCCTCGCCCATGATCAGCGCGTTTACGGGACCCGAGCCCGATGAGGTAAAGGAAGTGAGGTTTCCGCTTTCCACAAGATCGTCAAAAAACTTAAATGCTTCCTCCTCGCCCCATGCGTTTACAAGACTGAGCAGGAACATATATCCCGTACCCGAGGACGCGGGATTGGGCATGGAGATGAGTCCCTCATACTGTGGGTCAAGCAGATCGGTATAGCTCTCGGGGATATCAAGCTGCTTTTCCTCAAAAATATCCATATTAAGTATGACCGCTCCGCCGCTTCTTATCTCCGGAAGGAAAAAAGAGCTTTCTACGGCATCATCAGTATATACGGAGAAATCGGATATTTCGGAGAGATCGGCAAGCAGACCGAGATCGGCTATCTGATGGGCGTAGCCGTACTCCAGGTCGTGAGTGATATCACATCCCGCCTCAGTACCCGATGCCTTGAGAAACGCCGCGTGATCGCCGCTGGATTTGTAATCTATTATTATATCGTAATCCGGGAACTGCTCGTCAAGCTTTGCCTGCATGTATTCGATACGATAGTCCTCCGCGCTTGTATATATAACCACCTTTTTTCTTTCCACATCCTCCTTGCAGGCAACAAAAGAGGCGCTGAGAATGGTCAGCGAGAGGATAGCGACGGTTATTCTCTTAAATAAATTTTTCATGTTATCTCATTCTCCGTTTTTCCCAATCTATATTTGTATCTGATCACTTCAAATCAATTTCATTCAATATTTATCAGTTCAATTTTTTCGATACCAATCTGTTTTTTTGAACATCGCGCGGTTACAAGCGCTTTTATCAGGCGCAAAAATATACCCTCTGTTCATAAAAAGAGAGTACATGATGAAAAATTGAACACTTTACAACTTTAATAATTGTATCACACCTAACGTGCTTTGTCAATACCTCCAACAAAATTGGGAAGCTGTCTTTACTCATTTTTTACCCTATCTTTACGGTTTCATTCACGCGAGGACGAAAATTGAACATTTTGTTCGGTAATGATCAATTATTCCATTTATTCTTACCGTTACATAACACAAAAGAAAAATTTTTTTCAAAAAAGGCTCAAATCTGGCACTAAGTGGCACTAAGTGTCACCATTTGGCACTGAAAAGGGGGATATAATATAGCCATCACAGACACAAGGAGGTCAAAAAATGAATCTGTTTCAGAGAAACACAAAAAAGCAAGATCAATGCACTGCGGACGCGGTGGCTATGCGCGGACTTATATCTCAGCTATGCCGTGACGGTCGGTTGGATGAGGTGGTCGAGGAATACATAAGCTACTGCCACGCCACTCAGAGCCACAGCGCGGAGGAGGCAGCAAGGACAAAGGTCAAGGTGCGCTCACGCTTTCCAAACATTGCGGGATTCTGCCGTTACCTCGGGACGGGGCTTTCCGATATCTCGGGGCTCGCGTCCGACTTTCCCGCCGAGCATGACAGGCTGATCGCCATTTTTGAGGACGAGGCGCTGAACTCGGAGGTGTCCCCCACACTTCTCTCAGCATACCTCAAAAAGCGGATGCGGTACACCACCTCGGAGGATGGCAAGACCGAGGGAAAGGAGGTGAGATACTGCTTTGAGCACGACATCTTCTCAGACGGAGAATAAACTCCGCGATGAAGAGGTGATAAAAATAAGCGGAACGCCAAGCCCCAAGCAAAAGCAATTCTTTGAGGCGCGGACACGCTTTACCGCCTACGGAGGAGCGAGGGGCGGCGGGAAATCATGGGCGCTGAGGCGCAAGCTTGTGGCGATGTGCCTGAGGTATGAGGGACTCAGATGTCTGCTGGTACGGCGGACGCTCCCCGAGCTGAAATCAAATCATGTGCTTCCCTTTCAGCGCGAGTATGGAGGGCTTATTGAATACCGCGACGGTGAAAAGGCGTTGATCTTTGACAACGGCAGTCGCATCTATCTCGGCTTTTGCGCTTGCGACCGCGACGCGCTCCGCTATCAGGGACAGGAATACGACGTTATCGCCATTGACGAGGCAACGCAGATGAGTGAATATATCTTCTCCATCTTCAAGGCTTGTCTGCGCGGACCGTCAGCCTTTCCCCGACGAATGTATCTCACCTGCAATCCCGGCGGTATAGGTCATGCCTGGGTCAAGCGGCTGTTTGTTGACAGGTGCTTCCGCGACGGCGAAGACCCCAAGGACTACGGTTTTATTCAGGCGCTGGTGTTTGACAACGACACGCTGACCGTCAACGATCCCGACTACATAAGCAGTCTCTGCTCTCTCCCCGAAAGGCTGAGAGATGCCTGGCTGTACGGAAAATGGGATGTATTTGAGGGTCAGTTCTTCCCCGAGTTCGATCCCGCCATCCATGTATGCGAGCCACACGTTATCCCAAATAAAACAAAGCGGTTCGTGGCTGTGGATTACGGCTTCGACATGCTTGCGGCGCTTCTGATGGCTGTTGACAGTGACGGGAATGTGTATGCCGTTGCCGAACGGTGTCTGCCCAATCTCACGCTTCGCGATGCGGCGTTTGAGATAGCGCGTCTTTGCCGCGGACAGACGGCGGAGTTCTGCGTTGCCTCTCCCGATCTGTGGAACAGACGGCAGGACAGCGGCAAGAGCGGATTTGAGATAATGCAGAGCGTTGAGGGAATGCCGCCCATGACCGCCGCCGATGACAGGCGCATACCTGGCTGGCGTGTTGTAAGGCAGTATCTCGGAGCACGCGACGGCTCCCCCACGCTGAGGATAAGCCGAGAATGCCCCGAGCTTATACGCTGTCTGCCCGCTCTGCTTTGCGACGAGAACCGTCCCGAGGACGCGTCCTCCGATCCGCACGGCATAACCCACGCTCCCGAGGCGCTGAGATACGCTCTCATGACCAGGTGCGCGTCTCCCAAGGATGACACCGCCTCTTCCCTCGCGTTCACCATGCCCAAAAGAAGCGTATCGTGGTTCTGTGACTGAGACGGATATTAAGGATATAAAATGATATTCATGTGTCTGTGATAATTCAAAAAACAAAGCGAGGTGATAAAAAATATCAAGTAAAAATTCAAAGGGTATGTCAGCCGTGATATCGGGCTTTGAGGGCATTGACGCAAGGTTCGCTCACAAAAAAGCAACAGGTAGCTCGGATATTGCCAACTTCCGCATCCGCCCCGACGGTTCACTTGAAAAACGGTACGGCTACAGGCTGTTATCTACCTTTGACTCCGCTGTCCGCGCCATGTGGTCTGGCAGGATGGATGGCGAGTTCGTGGGATATGTCCTCATAGGCAGCACCGTCAGCCGACTGGACTTTGACACAGGCGCGCTGAGCGCTGTGGGTACTGTCTCCACCACCGATACAAAAGCCGACTTCTTCTACTACAAAGCCGTGCTTTATCTTGTGGACGGCAGTCACATCTACAGCATAACCGACAACGGCATAGGCTATCCCCACGGCTATGTCCCTCTTGTTGGCAAGGAATGGAGCGACACCTATCGCGGAGCGCCCAACGAGCCCCGCAACCTGCTTAATAATAAGGGGCGCATAACCTACATAATCAGCGAAGAGCCCTCAAACTTTCTCAAGACCGACGAGAATATATCAAGCATCGACGCTATATACGTCAACGGTGTCGCCATATCCTCGTCAAGCTATGAGATAATGCCGATGGACAGGACAGTCTCCGTAACAGGGCTTGAGGCGGGAGACAGGGTGGAGATGTTCTTCACCTACGCAAGCTTCCCCTACTCTGAGGCATACGCGGGGCTGATTGCCAACAACAGCGCCACTGTATTCGGAGGCATAAACAACACCCGTCCCTTTCTGTGGGGCGGACGCAAGGGTATGATGTACACCTCATCTTATGTATCCGAGGACGCCCTTGCCGCATCAAGAGTGGGCTGTCCCGAAAGCGACGCTCTGTATTTCCCCGCCAACTATGAGTTTACCGTAGGTGACGGAGCGTCAGCCATAACCGCTGTCAGCCGCCACTACGACAGACTGTTGATATTCAACGAGAACGGCGCTTGGATGGCGGACAGCTCCGCCTGCGGAGTGGACGACTTTCCCGTTCTCAACATAAACTCCCACGCCGGCGTTCTGTCTCAGGGCGCGGCGGCTATGCTTGGCAACCGCCCCTGCTCGGTCGGAGCGCGCTCCATCTACCGATGGACCTCCTCCACAGAGGAGTTTGACGAGTGCAACGCATACAGCATATCCGCCCCCATCGACGAGCTGCTCCCCGACGGATTCTACAGTACGGCGACGGTCTTCTCCGACAACACGCGCGGTGAGCTCTACTTCTGCTCCCCCGCCACGCCATACCTTGTATGGGTATACTCCGAGATCACCGAAAGCTGGGTACGGTTTGATGGAATAGACGCCGACAGATTTGTCGCCTGCCGCGACGACATAGGCTTTATCAAGGACAACAGGCTGTATGTGTTTGACAGGGCTCTTGTCATGGACTACCCCACCGCCTATGTTGGCAATGAGATAATAGCCTGTTTTCAGAGCAATATCATAGACTTCGGCACTGACAGCCCAAAACATCTGTCGGACATCACGCTGGTCTTTGAGGGAGGCGATGTAAAGACCGCCATAAGCCTCGATGGAAACGACGGTTATGCGGCGGACAAGCTTTTCTCTCCAACCTCAGATCACACAGTGGCAAGACACCGCCTGTCGTCACCGAGATTCGGTCACCTCAGACTCAGCCTTGAGTCTGTGGGCTATGGACAGCTTGCGGTGCATTCGGTGAAGATAGGCGCGAGGTGAGAAAATGCAAAATTATTAATGAAAGGAAAAATCTATGAAAGAAATTACAAATAAGGCCTGGCGGCAGTATGAGGCGGGTAAGTCCCACAAGCGCCGCATAGGGCTTTATGAAACGGTGCGCCGGAACGAAGCGTTTTACAGAGGCGAGCAATGGACGGGCGGTGAGGGCGGCAATCTTCCCAAGCCCGTGTTCAACATGATAAAGCGTGTAATGGACTATCTTGTCTGCTCGGTAGCCTCTGCCGATCTGTCTGTCCGCTTTACCGATGAAAACATGCCCTTTATCGGCGAAGAGGATAAGAAAACTGTATCCTCGCTTTTGTCCACTCTCACGTCAAACGCGGCATACCGCTGGGAAAGCTGTGGAATGGACGCAAAGCTTACCGCCATCCTCACTGATGCCGCCATCAGCGGAGACGGAGCGTTTTACTGCTATTGGGATGCGGACGCGAGAGGCACGGGAGAGTACGGCGGGGACATTGTGACAGACGTTATCGATGCCGTGAATCTCTTTCCCGCCGACGTGAACAAAGCCGACATCCAATCCCAGGAATACCTGATAATATCGGGCAGAAGCTCCGTGGCGTCCCTGAGAGCGGAGGCGGAAAGGAGCGGAGTGAATGAGGACGATTACATGAAGATAGTCCGTGATGATGACCTCGATAATCAATCGGGAGCGCTTGGCAGATACGAGCTTGAAGGCGAGGATGAGGCAAAGGCGACGTTTATTATCAAGTTCTGGCGGGAGGACGGAAGAGTGTGCTTTGAGAAATCCACCAAGGAATGCGTAATAAGAAGAGCAAGGACCGACTGCCGCCTTTATCCCGTGGCATATTTCAACTGGTCACCCGCCAAAAACAGCTTTCACGGCGTATCTCCCGTAACCTCCATGATACCCAATCAGAGATTTGTCAACAGAGCCTACGCCATGGCAATGAAGCACATGACAGACACCGCCTTCTCAAAGGTGATCTACGACAAGTCCAAGATCCCCGAATGGTCAAACGAGGTAGGCGAGGCAATTGCCGCCATGGGCGGAGGCAATATTTCAGACGCTGTATCCGTGGTAGGCACGGGTGAGATGCAAAGCGGCTTTACCGAGCTTATAGACAGCGCGGTCAGTCTCACAAAGGAGCTTATGGGCGCTACGGAGTCGGCTCTCGGCAACATGGAGGCAACCAACACAAGCGCTATCCTCGCCCTTCAGGAGACCTCACGCGTGACCCTTGACAATGTGAGACGGGCATACTACAGATGTATCGAGGAGCTTGCCAACATATGGACAGACATGATGTGCGCCTATTATCCCGCCGACCGTCTTGTTCCCTGCAAGAGCGAGGAGGGTGTAAGCGCGGAGTACATTGACCCCTCCCTCATCCGTTCCTCCGTTCTCCGCGCAAGAGTTGATGTTGCCGAGGTGACAAGATACAGCGCGGCAGGTGCGCAGAACATGCTGGACAAGCTGCTTGACGGCGGTCACATCACCCCATCGGAGTACATACGCAGGCTTCCCGCGGGACTGCTGATGGACAGGCAGGCGCTTATTGAGGAAATAGAAGGCAGACAAAGCAAAGAAAAACAGGAGGTAATGTATGGATAATGAAGCTACTGTCCAAGAGCCTGTCGATATCGGCGAGGCACAGGAAATGACAGAGCCGCCCGAGGCGACCGATGCTCACGATGACGGCAATACCGATATAGACGGCAGTGAAAGTGAGCTTGAGACGCTCCGCCGTCAGGTAAGCGAGCTTACGGATGAGCTGAGAGCGCGTAAGCAAGAGGCGGAAAGGATATCCGCACAGCTTGAGGAATTTTCCTCATTTTTCCCCGACGTCGGCGTAAACACCGTTCCCGACAGCGTCTGGGACAGTGTAAGATCGGGCAATTCACTTGCGGCGGCTTATGCGCTGTACGCCAGAAAAATTCAGATGAGAGACGAGCAGATAAAAGCAATCAACTCAAAAAACGCTTCCCTTTCCACCGGTAAGGCGGGACGAGGAACAGCGTCGGAATACCTGACTCCCGACGAGGTCCGCGCCATGAGCCGAGGCGAGGTAAGAGCAAACTATTCAAAAATAATCGAATCCATGAAAAAATGGAACTGAAAAACACAAAAAATTTAATTAAAGAAAGGAAAATATTATTATGGCAATTACAAACTTTATTCCCACCATCTGGAGCGAAAATCTTTACCGCGAGCTTGACAAGCAGTACATCGCAGTTGCAAACTGCAACAGAGAATTTGAGGGCGACATCAAAAACATGGGCGCTGTCGTAAAGATCTGCGGCGTTGGCTCTGTGAATATCTCCGATTATACCAAGAACACCGACATGTCCACGCCTCAGGCGCTCTCCTATACTGTAAGAGAGCTGACCATCGATCAGGCAAAGTATTTCAATTTCCAGATCGACGACATCGACCGCGCCCAGAGCACCCCGAAGCTTATGGAGGCAGCCATGAGCGTTGCCGCAAGCGCCCTTGCCAACGAGGCGGACAAGTACATTTACGGACTCTATGAGGATGCCAATACCTCGGTAAGATATGACTCCGTTACCGCTGACAATGTTATTGACTACATCATTGAGGCAAGACAGAAGCTTTATGAGAACAATGTATGCGATGCCTCCAATGTGGTCATTGAGGTGTCCCCCGCCATCGCCTCTCTCATCCTCAAGGCAAAGGCGGAGCTTGCCACCGACAACACCGCCGCTCTTGACGCAGGTTATCTTGGAAGCATTGCGGGATGCAAGGTATATGTTTCAAATAACATCGTGGTCGAGGAGGATACAGATGGCTTCTACCACAAGTGCTTTGTCCGCACCAAGCGCGCCATCGCCTTTGCGGAGCAGCTCTCCGAGATAGACGCATACCGTCCCGAAAAGAGATTTGCCGATGCCGTCAAGGGACTGCACCTCTACGGTGCCGAGATAGTTTACCCCGGTGAGCTGGTGCTTCTTGACATGGGTATCGCGTACTGATAAATGGCAATGACAGTAAACGAGATCTACCTCGGGGCGCTCAGCCTGCTTGCGGAGAGCGCCTTCAGCGGTGACACCGACGACTACGCGGAGCGCGCGCCCTATCTTGCCGCGGCGTTCTGCACAGAGGCACAGGATACGGACGATGCCATGAGAGCCGCGCTCGGTGAACCCGAGGCGGCGGACTTCAACGCAGTCCACATTCCGCTTGATGACAGCTTTCCCCTTCTTGACCGCTTCGCCCCCGCCGCCTGTCTGTATATTGCGGCAATGCTTGTGATCGATGAGGACGAGGAGCTGTCCGACAGACTGTATGACAGGTATTCCGACTGCATGTCAAGGATATGCGAATCGGTACCGTCTATCCCACAGACCGTCACCGATGTTTATTATTTCAAATAAATCAAATAAAATGTAAGTTATCCTATATCCCCCGAACTCCGATACAGGTTCGGGGGATGACCATTTGCCAAAGAGTGCCATGATCTTAAGCTCAAGCGGAGTGCGCTTAAATCAATGTAATGTTTTAAATTTTTTCAAAAAAATCCAAAAAAATTGAAAAAAGGTATTGACAAAAGCGGATATCTTTGTTATAATATTAGAGTCGCTGGTATGGCTCAGTCGGTAGAGCACGTCATTGGTAATGACGAGGTCATCAGTTCGATTCTGATTACCAGCTCCAAAGATCCCTGCACAATCGTGTGGGGATCTTTTGTTTTTATATCCGAGCGAAGTCTGTTATACATTTTTGACAAAAACACAATCAAAGTTTGTAGGTATTTTTTTGTTGCAAAAGAAGTCGCTTTGTGTTATAATTTATAGTGTTGATCCCGTGACGATCGCCATGCGGTCACGGGACATTATTTTTTCCATGTTTTTCTATATTTTATTTTTTGCGAGGGTCTGCCGATGAAAAAATTTTTAGTATTGTTTTTTACCTTTTGTCTTACTGTCGCGTTGATATCCTGCGTCGCTAAGGACAACGATCCCGCCCCGGGCGCTGAAAGCAACGGTACACAAGCCTTGTCCGATGACGTGAGCGGCACGTCCGAGATCGGGCAGACCGAAGAGACCGACACCTCCGAGGACACAGACACCGAAACCGATGAGGGGGACGAGACAAACGAGACAGACAGCGATACGGCAGACAGCGGCAGTGATACAGACAATACAAGCAATACCGAAGCTCCCTCGGACACAGACACAGATAACAACAGAGAAACTGTGGTATCCGAAAAATATTATAAAATAGAAAAGGATACAAAATATTACTACTATACCGTATACGGCGCTGACGGCAAGGAGGCGCTGAGCGACAAGACCTCAAGACCCCTGACAGTAAAAATGTCGGGTGAGGATATTGTTGACATCTCCATCGGCTATGGCACGGGTATCGCCTCTCACCAATATTACAGCGTCAGCAGAAACGCTTTGTCGGACGAGCTTTTCTATGTGGTGGCAAGCTCGGGCGAGACCGTCGCTTATCTTGATGGCACGCTTGAGGACAGAACGCTTGTGATAACCAACGTATTCGACAAGCAGGATACGAACATAACCCATAAGCTCAGCTTCTCTCCCACAAACACACCCGTGACAAAGGCGGAGTTCACCGATACGGCTCTTTACATTACCTATCTTTCGGGCAAGACATATACCGAAAAGGAACACAGGATATACTTAAATACTCAGCACATACTCATAACCGTCCTCGACTGTTATGTCCGCACAGACACGGTCATAAGCTCCGACACCATACTGCGCAAGGGCAGCGGCAGAAACGCTGTTGTTATGCGCGCGGAATCGGCTGACACGCTGACGCTGGTTGAGTACGAGACCGTAACAGGCGGCAGCTATACTTCTGCGTGGGGCACTGAGAGAAACGACTGGTACAAGGTAATGTACGACGGCACCGGCACCGTGGCTTACGTTACCGCCGATAGCTTTGTAAGGTATTCCTACGACTGCGAGGGCGAGCAGCCTGTCCGCATGTATAACCGGGCTTTGAAAAATCAGATACCTGTGTACAACGTATTCGGCGCCGAAGATCCGTCATACATCTACTTAAGTGGACTTACGACCTCCGGGAATGTTAAATTCACCGTGGTGGATATGGACGGCGACGGCATGCCCGAGGCGGTGCTTGACTGCGGTGACAGGATGATAGTTTTGCGTTATTACGCCGGCGGCGTATACGCCTATGTCTTCAACTCCATAACCATGTACGGTCTTCACGAGGACGGCACGTTTAATTGGACGGAGTATTGGTCGGACGGTACTGTATCCCGCGGCTTGGCAAGGCTCTACTTCTCCGGCAGTACGCTGCGCTGGACAGATATCTATGAGATATATGAGAACAGCGTATACTACATAGGCGAGGAGCAGGTCACTGAGGAAGAGCTTATAAAGTACATCAACGCAAATCCCACGGCTGACGGCGTGGCTTGGCATGAACTGACATATGAAAATATCGACACTCTCCTCCCCGACGAGTGCGACAACAGCCATAAGATACCCGCCGACTTTTCAAGCTATGAATCGATACTTGAAATGTATAAAAATATGGTCGGGCTTTGCGAGTATTACACAAATGAAGGCGATCTTAACGGCATTTACCATAAATTGTTCTATTTCCCCTCCGCTACCGAGCATGAGTGGTTCAGCTCTGTTTTTGCTTCGATATTCCAGTATTGCCCCAAGCAGTCAGCGGACTGGGCGAATGCCTTCGGATATACTATGAAGGATCTTAACGGCGACGGTGTGGACGAGCTCATCCTTATGCTTGACGAATACTATATAATCGCCATTTTCACCATGAAGGATGGCACGCCCGTACTGCTTGATACATATATTCCCCGCGGTCAGGCGGTTATACGGGACAACGGAGATATATACGTATACGCAAACGGCGGAGCTATGATATCCCTCACCATGATATTCCGAATAACCGACGAGTGCGAGCTGGAGCTTGTAAATGCCGCTGGATATCAGCCCGACGAGAACGGAAAGCCTGTTTACTACAAGATAGACCCCTCCGATTACAGCAGTATCACCTACATTACCCAGGAAGAATACATAGCAATTCTGGACGATACCGCGTGGATGTCGGCAGACGGCTATGACAGTCAGGAATACATGAGAAGCGTTACGGGAATCGGATTTACTCCCCTGTTCCGCCAAGCACAGCCCTCTGAAACGCATATAAATGAATTCAGCACAAGCTATCTCTATTCCGATATACTTGCCATTTTCGGCATTGAGAACAGCGAGATAAGCTTCAAGCTTCTCTTTGAGGATCCCGACACCGTAACCTCGGCAGAGACACTGACAGCACAGATAAAGGACGGCAAATACGCCTTTTCAACCGATAAAATAAGCGGACATTTTGAGTTTTGCACCAATTCCGTCTGGGTCATTATTGACAGCTCGGAGGATGACAGCATCCAAAAAGGCGCGTATCTGTTCAATTGCAAGATCCCCGCGGTGGGATAAGATATCCTGACAAAAATAGTAAAACAGAAGCACGGATGTGGATCAATACGGTTCGCATCCGTGCTTTTTATCAATGTTTTGCTTTCTTTTGCTACCCCAAGCTTTGTTCCCTTTTGCTTACATTTTTTCGCAAAATAATATTGGCTTTACATTCCAAGCTTTGTTTTCTTTTGCTTGATTTTTTCGAAAAATAATATTGCTTTTGCTACCCCCAAGCTTTGTTTTCTTTTGCTTACCTTTTCTTTTTTAAAAGAAAAGTAAGAGAAAAGTAAGAGAAAATTTGTTTTTGCGCTTGACTTTGAGAAAATAGTGTGTTATAATATCTTAATGTATGAATATTGAAACGCCTTGACGGGGAGTAGTAATCGGAGATACTGCTACAGAGAGCGGACGGTTGGTGTGAGTCCGCGCAAGATGCCGACGAAGTCGCCCCCGAGCGGTATGAGTGAACACGTTCCCCCAAAAAAAGAACAGGAACACTAGCTCATAACGGTCTCCGCCGTTACAGGATAAAGAGACATTTGCCGTTCACACTTTGCGTTATCGGCATTTAAGTCAGGTGGTACCGCGCGCCTTGCGCCCTGATATGGGTGTGGCGCTTTTTTTATTTTATGTTTTCAAATTAATCAATATATCACAGGAGGAAAAAATGAATTCCTACAACGAATTGCCAAAGGTATATTCCCCTCAGGACTTTGAGGCCAGAATATACCAGAATTGGTGTGAAAAGGGATATTTCACGCCCGATGTAAACAACCCCGCCCCCGCCTTTACCGTGGTCATTCCCCCTCCCAACGTAACGGGACAGCTCCACATGGGACATGCACTTGACGAAACTCTTCAGGACATTCTCGTCCGCTATAAGAGAATGCAAGGCTTCAATACCCTTTGGGTTCCCGGCACAGACCATGCGGGAATAGCGACGCAGATCAAGGTAGAGGAGCAGCTCCGTGTCAACGAGGGCTTGACCCGTTACGATCTTGGTCGTGACGCTTTCTTGGAGCGCGTATGGGATTGGAAGCATCAGTACGGAAACCGCATCATCAGCCAGCTCAAAAAGCTGGGCGCGTCCTGCGACTGGTCGCGTGAGCGCTTCACCATGGACGAGGGATGCTCGAGAGCGGTACGCGAGGTGTTCGTAAACCTTTATGACAAGGGACTTATTTACCGCGGAAACCGTATAATCAACTGGTGTCCTCACTGCATCACC
>JAFTQL010000049.1 GCA_017462795.1 Clostridia bacterium
AACCTCCAAGTATTTGTTCGATATACATATTCTACCATATTATCGTAAAAATTTCAAGAGAAATGACAAATATTCCCAATCACAAATGCAACAAACTTTCGTGGAAGAAACTGGAAATAATATACAAAATGGAGAATTTCCGAAATTTCATCCTTTTTCTCGGCTTTTTCTCCTTCTCCTCACTCTTCTTCCTCTTTTGTCGACAAAAAAACCGAACCTTTCGTTTGTAAGGTTCGGTTTTTATCATGATTTATCGTAATATGTGGAAGTTTACTTCTTTATCATATCCATCCTGTCAAGGTAATCGCAGATGATATCAACGGCTTTTTCAAAATCCATGCCCGATGTGTTGAGGCACAGATCATAGTTGCGGGGATCATCCCACTCATTGCCTGTGTAATATTTATAGTAGTTAGCCCGTGCCTTGTCAAGCGTCTCGATCTTCTTCGCCGCTTCCGCGGGGCGCATACCGTAAAGCTCGGTGACGTGCTTCATGCAGGTGTCATCGTCTGCGTAAATGAGTATTCTCGCCACATTCTCACGCTCGCGGAGAATGTAGTCCGCGCATCTGCCTATGATAACGCAGTCGGATTTGTCAGCCAACGCTTTGATGATCTTTGCCTGATAGTTGAAGAGGTTGTCATCGGAGACAAAGAGTTCGCTGTCGGGAGGGATGGTCCACTCACCGTAGCTTCTTTTATAGCGCTTGAAAAGGTTGGTCTTAACGCGCTCGTCAGCTTTTCCGAAAAGCTCGATATTTATGCCGCTCTCCTCGGACGCAAGCTTTATGAGATCGTCATTGTAGTAGTCGATGTCAAGTCTTTGAGCCAAAAGCTTACCGATCGTTCTTCCGCCACTTCCAAATCCTCTGGCGATGGTAATAACACAGTTTGCCATAATGTCTTCCTCCCGTAATTATTTATTTAGAATTAACGCTGTCAACAAATCTGAGGAATGCAGCCTTACCCTCAGCGGTGCGCTTGTAAACGCCCGCGTCCTCAAGAACCCTCTGGAATACCTTGCCGATCTCCTGCTTGAGAATATCCTCTGTATTTTCGGGTGTGAAGGTATACTTATCCTTGATACTGTCAAACCATTCCTTGTGCTTTTCAATATCCGTATTTTCGCCGAAATCCTTGCCCGCGGCAATGTATTCGCACATTGTCGCCAGCTCGTCGCGCAGTCTCGCGGGGAGAACCGCCAGACCCATTACCTCGATAAGACCAATGTTTTCCTTCTTAATATGGTGAACATCGGCGTGGGGGTGATAGACTCCGAGAGGATGCTCCTCGGTGGTGATATTGTTGCGGAGAACTATGTCAAGCTCAAACAAGCCTTCTCTCATGCGGGCTATGGGCGTCACGGTATTGTGAGGCTCTCCGTCAGTCTCGGCGTACACAAATGCGTCCTCGTCGGTGTATTCTCTCCATGCGAGGTGGATTTTGTCCGCAAGGGAAACAAGTCTGCCCTTGTCCGCTCCGCGTAGTCTGATAACAGACATGGGCCATGCCACGATGCCCGCCTCAATGTCCTCATAGCCCTTAAAGACCGTCGCCGTCTCAATGGGCGCTTTTGCCATTGCAAAGGTGTAGTGACCGCCCTGCATATGGTCGTGAGAGAGGATAGAGCCGCCTACGATGGGCAGATCGGCGTTAGAGCCTACGAAATAGTGGGGGAACTGCTCAACGAAGTCAAGCAGACGGCAGAAGGTGTCGCGGTGTATCTTCATGGGGGTATGGTCGGCGGAGAGAACTATGCAGTGTTCGTTGTAGTAAACATAGGGGGAATACTGCATATACCACTTGTTGCCCGAAAGCTTTATGGGGATGAGACGCAGTGTTTCTCTTGCGGGCTTTGCGGCATTACCGTAATAGCCTTCGTTCTGTGGACAGAGCAGGCACTTGGGATATCCGCTCTGAGGGAGTAGCTTTGCGGCGGCTATAGCCTTGGGGTCTTTTTCAGGTTTGGACAGGTTTACAGTGATGTCCAGCTCGCCGTACTCACCGGGATATTTCCATTTAAGATCCTTTGCCACACGGTAGGTGCGGATATAGTCGCTTGCGCGGCAGAGATCGTAGAAGTAGTCTGTAGACGCCTCGGGGGAGACACAGTAAAGGGAAGAGAAATTCTTTATGACCTCGCTTGGACGGGGCGTCAGAGCTCCCATGAGCTTTGTGTCGAAAAGATCGCGGTAGACAACGGAGTTGCTTTCAATAAGCCCACCTTCATAGGCGTAGTCGCAAAGAGCGGAAAGAATGTCCTCAAGCTCTGCCTTCTCGCAGATCTCGGGCTCATTATACTCGGGAATGTTCATCAGACCGAGAAGGCTGTTTACCGAATAATTCACATCCTCCTCGCCGATAAGTCCGCGCTCAAGCGCATAGTCCACCAGCTGTTTTATTCTGATAGAGATGTCATTGTAATTCTGTGCCACTGTAATTCTCCTTGATGCTTTATTTTATCATATTTCCATACACTATAATTATAACACGAAAATGTCCGTATGTCAAAGGGAATACGCATATTTTTTTGATATTTTCAAAAAATAATATAAAACGCTCTTCGCCTGAAGTGTTTTATTATCGGGCGAGATATTTTTTTGATAAATAGTTTGTTTTTTCGTTGACTTATGGCGCGTTAAGTGGTAAAATATATGTGATACAATTTATTATGACAATAAAGAAGGAAAAAAGAGAAATGTCGGCAGAAAGAGAAATAAGGATTCATATTGAATCTGTGACTTATGAGGTGGAGGCTTCACTTTTTGAGGCGGGCGATGGGGAATTTTTGCTCACGTCGGACGAGATAGAGGCGAGCCTTGAGCCGGAGAAGATGGAGATAAAATCGCTGGGAAAATTCAAGATAGACGGCGGAAGGGCGGAGGTGTCCTATGAGGAGAGCGAGGCTACGGGAATGGAAGGATCTGTGACCGCTATATCCTTTGATATGACTCAGCCCGGTATCGTTACCATGATACGCACAGGTCTTGTCTCCACCGCGCTTGTGTTTGAGAAGGGTAAGAGACATCACTGCGTTTACAATACTCCTTATATGCCGTTTGAGCTTTGCGTTAAGACCTTTGAGGTGAAAAACAGGATACCGGATGGAGGTATTCTTGAACTTGACTATATTATTGAGATAAGAGGGGCTAAGGCGGAGAGAACTAAGTTTATGATGAAGATCATGGATTGAGGTGACACGGGATGAAATTGCTTTTCAAGTATCTCAGATCCATGCGCGGCTTTATCGCGCTGACACTTACGGTAAAGGCGGCGGGCTCGCTTATTGAGCTTGCCATTCCTTACATACTCGGTCATATACTTGACTACGTTGTTCCCGAAAGATCGGTGGAGAAGATAGTTTTCTGGGGAGCTGTCATGATAGTGTGCGCATTGCTCGCATGTCTTGGCAACATAACCGCGAACAGAATGGCGGCAAGGGTGGCGCGAAATACAACGAGAAAGATAAGGCATGCGCTGTTTGACCGCACTATGCGTCTCAGCTCTCGTCAGATAGACGCCTTTACCATTCCGAGTCTTGAATCGAGACTTACATCGGATACATACCATGTACATCATTTTATGGGTATGAGCATGAGGATGGGTATACGCGCTCCCATGCTGCTTATCGGCGGTATAATTATTACGCTGACGCTGGATTGGGTGCTGGCGCTTGTCATGCTTGTCACGTTGCCGCTTATCGCTATATCGGTTACTGTCATAAGCCGCAAGGGCGTGCCGCTATTCAAGCAGACGCAGAGATCTGTGGACAGGATGGTTGGCGTTGTCCGTGAGGACGCTCAGGGAATAAGAGTCATCAAGGCGCTTTCAAAGGTGGATTACGAAAGGCGAAGGTATGATACGGCAAACAAACAGCTTGTAAAGGACGAGAAGCGTGCGGGTACGACCATGGCACTGTCAAATCCATTGGTCACCTTTTTCCTCAATCTCGGACTTGTCGCTGTTATCGTTACGGGTGCGTTTCTCGTCAACGGCGACTTGTCTCAGACTGGTAAGATAATCTCGTTTATTCAATACTTTACGATGATATCCAACGCCATGATAGCATTGTCCAGAATATTTGTCAACGCTTCAAAGGGAATAGCATCGGCGCACAGGATCGCTGAGGTAATAAACACCGAGCCCGATCTTGAGGTATTGCCCGCCGACAGCTTTAATGCCCCGGAGAGGGACCCCGCGCTTATACGGTTTGAGGATGTAAGCTTTTCATATATCGGAAAATCGGACAACCTCTCCCATGTAAGCTTTGAGCTCAAGAGGGGCGAAAGCCTCGGTATCATAGGCGCGACGGGAAGCGGAAAGACGACACTTGTACAGCTTCTTATGAGACTTTACGACGTAAATGAGGGTAGTGTTCGTATTGGCGGAAGAGATGTGCGCACCATACCCCATGAGGAGCTGAACACCATGTTCGGCGTTGTTATGCAGAACGATTTTATTTACGCGGGTACGGTTAGAGATAACATCGACTTCGGCAGAGGACTTGACGACGATACCATCTGCCGAGCTCTTGAGATAGCGCAGGCAGCGGAATTTGTGGGCGGCTTTGACGACGGACTTGACCACCATCTCAACTCCAAGGGAACAAATCTCAGCGGCGGTCAGCGGCAGAGATTGCTTATTTCCCGCGCTATTGCGGGAGATCCACAGATACTTGTCCTTGACGACTCCTCGTCAGCGCTTGACTATAAGACAGACTCCAAGCTCCGCAAGGCTATAAGAGAAAATATGAGCGATGTGACTACGGTTACGGTTGCTCAGCGTGTAAGCTCAATCATGCACTGCGATGTTATCCTGGTGCTTGATGAGGGTAAGATCATAGGCAAGGGAACTCACGAGGAGCTGCTTGCGGACTGTGATGTTTACAAAGAGATCAGCGATTCGCAGATCGGAGGTGCTTTCCTTGACTGAGAATAAAACAAAAGAAAAGATCAAAAAGATAAAAGAACAAAGACCCTCACTCAAAAAGGAGCTGGAGGGGGCGGTCAGCGGTAAGGGAAGCATAAAAATAGCCGTTCTGAAGAGAATGGCGAAATATCTTCTGCGTCACAAGCCCATGCTGATTCTGTGCTTCACTATAATGATAGTGTCAAATGTGCTCTCGCTTGCGGCGCCAAAGCTTTCTCAGAAGGCGATCGACGCCATTGAGCCGGGTGTGGGAGCGGTAGATTTCCATGCGGTGTTCTATTATGCGGTGCTGATGCTTATCTTCTACGCGGTATCGGCGGCGCTCTCCTATCTCTTGGCTGTAATGATGGTGAGACTCAGTCAGAAGATAATATACACAATGAGAAAGCAGCTTTTCGATCATCTGTCCGAGCTTCCCGTGTCCTTTTTTGATACCCATGCCACGGGAGAGATAATCAGCAGGATATCCTATGATATTGATACGGTTAATACTTCGTTATCCCACGACCTTCTTCAGGTATGCGCAAGTGTGGTAACGGTCATCGGCTCGCTTATAATGATGGCAAGTATATCGCCTGTGCTTTTACTTGTGTTTGTGATTACCGTTCCCATGTCCATCGGATATACCAAATTTCGTTCCACCCGGGTGCGCCCGCTGTTCAGACGGCGCTCACAGAAGCTGGGTGAGCTTAACGGATACGCCGAGGAGATGCTTTCGGGACAAAAGACTATCCGTGCCTACAGCCGTGAGCAGGTTATCACCGACAGATTTGACGCTAAGAATGAAGAGGCTGTAAACGCTTATTATGTTGCTGAATATTATGCGGGTACTGTTGGACCTACCGTAAACTTTGTAAACAATCTGTCTTTGTCACTTGTGACCATGCTTGGCGGAATATTCTTTCTGTTCTTCAGCCTCAACGCGGCGGGAGAGGCGGCGATACCCGTGATGTTTACCATATCTCTCGGCGGTATCAACGCATTCGTGCAGTATTCACGTAAATTCGCGGGACCCATCAATGAGTTTGCCAATATCGTCAGCGATCTGCAGTCGGCATGCGCGGCGGCGGAGAAGGTGTTTACCATAATCGATACGCCTCCCGAAAAGCCCGACGCTCCCGGTGCTCTTACGCTTAACGGCGTAAGAGGAGAGGTAGAGCTTGATCACGTAAGATTCGGATATGTTCCCGAAAGGACAATTATCAAGGACCTTTCCATTAAGGCAGACAAAGGAAGTCTTGTTGCCATAGTAGGACCGACGGGTGCGGGCAAGACCACCATCATCAATCTGCTTATGCGCTTTTATGACGTGGACAGCGGAAGGATACTTATTGACGGTCATGAAATAAGAGAGGTGACGCGGGACAGCCTGAGAGGGGCGTTTACCATGGTGCTTCAGGACACGTGGCTGTTCCACGGAAGTATTTACGACAATATCACCTACGGTAAGGAAGGCGCGACGCGCGAGGAAGTGATAAACGCGGCAAAGATGGCGCGTATACATAATTATATCGAGTCACTTCCCGACGGATACGACACGATTCTATCCGATGACGGAGTCAATATCTCCAAGGGACATAAGCAGCTTATCACCATTGCCCGCGCCATGCTTGCGGACACGCCCATGCTCATACTTGACGAGGCGACCTCAAATGTTGACTCCCGAACCGAGCAGCAGATACAGAAGGCGATGTACGCGCTTATGGAGGGACGGACCTGCTTTGTTATCGCCCACAGGCTGTCAACTATACAGAACGCGGACGTGATACTTGTGGTAAAGGACGGAAATGTCATAGAGCAGGGCAACCACGAATCTCTCATGGCACAAAAGGGATTTTACTACTCGCTGTACCATTCCCAGTTTGATAATTAACTTGCTTTTTTTCGCTGAATGAAAAGAGCATAAACAATGAAAAAACGCCCATGTTTGCGAGAACATGGGCGTTTTTATTTTGTATCATATAAATATGGAGTACTTATGCTTTTTGTCGGTCGCTTTTTCGTTTAATAAAGGCGTTTATGTATTTAACACAGCCTGTCACAAGAACGATACCGAGGGAAAGAGCTATGGTCAGTTCCAATGTATAGTAGGCACGGTCTATGAAATCGGTGAGATCGCTGTTTATTGCCGCCGCCATGGAATAGTAGAGTGCGCTTCCGGGGACCATTGGGATAAGGGATACAATACAAAATGTGGTAGTAGGTGTTTTGAGAACTCTCGCCATTATCTCCGAGTAAAGTGTCAGCGCCGCCGCCACCAGAAAATATCTCACCGCCTCTGATGCGGGAGAAAGCCCCAACACCAGAAACAAGAGCCATGAAAGAAGTCCGCCAAGCGCCGCGAAAAGCAGCTTTTTGCCTCGGATATTAAAAAGAAAGCCAAAGCCCAGCGAGCCGCAGAAGGAGGCGAGTATTTGAATTATCTCATCAGAAAAAGACATTACAGAGCACCTCCCAGCATAAACGCGGCAAGAACGTATCCCATAGCCACCATCAGCGCAAGCAACAGCGCCTCGATAAACCGCAGGATACCTGTAATGATATCTCCCGCGAATAAGTCCCGCAGGGCGTTTGTAAGTCCCACGCCGGGAATAAGCAGCATGATATTTCCGATGATAACATTGCTTACCGTATGTATAAATCCAAGCTTCAGGCACAAATAAGCGGAAAGACAGGCAAGAAGCGAGCAGAGGAAGCGGGAGAGCAGTTTATTTATTTTCAGTGTCTCTACCGTCTTTGCCAAAAAGCCCACAAAAAGCCCGATAAGCACTGCCGCCAGTATCTCACCTGCGCGCCGTCCTCCAAAGAACATGCAGAACGCTCCCGCAATCATGGCATGTATAGGAATGGTTATCCACAGTGGATAGCTTTTAGTCTTGTCTATCTGCTCAAGGCGTTCATGTATTACCGACACCTCGGGAGCGTCTCTTGTAATACCGCGCACAAGGTCGTTGAGCCTGTCAAGCCGCTCGATATCCGTGCCGATATGCTTGATCTTTCTTGTCTGTGTCAGCACAGAGCCGTCGGTGTCCTCTACCGATACGATGATATTTGAGGTGGTGGCGTAAACATCTGTGCGCTTCACACCGTAGGCATGGCATATCCTTGTAACGCTGTCTTCAACACGGTGTATCTCCGCTCCGACCTCTATCATCTGATAGGCTATCTCCATTACGGCTTTGAGAATTTTATCTGTCATAACCTTTTATTCAGGCTCAGAGGAAATATTCAAGCGCCCTGCGGTAGCCCTCAAAGCCGAGACCGCAGATGGTCTTCTTTGCCACCATTGAAACATAGGAATGCTGTCTGAATGCCTCTCTTGTGGAGATGTCCGACAGGTGTACCTCAACTGTGGGAATACCGACAGCTTTGAGCGCGTCAAGTATCGCTACGCTTGTGTGGGTATAGGCGGCGGGGTTTATAACAATACCGTCAAAAACTCCGTAAGCAGATTGAATTATGTCCACTATCTCGCCCTCGTGATTGGATTGGAAAAGTGTTACCGTATGTCCAAGCTCATCGGCACTGTTGCGGATATATTCTTCAAGCGCCTTGAAATTTTGTTTGCCATAAATATCGGGCTCGCGTATGCCGAGCATGTTGAGGTTAGGACCGTTTATAACAAGAAGCTTCATTTATCAAGACCTCCCAGCTTTTCAATAATGAGAGTTGCCGTGTTCTCGGGGACCTCGGTGCTTGCTACGCGTATGTCGGCAAAACGGCAGTATGCGCCGATGCGAGCGTCATACAGAGTCTGCAAAGAATTTGCCTGAGAGAGCGGACGCCCCTTTGTTGAAAGATTGGAAAGCTCCCTCTCAAGAAATACGATGGTGCTGTTCTGGTGCAGGGGATCGTAGTTGTAATCTCTCGTCACAACACCGCCGCCGCAGGCAATGACAGCCCCGCTCATTTTTCCGAGTGTCTTGGCGATCTCATGCTCCATGAGCCTGAATGCCTCTTCCCCCTTCTCGGTTATGATATCGGCGGCAGATACATTATAGGTCTTTGCGAATTCCTCGTCCGCATCATAGAAGGGGCGGTTCAGCTTTGCGGCGATCAGCTTGCCCACGGTGCTTTTACCGCAGCCGGGCATACCGATAAGCACCACATTCTTTGTCTGCGCTTCTATAGCCTTTGTTATTCTCTCACAAGCGCCGTCCTCCGCGGGATGTCCCGTAAAGAATTCAAAGCCCTTTACAGCCTGTGCCACAAGCATGGAAAGACCGCTGACGGCAATTATACCGCGTCTCTCCGCGTCAAGCACAAGCGCGGTCTTGGAGGGGTTGTAGACGATATCCAGCACGCCCAAGGCTTTTGGGAAAAGGGCGAGATCCACGGGGGATTCTCCATTCTTGGGGTACATACCAACGGGAGTGCAGTTTACGATGACCTCGGTGTCGGGGTGCTTGGACAGAGTTTCGATATTGTTGTCGTCAATAGAGATGCTGACAAGCTCTCCCACACCTCTGTCGCGAAGGACCGCGCACACGGTGACAGCCGCGCCGCCCGTACCGAAGACCATGGCTTTTTTGCCTGTTATGTCAATACCCGAAAGATCTATCATGTGAGAAAATCCAAAGTAGTCGGTATTATATCCGTAGCGCTTGCCATCCTTGTTGACAACAGTATTTACAGCGCCAAGCTTTTGCGCCTCGGGGGAGATAACGTCAAGGAAGGGCATGACTGTTTTTTTATATGGAATAGTTACATTGTAAGCGTCGTATTCGCATGACCTTACAAAATTCTCTACTTCCTCGGGAGCTTTCTCTATTATGCGGTAGGAATAGTCGGCGAGAAGACCGTGTATCATTGGAGAAAAGCTGTGTCCCAGATGCTCTCCGAGAACACCGCACTTCATGTTGCTGTAGCCTGTTATCATTTATATTACCTCCAAATATGAGCCGAGATACGTAAACTCATCGCATTCTCGCTCAAGCTCAGCAAGAAGTTGGGCGAATTTCTGAGAGTAAACGGGGGCTTCAAGATCAAAATAAAACATAAACTCAAAGTCTCTGTCGGGAATGGGACGCGATTCAAGCTTGAGCAGGTTTATGCCCAAAGAGTTGAAGCGGGAAAGTATGCGGTAGAGCGCACCGGGCTTATGAGGCGTTACCAGCATAAGCGTTGTGCGGTCAGCTCCGGGATATACCTCTAACTTATTGGTGATGCAGATAAAGCGCGTGTGGTTGTTGCCGTTGTCCTGAACGGAGGAGGCGACTACCTTCAGACCGTACTGCGCGGCGCAGGAGCGAGAGGACAGGGAAGCTACGTCGGTCCTGTCCGATTCCGCAACCGCCTTTGCGGCAAGCGCGGTGTTTGCAACTCGGGTGATCTTTACATCTGGTCCGAGGGTGGAGAGGAAGGACGCGCACTGATTTATAGCCTGCTCATGTGAGAATATCTCCTTGATATCCTCAAGCCTTGTTCCCGGCTTCGCAAGCAGGTTGTGGTCTATCTTTATACGTACTGTCCGCACTATCCTGAAGTTTCGGCTTATCATTAGGTCATAAACCTTTTTTACCGATCCCGCCGTGCTGTTTTCTATCGGTATGACTCCGTAACGGCACATGCCTGCCTCAATGGCAGAGAAGACCTTTTCCCAATCCGAGAAGAACATTATGTTTGGGGCGGAGAACAGACGCTCCGCGGCGATCTGAGAGTAAGCGCCCTCAACGCCCTGACAGGCTACCATCGCCTTTTCGGGGAAGAGCTTGGGGGTGTTCTCAAGAGCGTTGGTTATTTCCTCATACAGCCTGGACGTGTCTCCCAGCTTTTTATGCTGATAAGATCGGGAAAGATCGAGTATAGTGGCGTAAAGCGTGCGGGTGTATTCCTCAAATTCCTCACCTGAAAGCTCGGATACCTTATTGAGAAGAGCTCTTTCACGGGAGGAGTCAAGTACGTTCATGCCCGTTTGGCGCTTATATTCCGCTACCTGAGCTGATACGTTCATGCGGCGCTTGAACAGCTCCACAAGCTCTCTGTCTATGGAGTCTATTTGATTTCGCAGTTCTGTAAGTTCCATTATGTTTCATATCCTTTCGACATTGGGTGTTTTTTGTTTTTGAGTTTGATAAGTGTGATAAACATTATGATAAGAACGGGGAATATTATAGAGAAAATAAATGCTGTTTTCAGATCGTTTCCCATGGCATCGGCTATCCAGCCCGCAGCCGTAGGACCTATGGTGCATCCCATATCTCCCGCAAGGGCGAGAAGGGCAAACATTTTTACACCGCCGTGAGGGATTTGCTCGGTTGCCATGCAAAGCGTTCCCGGCCACATGATTCCCACCGAGAAGCCGCATATGGCGCAGCCGATGAGCGCGATGATTGGATGGGGCGCGAGTGCCGCAAGAAGATAGGAGAATACGCAAAGTACGGATGAGAACAGCATGAATTTTGAAAGATTCATTTTTTCACTGTATTTTGCGTATATTACACGGGCGAGTCCCATAAGCACAGCAAAGGCGCAAGGGCCGAGTATATCTCCCATTGTCTTTGAAACGCCAAGTCCCATTTCCGCAAAGCTTGATGCCCACTGTGACATAGCCTGTTCAGCCGCTCCCGCACATAGCATAAGTATAAAGAACGCTACAAAAATAAAGCTTTTGAATACCGAGCGCTTGCCGTCCTTGACGGCGGGAGCTGATTCGATCTTGTATATTGGTACAAAACAGAACGCAACCGCGTTGAGCGCGGGTATTATCGCCCAAAGGCAGGCAAGTATCTGCCAATGCGCGATACCGACAAAGTGGAAGAACAGTGTGGAGACAGCTACCGTCAGCACAAGCCCCCAGCAGTAGCCCGAGTGCATAAAGCTGAGTATTCGGTTTTTATTTTTTACGGGACAGGACTCCACGATGGGGTTGCCCATTACCTCGATGATACCGCTGCCGAAAGCGCCGATCATGGTGGCGATTATGAGAGCGGGGAACGGTGAGAGTATTTCAGGTAGGACCGCAAGACAGACAAGTCCGGTCGCCGAGCAGACCTGCCCCATTACCACCGTTACGCGGTTATTGAAGAGTCTGGGGGCTTTTGATGCGGTAAAGTCCATGAGAAGCTGTGTGATAAAGCTTATGGCTATAAGTGTGCTTATCTTGCTGAGAGATATACCGTAGTCATTTTCAAATGTCAGAAACAGAAGAGGAGAGAAATTTATCACAAGCGCTTGCGTGACTATTCCGACAAAGCAAGCGGTTATTGTGTGCTTGGAGTTTAGTTTCATTTTATATCAGATCTTGTCCTTACTGTCAGATAATATGTCGCAAACAGCGATAGCGGCTGCCGCTTCAAATACGGGAACCGCACGGACTACCACGCAGGGGTCGTGTCTTCCCTTGATGGACAGCTTTACGGGAGTCATGGATACCATGTCCACGCTGTCCTGCTCCTTGTAGATAGAGGGAGTGGGCTTCATTGCGGCTCTGAATACAAGGGGCATTCCGTTTGTCATACCGCCGAGAATACCTCCGCAGTTGTTGGTTTTTGTAAATATGCATTTGCCGTCGGTGGCAAATGCGTCGTTATTTTCAGAGCCTTTAAGGCTTGCGCATTCAAATCCGTTTCCGAATTCAATACCCTTGACCGCGGGTATGCCGAATATTATGGAGGATATTCTGTTCTCCATGCCGTCAAACATATGCTCGCCAAGTCCCGCGGGGAGTCCGATCACCGCGCATTCAACGACACCTCCCACGGAGTCGCCCTCACTGCCCGCCGCCTCAATAGCCTTTTTCATTTGCTCGCCCGCATCCTCGTTGAGTACGGGAAACTCATGGCGGCTTGCCAACAGATCAAATTCCTTATCTGTTACACCAGCGAGATCAAAATGATCGTCATGTATGCCACCCACCGAGTAAAGATGAGCGGCAACGCGTATGCCGCGGGATTTCAGATATTGCAGACAAATACCGCCTACGATGCAAAGCGGTGCTGTCAGTCTGCCCGAAAAATGTCCGCCGCCTCGGAGATCCACCGCCTCGCCGTATTTCATTCTCGCTGCGAAGTCCGCGTGAGAGGGGCGGGGAACGAAGGAGAGATTGTTGTAGTCCGAGGAACGCTGATTGGTGTTCTTTATTACAGCCTTAAAGGTGTCGCCGTTAAGTGTATTGTCACTGTCAACCCCCGATACGAATACGGGAATATCGGGCTCACGGCGTTTGGTGGAAAAAGCATTCTGCCCTGGAGCGCGGCGCTTCATAAAGGCGTACAGTTCCTCGGCGTCAAATCGGAAGTCCCTCGGGAGTCCCGTGGCGACAACACCAATCTCATCGTCGTGAGAACCGCCGTATACGGTGATATTTATATTTTTTCCGTAGCTTGTAGACATTTTTGCGTTTTTCCTTTCAAAATTAAATAAAAGACAACATAAAAAACCAAATTATATTATACTACAAATATGAGAGATTTTCAAGTATATATTGAAAATCTCTCATATTTTTACATAATTTTATATATTATTTTCCACTCCGAGAACCGTCTTGATATCCGTCCAGAAATCGGGATAAGACTTGGAGGCGCATTCCGCTCCCTTTACGGTTATATTGCCTGTCGCCGCGGCGGATGCAACTGCGGCACTCATGGCAATGCGGTGGTCGTTAAAGCTGTCGGTGACGCCACCTGAAAGAGAGGGTTTACCTGTTATAATAAGTCCATCCTCGGTCTCCTTAACATCAGCGCCCAGGGAGGTCAGCATGGTGCGGACAGTCATAAGTCTGTCGCTTTCCTTTAGCCTCAGCCGAGCCGCGCCGTATATGGTGGTTACACCGTCAGCCACCGACGCGACCGTAGCGAGAGCGGGAACCATGTCGGGTATCTGTGTCGCGTCAACTGTGATCCCGTGAAGTCCCCTTCCGCCTCTGACCGTAAACTCGCCCTCCGCCTCGATCACATCCGCGCCGAAACGGCAGAGAATATCCACGATGGCGCGGTCGCCCTGATGAGAGTCGTTTTTCAGTCCGTAAACCGTAACCTCTCCCGAGCCTATCGCGCCCATGCAAAGCGGGAAAGCGGCATTTGACCAGTCGCCCTCAACGTCGAGCTGTCCGGGGGAATGAAGTATTGCGTTACCGGAGACCACATATCCGTCCTCGGTCTTGACAGGAGCCGCTCCGAAAAGGGAAAGGGCATCCACCGTCATGTCTATGTAGGGCGCGGATTCAGTCTTGCCCTCAATTATAAGCCTTCCTCCATTGCGGGAAAAGGTTAGAGCAAAGAGCAGACCGCTGATGAACTGTGAGGAAACGTCCCCTCTTATGCGGTATACATCTCCCGTCAGCTTTCCCGAGCTTGTCAGCGGATTGGAGCCTTGGGGGGCAAGTGACGCTCCGTGGGATACCAGCTCCTCATAGAGAGGGGACAGGGGTCTTGCGGGGAGTCTGCCCGCCATCATGAAGCTTGCGTCCACCCCGAGGGCGGGAATAATTGGCAGGAGGAAACGGAGAGTTGAGCCGCTTTCGTTGCAGGGAAGCACCGCTCCGCTTATGGGTGATTTTATGGGACTTACATAAAAGTATGGCTTTTCGTAGCGAATATTGGCTCCAAGCGCGCAGAGACACGCCGCTGTTGCCTCAATATCCTTGTTTGTTCTGTCGCATCTTACCACCGTATCGCCGTCGGCAAAGGCGGCGCAGATAAGTATTCTGTGTGCTGCGGATTTTGAGGAGATAGCCTTTATACGTCCCGTTGGGCATGATGGTTTAAGCGTTATGTCCATGCCTCAAAGTCCTTTCTGTATAAAGCCGCATAATTCGTCGATAGGGAGCTTGACAAGTCTTGTATCGCCGATAGAGTAGGGTACTACAAGAGTTATGCTGTTGCCTTTTCTCTTTTTATCGGCGGTTGCAACGGCGGTCAATTGTTCGGCGGTAAAATCACAGCTCACGGGGAGCTTTTCACGGCGGAGCAGTGCAAGGAGCGCCTCAAGATCCGCCATGGGACAAAGTCCCTCGCGGACAGCGGCACGCATGACTATGACCATACCGATGGCGACCGCGCTTCCGTGGGATATGGCAAGGCTTGAGCAAAGCTCTATAGCGTGACCGATGGTGTGTCCGAGATTGAGAAGCTGGCGTGTGCCCGCCTCAAATTCGTCCTCCTCCACCACGCGACTCTTGTTCATAACGCACTCGGCGATAACGTCCTCTATCTGCTCCCGGATACCGCCCGAAAGTCTGTCAAAAAAAGCTCTGTCATTGATGACACCGTATTTTATCACCTCGGCACAGCCGTCCGCAAAGGTTTCGGGAGGGAGCGTGTCAAGTGTGGAGTAGTCGCAGATAACGAGGGAGGGCTGATGGAACGCGCCGGCAAGGTTCTTGCCCGCCTTCAGGTCAACGCCCGTCTTTCCGCCGACAGAGGAGTCCACGGCGGCAAGGAGTGTTGTGGGGATCTGTATAAACTTGATGCCCCTCAGATATATAGCCGCCGCAAAGCCGCACATGTCACCCACAACGCCTCCGCCGAGGGCGATAAGGCAGTCGGTGCGTGTCAGCCTGCTCTCGGCGAGAAACTCGACAATGTTCACGATAGTGTCCATGGTCTTAGAAGCTTCTCCGTGGGGGAACACAAAGCTGACGGTATCAAAGCCCGCCGCTCTGAGAGACTTTTCCGCTCTTTCAAGATAAAGAGCGGCAACCGTATCGTCGGAAACTATACACAAACGGCAGGGAGAAAGGACGTTGCGGCAAAGCTCGCCGCATCTGTCAAGCAGATCGTTTCCGATAAGAATATCGTATGGTGTTGAAGCGTTTACTTTTACTGTTCTCATTTTTACCCCCTTATCAGCCGTCTACCTTTTCTTTGGCTATTCGTCCGTCGCGCAGAAGCCCGCGGAGCGTGTCGGCATCGTTGTCGGCAATGGCGTCTCTGTACTCTGTCAGAGACTTTATTATGCAGTCTATCTCATCAAGCAAAGGCTGTTTATTTTCAAGGAAAAGCTCCGTCCACATATTCTCATTGAGCCATGCCACACGGGTCATGTCCTTGTAGCTTCCCGCTGAGAAGCCCTTGTGGTTCTGGGCGGTGGGGCTTTTTACGTATGCGTTTGAAACAACATGGGCAAGCTGAGAGGTGAACGCTATCATTTTGTCATGCTCCTCGGCTGTGGTAACGCTGATCTTGCCGAACATAGCGGGGGCAAGAAGCTGCTTGATCCTTGCGAGAAAATATATGTCGTCATAAACTGCGGGTACAAGCACCATGGGGGCGTTTTTGAAAAGTGTAGCCTTGGAATACTTTATTCCCGAATACTGAGTTCCCGCCATGGGGTGACCGCCAACGAATGTAAAGCAATACTTAGAGGCAAGGGCAAAGCCTACCTCGCATATCTCTTTTTTTGTTCCGCAGAGATCCATGACCACTGTTTTGGGATCGACCCTGGGCGCGATCCTTGTGAGATATTCAACGGCGGCTATGGGATAGAGCGCTATGAATATCAGGTCACATGTGGGTACGGTGCTGTCATCCAGCGTACCGTCGATGATACCCGCAAGGGATGCGTAACCGAGGGACGCGGTGTCAAGATCGTAGCCAAGCACCGTGTGTCCCGCCTCCTTGTACGCTTTTGCCATTGAGCCTCCGATAAGCCCGAGACCGCAAACTCCAACCGTCATGTCAGTCCTCCTTGACCGCTGCCAGAACACGGCGGACAGCTTTTGTTACATCCGCAAACGCCTCGGGAGTGAGGGACTGAGGACCGTCACACAGAGCGTGGGCGGGATCATTGTGTACCTCGATCATAAGACCGTCAGCCCCGGCCGCCGCTGCCGCCATTGCCATGGGCTTTACAAGCTTTGCGACGCCTGTTGCGTGAGAGGGGTCGATTATGATGGGGAGGTGGGTAAGCTCCTTGAGCATGGGGACGGCGGAGATGTCCAGTGTATTTCTTGTGTATGTCTCAAATGTACGGATACCTCTCTCGCAAAGAATAACATTTTCGTTTCCGCCCGCCATGATGTACTCGGCGGACATGAGAAGCTCCTTGAGTGTGTTGGCAAGTCCTCTCTTGAGAAGGATGGTTTTGTTGGTGCGTCCCAGCTCCTTGAGCAGCTCAAAGTTCTGCATGTTTCTCGCGCCTACCTGAATAACATCAACCTCCTCAAACATGGGAAGGTGGTTTGCGTTCATTATCTCGGTGACAATGGGAAGTCCCGTAGCCGCCTTTGCCTTGAGAAGTATCTCGATTCCGTCAGCCTTGAGACCCTGGAAGTCGTAGGGAGAGGTTCTGGGCTTGAAGGCACCGCCTCTGAGCATGGTCGCTCCTGCCGCCTTGACTGCCTTTGCGATCTCCATGACCTGCTCCTCGCTCTCAACAGAGCAGGGACCTGCCATAATTGCAAAGTCAGATCCGCCGACGGATGTATTTCCGACACGGATCACACTGTCATCGGGATGGAATTTTCTGTTTGCGCTCTTGAAGGGTTCGCTTATGCGCTTGACCGTCTCAACCATTTCAAGACCAGAGAGAAGATCCTCGTCTATCTTTGAGGTGTCGCCCACAAGACCGATGATGGTATGATCGCTTCCTTTGGATATGTGAACATCAAGTCCCTGAGCCTTGAGCCAGGAAGAAAGATTTTCAATTTGCTTGTCGTTTGTGCCTTGCTTGAGTACCGCTATCATTTTTGTTTTCTCCTTTATGTATGAAAAATAATTTATTAAATAAAAAATGAAGCGCCACGGGTGTTTCACCAATGGGCTTCATTTATGTTTATAATACAAAACATCAACTAAAAATCCGCATCAAAAAGCACCCTTATTTCTCACTTTTGGCAAAGTAATAAAAATAAGAGTAATAATACTTTGTTGCGAATACACAGTTCATGGCGTATCTCCTTGCTTTAATAGAATAAGTTTATCACTATCCGAGCGTTTTGTCAAGGGCTTTTGCAAAAAAAGTTGCGAAAGTTGCTAAAAATAGGCGGAAACCGCAAAAAATACGGTTTCCGCCTTGATTCACCGTTGGCTATCTTCGGCAAGCGCGTTGGCGAGCATTATGTCCCGGTTTTCTCTCAGTGTCATATCCAGAGCCTGCTTGTACAGGAGATTGCTCTCGTCATTGATGAAAGCGTCAAAATCGGACAGAAAGCAAAAGACCATATTTTCGTCCCATATGTAGATGTATTCATTCTTTTCTGTTTCGGGCATGAGGTCGGGGTTTTCCGAATACATAAAGACCCTGTTCAGCTTGAAACGGGTATCAAGGCTGTTAAATGTGAGCCATTCTTCCATTATAGCCAGATAAGAGCTCTGGGTATTTTTAGCGGTGGATGCTATCTTGCCATCTTTTGCGTAATAGAAAGCATAGTTCTCTGGGGGGACGGTTATTTCCGGGGTTAAAGTTTTAGGTGTACACCCGATGCAACCGACTATAATGAACAGCGATAAGAATATAATGCAAGTTCTTTTCATACTGTCTCCTTTATTTATCAACAGCGCCGAATATATTTTTTATCATTGTGTTTATGCGTACCTGATCATCCTTGTCAAGCGTGACTCCAACGCCGTTTTGGGTGAAATTGGCGCAATCGGTGTGGTAATAGTGGGATTTGTCGCCGACATGTATGATGTAGTCATATCCGCAATTGTTGATATCCTTGTCCGTCCACTCCGAAGCGCTCCATATCTCGCGTACAGTCTCGCGGTAGGTGTCGGACATCGTTATCAGCTTGCCATCGGCAATGCGCTCTATAACAAAGGCGGGATTTTCATAGGAGCTGTAAAGGGAGCTGTTTTCCGTCTTGTGTCTGAGCCTTGTGTAATAGTGCTTTACGCTGTTGTCATTTCCCGTGACCTCAAAGAGATACGACCACACGGGTCTATCGTCATTTTCGGAATACCACCAGTCCGTATCAAAGGTTACCGTTTTTCCTTCATGCTCTGTCTTAATGGTAAGATCGATGTATCCGTTCAGCTCAATGTTAAATTTGCTGTCGTCCACGGGCGCGACGCGTATCACTCTGACATGCTGTACGTCCGAGTCGGCAAGAAAATACACTTGTTTTTCCTTTTCCGTCAGCACAGAGGTATGCTCAGCGGAAAATTTTTTTATGGTCTCAAAATATTTGTCCTCGGAAAATTCGCCCTCCCATGAGAGGATATGATCTATTTTCAGCTTGTTTTCAGTCGGATCGACAATCACGTGAGTACCTGTGACAGGAGGCTCTGTCTGTATATCCGGGGTATCGGGCGGTGTCTTATTTTGCTTTTTGGAGCATCCCGCAAGCAGTGATATGCACAGCACAGCGCACAGTAATATTGTGATATATCTTTTCATGGCAGATACTCCTTTACATGTTTTATATACTTAATTATATCATATCAAAACCTCTTTTTCAAGTATGTGATAAGGATTTTGTAATAACTTAACAAAAACAAAGCGCACCGCGTTTGCGGCACGCTTTGTTGTAATCATTTATTACTTGTTGAATGTGCTGTTCCAGTCAGCCATGAACTTAGCGATACCCGCGTCGGTCAAGGGGTGCTTGGACATCTGTACGATCACCTTGTAAGGAATGGTCGCGATGTGCGCGCCTGCCTTTGCGGAATCTGTTACGTCCTGAGGACCACGGATAGATGCGGAGATGATCTCAGTTTTGATGTCGTGGATAGCGAAGATCTCTGCAATATCGGCTACAAGATCGATACCGCTGTCGGAGATATCGTCAAGTCTGCCGACAAAGGGGCTTACGTATGTAGCTCCCGCGCGTGCGGCGAGAAGTGCCTGAGTCGCGCTGAAGATAAGCGTTACGTTTGTCTTGATGCCGAGCTCCGAAAGCTTCTTTGTTGCCTTGAGTCCCTCAAGTGTCATGGGGATCTTGATAACGATGTTCTTATGTATCTTTACAAGCTCCTTTGCCTCGGCAACCATTCCCTCAGCGTCGGGTGCTACTACCTCAGCGCTTATAGGTCCGTCAACGATAGTTGTGATCTCCTGGATGACCTCTTCAAATACCTTTCCTTCTCTCGCAATGAGGGAAGGGTTTGTTGTAACGCCGCAGATAACTCCAAGCTCTGCCGCCTCTCTTATCTCATCTACATTCGCTGTGTCAATAAAAAGCTTCATTTCATTTCTCCTTTTATAAATGTGTATACATAAAAATACGTGACAATTATACATCAAAAAAAAACCGTTGTCAATACTTTTAAACAAAAATGAAGGATTTTTAGGGAATCAAGCGAAAAAAGTGGTGGATCATTGATCGATGATCCACCATAAATGATTATTTAATTTTATTAGGATGTCAGTGAGGAATATCACTGTCTCCGAAACGGTTGTTGTCTGTGTCATCCTTGTCGTTTTTGTCTTTGGGATCAAGGTTATCGTCTGCCGACACATATCCCCAACCATTTTCGGGAGATGTGTTCTCATGCTCCTGCTGTTCCTCAGCCTCTTTTCTGCGGCGCTCCTCCTCGGCTTCCTTCTTACGGCGAGCCTCGTTTTCCTCACGGCTCTTGCGCTTCTTGGCTTCTGTCATTTCCTCCAGCTCCTCAAAGGTGGGGTTGCCGTCCATTGCCGCCTTGAACTGCTCTCCGTCCATGATCTCGTTCTTCATCAGAAACTCCGCGATAAAGTGGAGCTTACTCATGTTTTCGGTGAGTATGCGCTTTGCGGTATCATAAGCCTCACTTATGATAGAGTGGATCTCATTGTCGATCTTAGCCGCCGTGTCGTCAGAGTAATCCTGTGAGCTTGAGAAGTCACGTCCTAAGAATACCTCGCCCTGACCGTTTCCGAAGGAACGAAGTCCGAGGACATCGCTCATGCCAAGCTGTGTTACCATACGCTTAGCGGTATCCGTAGCGCGCTGAATATCGTTGGACGCTCCGCCGGATACGTCTCCGAATATAAGCTCTTCCGCGGCTCTTCCGCCGAGGAGCATTGCGATCTTTTCCTTGAGCTCGCTCTTATAAACGCTGTATTTGTCCTCCTTGGGAGGATTGAGAGTGTATCCGAGCGCGTTGCCGCTGGGGATGATGGATATCTGCTGGACAGGATCCATATGAGGCAGAACATGGGCGATGATGGCGTGACCCGCCTCGTGGTACGCGGTGTTCTTTTTCTCTCTGTCCTTCATAGCGCGGGACTTCTTCTTGGGTCCTGCTATTACCTTGATAAAGGCGTCCTCGATATCCTCCATACCGATAAGATTCTTGCCTCTTCTCGCCGCAAGCAGAGCCGCCTCATTAAGAAGGTTGGCAAGATCAGCACCTGTAAATCCGGCTGTGGTCTTTGCTACCTGAGCAAGATCAACGCTCTCCTCCAGGGGCTTATTTCTGGAGTGTACCTTGAGTATCTCCTCACGTCCGTTGATATCGGGGTAGTTTACCGTTACCTGTCTGTCAAAACGACCGGGGCGGAGAAGTGCGGGGTCAAGAATGTCGGGACGGTTGGTAGCGGCTATAACGATTATACCCTCATGAGAGCCGAAGCCGTCCATTTCAACAAGCAGCTGGTTGAGTGTCTGCTCACGCTCATCGTGTCCGCCGCCGAGACCTGCGCCTCTGTGACGTCCGACCGCGTCTATCTCGTCTATGAATATGATCGAAGCGGGATGCTTTCTTGCGTTTTCAAAGAGGTCGCGCACACGTGACGCGCCTACGCCGACGTACATCTCAACAAAGTCAGAGCCCGAGATGGAGAAGAAGGGAACTCCTGCCTCTCCCGCAACAGCCTTTGCCAGCAGTGTCTTACCCGTACCGGGAGGGCCTACAAGCAGAACTCCGTGAGGTATCTTTGCGCCAAGCTTTGAAAATCTTACGGGATCCTTGAGAAATTCAACGACCTCCTGAAGCTCTTCCTTTTCCTCGTCAGCGCCCGCAACATCCTTGAACAGAACCTTGTTCTTGTCGTTCTGAGGTGTCTTGACTCTCGCCTTGCCAAAGGAATTCATCTTGCCGGGACCACCGCCTGATGCCTGCTTCATGATCACCACCCAGATGATAATGAAGATAATTATCACTACCACATAGGGAAGGAAGCTGACCCACCAGGGCATTACCGTTTCGGGCTGAATGTCGTATTCAACAAGATTGGTATTATTCTGGTAATATTCGTTACAGTCGTTGATGAAAAGGCTGAGACTTTGCAGTCTGTACTCAATTGTTTTAGTCTCAAGTCCTTCAAGCGAAGGTGCGACGGGAGCTTGCGTGTCGGCAACGCCTGTGTCAGTCCCCTCAGCGCCGGCGCTGTTATCTGCGGGAGGCGTTTGAGAGTTCAGCTCCTTGATCTTATCGATATCATAGACCTCCATGGTTATGATATTATTCTGATCTATGACAAAGCTCTTTACGGCGTCGTGCTTGAAATATTCCACGATGTCGCTGTACTTCAGCGTCTCGGTCTCGGTCCTGCTGAACATTGTGGACAGCGCAACTATGACCACGCCGATAAGCAGCAGATAGAAGATCAGAACCTTAAAGTTACTCTTTTTCGTATTCATTCAAAAAATCTCCGTAATAGAATTGCAAAATTTAAATAAAACGCTTCCGCGCCATATTCAGCTGTATATTTCGGGCTTGAGAACGCCGACATAGGGCAGATTACGGTACTTTTCATCGTAGTCAAGACCGTAGCCCACCACAAACTTGTCGGGGATCTCAGCTCCGCTGTAATCGGGAGTAAAGTCCACCACACGACGGGAGGGTTTGTCGAGCAGGGTGCAGGTCTTAACGCTCTTAGCGCCTCTGTCCGCAAGATAGCCCACAAGGTGTGCAAGCGTTCTGCCGCTGTCGATAATATCCTCAACAACAATAAAATCAGCGTCTCCTATATCCTCGCGCTTGAGGTCGAGGTGGATGTTTATCATTCCCGAGGACGAGGTTCCCGCGCCATAGGACGAGACCTTCATAAATTCGATCTCAACGGGAAGGTTGAGCTTTTTCATAAGATCGCAGGTGAACATCAGCGAGCCCTTGAGGATACATATAAGGACCAACTGCTTGGAATCCTTATAATCACGGTTGATCTGACCGGCGATTCGTGTTGTAATTTCGTCGATCTGCTTTTCATTGACTAAAATGCTTTCGATATCCTTTATCATAATGTAGCCTTTCCTATTTCTCAAAAAGAAATTCAAATCAGTTAAATCAATTAAATCAAATTGATCTGTATTTGCAGTGCGTTTGCTTTATCCTTAGCTGCAATACCGTCTCTGGTTGCCGCCAATGGAACCGCGGCAATGCCGTTATCGTCGCATATCATCGGCAGACGGTATCTTACCTCAAGCGGTATTTTCTTATCGCACAAAAGCTTTTTTACGCTTTTGCTCATTCCGTTGACCCTGATCTTATCCTGCGGTCTGCGTTCTCTCGCTATGAGACCACCACATATTTTATCAGAATCAAAATACAACAGTATTGAATTTTTGTAAATATTTTTTGTGTTTTGTGAATTTCCTATGATTATTTGCGCATTTATTTGGGAAATAAAGTTTTCTCCCTCACAAAGCCTTTGGGAAAATTCGGGTGGATCCGTGTACGTTTGCCTCTTTTTTTCAATATACAACCGTCCGTTCTCTATCCTTGCAGCGATCCCGCCGGGCAGGTCTATGCCCGAATGGGGAACGCAACCTCGGCAAAGCGCGCGGATGGAGTCTATGTGGATGTGCTCAAGATTTTTGCCGCCCGATGCGCTGTAATACAGAGACATTATCGCTCTGTTGGCGATAGCCGCGGGAGAGCCAAGTATCTTTTCGGTCTCTATGGATGCGTCGTCTTTTAATTCCTCAAGAAACCAATCTGCCATGCTGAGCAGGCACATTGAGTCCTCTCTGAGCGAGCGGGACAGTCTTGCCGCGTTTTCAACTGCCGCGCCGTTTATGTTTACAAGAGCGGGAATGACCTCAAGACGTATCTTGTTCCTCGTGTAGTCGGTATCGGTGTTGGTGCTGTCGGTAACATATGACAGACCGTGCTGTGCGCAATACTCCAGTATCTCCTCGCGGCTTACCGAAAGGATGGGGCGCACCACTGTTCCGTGGGCGCAGGCGCGTGTTTCGGGGATACCGCACATACCGCTAAGACCGCAGCCGCGGATCATATTGAATATCATGGTCTCAAGGTTGTCGTTGGCGTTATGCGCAGTGGCGAGAAGGGGAATGGAATGCTCCTTCATGATACTGTCGAAAAACTCGTATCGTACACACCTTGCGGCAGTCTCAATGCTCTGTCCGCTCTCGCTTGCGTACTGAGGGACATCTTTTCGGCAGACGAATATTTCTATACCCAGAGCTTCCGCCGTTTTTCTGCAAAATTCCTCGTCTCTGTCCGCCTCTGCTCCTCGTATCATGTGATTGACGTGAGCGGCGTATATCCTCGCTCCCGTTCGCTTTGAGTGCTCAGATAGCATGTGGAGAAGAGCCGTGGAGTCCGCTCCGCCCGAGAATGCCGCGAGAACAGGTGTGTCCTCGGGGAGTCCCGAAAGGGAAGTGGGAGAGGCAAATTTTTGCGTGATGGGATCTTTATTGCTCATTACGGCGCGTCTCCCATCTCATTCGCGATCGTTCGGAACTTGGTATATCTGCCTATCCATCCCATCTTTACCGTGCTTGTTGAGCCGTGACGGTTCTTGGCGATAATGACCTCGGCTATACAGCCCTCCTCACTGCCTTCCTGCTTTTCATAGTAGTCGTCTTTATAAAGGAAGATAACTATATCCGCGTCCTGCTCGATAGCTCCCGAGTCACGGAGGTCGGAAAGCATGGGGCGCTTATCGGTTCTTGATTCGGGTCCTCGGGACAGCTGTGCGCAACAGACGACAGGAACATTAAGCTCCTTTGCCATTATCTTGAGGTTTCGGGATATCTCCGCCACCTCGTTTACTCTGTTGTCTATCTTTCTGTCGCTCTGCATAAGTCCCAGATAGTCTACGACCACAAGACCCAGATCCTTGACTCTGCGGAGCTTACCCTTCATACCCGTGACGGTCATACCCGTGGTGTCGTCTATCAGTATGTTGCATCCCGCAAGCTTTGTTGTTGTCTTGGCTATCTCGCTCCACTGCTTGGAGTCAAGATTTCCCGTTCTCAGCGAGTAACTGTCGATCATAGCCTCGCTGGAGATGATACGCGAGACAAGCTGCTCGGCGGACATTTCGAGAGAGAATATGCAAACAGTCTTTTTGGATTGCACAGCTACGTTTGTGGCGATGTTAAGCGCGAATGACGTCTTTCCCATACCGGGACGAGCGCCTACAAGTATGAGATCGGAGTTACCCATGCCCGCAAGCACCTGGTCAACCCCCGAAAATCCTGTTTTTGTTCCCTGAGCCGCCTCACCCTCGGTAGCCATGGTGTGGAGATGCTTATATACGTCGTTGATAACGTCGCTGATATGCTTGAAGTTCTTTGAATCCCTTCCCTGGGCGATATCAAACACAAGACTTTCAGCATAGTCAACAAGCCTTGCCGCCTCGCCCTCCTCACTGTATGCTTTCTCGGATACCTCGTCGCAAACGCCTATAAGCCGACGCAAAAGGCTCTTATCCTTGATTATCTTGGCATAGTCCTTTACATTAAGGGCATTGTTGCCCTTATGGACCAGCTGTGTTATATAATCGGTTGCCGCCGCCTCTGTGTATATTCCCTTGGTAACCAGGGCGTCCACCAGAGTGACGAAATCTATATCCTTACTGTTGACGAAAAGCTCCTTGATAGTGGAAAATATCTCGGAATGCTCGGAAATATAGAAATCGTCTGCGGTGATTATCTGCACCACGTCATCCAGCGCCTCGGGGGCGATGATGATAGAGCCGAGGAGCGACTGCTCTGTGATAAGCGAAAAGGGAAGCTTTTTCAGAAGCTCATCGTTCATTGACTTTTTCCTTCCTTAATATATAGAGTCTTAAGCGTTCTTTCCTGTAACAAGTATATTGATCTTGCCGACAACGTCTGCGAACAGCTTGACGTCGGCTGTGAAGTTACCGAAGGACTTGATGTTCTCGGTGAGTGTGATCTTTCTCTTGTCGATGTCTATGCCGTGATTCTTTTTGAGTGCCTCGGCAATGTCCTTGGAGGTTACAGAGCCGTAAAGCTTCTTGTCTGGACCTGCGGCGTACTCAAACTTGACTGTGATGCTCTTAAGCTTTTCGGCGATAGCCTGCGCCTCCTTCTTTTCAACGTCCAGCTTATGCTGCTTAGCCGCCTCTTTATTTTTTACGTCGTTTACAGCGGATGCGTCCGCGGGAACTGCCAGCTTCTTGGGGAGAAGAAAATTTCTTGCGTATCCGTCAGATACGTCAATTATCTGATCCTTTTTGCCCTGTCCCTTTACGTCCTGTGTTAAAATTACTTTCATGGTTTTTATCTCCTTTGTGATGTTTTATCAATACATTAATGATTTGAAATATCGCTCATATACTCGTCGATAGCCGCCAGCAAACGCGCCTTGGCTTCTTCAAGACCCGAGTCCTTCATTGCAGCGCCCGCCACGTCAAAGTGACCGCCGCCGCCGACCCTCTCGAGTATGAGCTGAACATTTATCTTACCGTTTGATCGGCCTGAAATGTGTACTGTGTTTCCAAGCAATACAAGGGCGAATGCCGCGTTTACATTTCTTACCGCCAACAGCTTATCTGCCGCCTTTGCCGCCGCGACTCTGTCGTGTGCCGAGCCTGTGCCCTCGCTTGTGGTGATGGCGATCTGGTCGCCGTATATCTCCGCGTTAGTACCAAATAGCGCCTCGGAGTGATAGTCCTCAAATGCCTGCTCAAAGAATGTGCGGGCATACTCGGGGCTTGCTCCCGCGCCTCTCAGATAAAGCGCCGCGGCAAATGTACGCGTGCCTACGGTACGAGTGAAGTTCTGAGTATCAACCATTATTCCCGCCATAAGCACGTTTGCTTCTTCCTTGCGGAGCGTTCCAACGGGGATGCTGAACTCAAGTATCTCGCTTATAAGCTCGCAAGCTGAGGATGCGGAGGGGTCAATATAAACGAGCTGAGGCTCATTTTCAAATTCTTCTTTCTTTATGTGGTGGTCGATAACGGCTGTTTTAAAGGAGTTTGCCGCTATCTCGGGAGCTTCCAGTATGCGGAAGTTGTTGGCGTCCACAATGACAAGAAGTGTTCCGAATTCACTCTCACCAAGTCCGACTACGTCGTCAACGAAAATATTCTTGTAGTCAGCAAGCTCTGTGAGCCTTCCCGTACACGCCTTGAAGTTTTCGGAATTGAGATTGGTCACTATTTTGACTCTGACGCCAAGGTGCATGGAAAGCGCGGCGATACCCACGCAAGCTCCTATGGAGTCAAAGTCGGGATTGCTGTGTCCCATGACTATTACGTTTGACGCGCTTGATATCATGGAGCATAGCTTTGTGGCGATAACTCTTGAGTGACCGCCCGAGCGCTTCTGCTGGCTCTTGGTGCGTCCGCCAAAATAGAATATACCCGTTTCATTCTTCATTACCGCCTGGTCGCCTCCGCGCTGGAGAGCCATATCAAGGCATACAAGCGCCTCATGCTCTCTCTCCGCAAGCGTCTTTCCTATTGTGGTAACGCCCATGGATACGGTAATGGGCATGCTGTCGTCTCCCACGTGTATCTCGCGGATGGCGTCAAGTATCTCAAACTTTGTTTTCGCGCAACGGCGCAGGCTCTGTCTGCTGAAAAGCATGACGTACTTGTGCTTGTCGTACTCGCGGATGATACCGCCAAGGCTTTTTGCCCAGTCCTGTAATATATTGTCTACCTGCGTAGCCTCCGCCTGGTAGTTGACCTTTGCGTATTGCGCTATCTCGTCAAGGTTGTCGATAACGATATAAGCCACTGCCGTGTGCTCGGCTCTGTGGGTTATGCTCAGCTGTTGAAGCTCGGTTATGTCGTTGAACATAAGCAGATAGAACAGCTTTCCCTTGGAATAAAGGGGATGGCAGTCCACGTGGTATATCTTATCTCCGATGGAGCAGATGGCATTTTTATCCTTGAGTATCTCAATGTCTTCCTTTTCCTCATCGCTCTCGGTATTTTCTTCGCCGCTCGTTGCCGCCTGCATGAGGCTTTCAAGAGAGAGGTCGCATATTTCCTTTATATCCGTGTTGAATACCGTGGGCTTTGCTCCCGCCGCGTTCTTCATGGCGGCGTTTACGGTTATTATCTTACCTTTTTCGGTAACTACCGCGTACGGTATTCTGAGAAGATGACGGAAGGTATAGATAACACCGTTGTTCTGCTCCTCGGAGGCATCCGAGGCGATGCGGAACAGGCTGAGGCGCTTGTGTACCGTAAGGTGGATGATAAACGCGGCGACGGTATATATGATTATGAGTATCAGTCCGCATACAGCCACTGAGATATCCGTATAGGTACAGAGGAGCACATGAACAGCCAGACACAGCACGGCGAGGACCACATACACCAGAGAGGGAAGCTCTTCAAATTTCTTGAAGGGATCAAATCGTGTGTTTGACATATATTTCGTCCTTTCGTGTTTATTGACCTTACGGGTCAGGATCGGTTACCGTTGTCTGAGGGCTTTTTTTTCGAAAAGTGGGAGATTATTATGACTACCGCGCCTGCCGCCGCCGTAATAAGGATGGCGGGAATGGAAAAGCTCAGCAGCATGAATATTACAAGCAGATAGATAAGTGTTCCGAAGCAGGAAGGACCCTTGTGCGCGGTTATCATCTTCAGCGCTCCGAGAGCAGTGATTATGAGTCCGGGCGCGAGTATCAGCATTATATTTTCAGCCGCCGCACCCCAAAGCGCGAGACCGTCGGACACAAGTACAAAGGCAAGTATCAGAGAAATGAGATATACAAAAGCCGAGATAAGGCTCATCTCAAAGCCCAGCATGGGGAGCATCTCCTTGCGCTCCTCGTCGGTAGTGCTGTAAATGCTTAAAAACAGGGAATGGATAATATAGCTTATGATGTTGGAGATTACTATGATCATTGCGGGAAGCAGATTGAACACCGAGCTTACCGTGCTCTCCACATAAGCTGACAGGTCGCCGACGGGGATATCGGTGGAGTTCATCAGATCTGCCATCCGATCGGTGGCTGATATAAGCGTTGATGTGACTTCCGCTCTCAGCTCATCGATCAGCGTTCTTGCCGCTTCAAGCGATATCTTGCCGTATACGGAATAGACCGAGATGAGAAACGAGATAGCGATGATAGCGCATATTCCGAAGGAAACGCGGCAGACCGTTCCGACACGGTCAAGCTTTTTCTTTGCCGAATAAGCAAGCATGAGCGCGCAGGGAAGCGTTGCCACAGACGCGACAACCCCCGCGGCATTGCCCGCAAGGAAAAGAGACGCGGCAAAAGGAATTATGGGAAGTCCCCACCAAAACGGAGAGGGATATTTTACCAGCAACAGCGCGTAAATACAGGTTGCCGACGCGAATGCCGCAAACAGCCCGACGGGAAGCACCGCTCCGAAAAAGAACACAAGTATGAATACGGTGATGGCGTAACCTGTTATATTGCGCCATGAACCCGCCGCCTTTGCCATTACGGACACGCTGAGCAGGCACATGACAAGAGCGCCGATATTTATTACAAATTCATTTACGTTAAGGTAAAGCGCCGCGGGAATAAAGCAGCACGCCGCAACATAATAGACGCACAGCAGAGCTATACCGCCCGCGCCCGGTCTCCCTCCGGCTTTACCGTCTTTCCTTTTATTTTTTGTATCGTTAGTATTCATGAAACCTCTTTGATATTTTATATGGATAATGTGACGGACACAACTACCCTATTATATAATTATATCATAGATTATCGCTTTTGTAAACACAATTTTATTAAATTAATGGAAATAATGCGATTATTTGGCTCTGTTTTTCGCGCTGATTTGCTGTTTATGGTATGCAGTGGTAAAAAAACAATTCCGATGTGCTGAAATATTTTGAAAAAAAACAAAAAAATGATAAAAAGGTATTGCAATCGGCGCAAAAGTGTGGTATAATACTTAAAGTAAGAGTGGGCTTGAGAGAGTCCACTCTTAATTGTTAGTTATTTTGATATTGCTTGGAGGTAGAAAATGGCTAAAAGCACCAAAGGTATTGCCGAAAAGGTAAGAGAGCTTGCAGAGCCCTTGGCGGATGAGCTTGGCATCTGGGTATGGGATGTGGAGTTTGTCAAGGAAGGCGCAAGACGCGTTCTTCGTATTACGGTGGATTCCGAGAACGGCATCACCATTGATGATTGTGAGAAGCTACACCGTGCCATTGATCCCGTACTGGATGAGGCGGATCTTATTGAAGAGCAGTATTATCTCGAGGTGAGCTCTCCCGGAATCGAGCGGGAGCTTAAAAACGATATCCACATAGAGGCTTGCGAGGGATGGGACGTTGAGGTCAGGCTTTACGCGCCCAGAGACGGATCAAAGCTGTTCCGCGGAGTTCTTATGCCCCTTGGAGAGAACGGAGAGATCCGCATAGGGGTCGGAGAGGATATCATTACCTTTGCCCGCGACACGGTGGCAAAGATCAGCACTTATTTTGAACTTTGAATCATCTTATAAACATTTTGAAAAACATAAAGGATGGAATGTTAAAATGAACAAGGAATTTTTCGTTGCTCTTGACCTTCTCGAAAAGGAGAAGGGGATACCCAAGGAGTATATGCTTGAAAAGATCGAGGCCGCGTTGCTTTCCGCATTCAAAAAGGAATTTGGCAACAGCACTCTCATGAGAGTCGCTATCGATCCCGAAAAGGAAGATATGAAGGTATATCTCCAGAAGGAGGTAGTTGAGGAGGTAGTCAATCCTCAGTGTCAGATCTCCCTTGAGGACGCAAAGGCTATCAGCAAGAGCTATACTCTCGGCAAGATGGTCGAGACAGAGGTCAAGACCAAGAACTTCCGCAGACTCAGCGCGGCAGCCGCAAAGTCTGTTATTATTCAGGGTATCAGAGAGGGCGAGAGAAAAGCAATGCAGGACGCTTACGAAAGCAAGCGTGAGGAGATAATCACCGCGACTGTCAGCAAGGTATTCTCCGATAACGGCAACGTGCTTCTTGATACAGGCACGGGTCACGCCACTCTTCTCAAGAGCGAGCAGATACCCGGCGAGACCTTCAATGTAGGTGACAGGATCAAGGTATTTGTAATGGAAGTAAACAAGGAGGCAAGAGGACCTTTGGTAACTCTCTCCCGTATCCATCCCGGTCTTGTCCGCAGAATATTTGAGCTTGAGATCCCCGAAATAACGGACGGTATCGTGCTTGTCAAGGGAGTTGCACGTGAGGCAGGCTCAAGAACAAAGATATCCGTTATGTCCCGTGACGCGGACGTTGACGCGGTGGGCGCTTGTATCGGTAACCACGCTATGCGAATCGCGGGAATCGTTGAGGAGCTTCGCGGTGAGAAGATAGATATCGTCAAGTACAGCGAGGTACCCGAGGAGTATGTTGCGGAGGCTCTTGCTCCAGCTGAAGTGCGCTCGGTCACCTTTACCGCCGAGAGAGCGTGCAAGGTCATCGTTGATGAGGATCAACTCTCACTCGCCATCGGTAAGGAAGGACAGAATGCCCGTCTTGCCGCGAGACTTACCGGCTTTAAGATAGACATCAAGTCCGAGTGAACATAGACGGGAGGTAAGCCGGTATGGAACAGAGAGCCAAGCCGAGAAAGATCCCCGAAAGGCAGTGCCTCGGGTGCAACAGCCACAGACCCAAGAAGGAGCTTTTGCGTGTAGTGAGAACTCCCGAGGGCGAGATACTTCTCGATTTTACAGGTAAGCGGTCGGGAAGAGGCGCGTATATCTGCCGCGACGTGGAATGCCTGAAGAAGGCAAGAAAGTCCGGTAGGATAGGGCGCAGTCTTGACGTGACCGTTCCTGAGGAGGTATTTGACCGAATGGAAAGCGAGCTTCGCGACAATGAACAGTAACATGGAGAACGCCGCGGGGCAAATGGCAAGCTCAAGATTGCTCTGTGCTCTCGGACTGTGCGTCAAGGCGGGAAAGGTGATCTTCGGAGTTCCCATGATATGCGACGCGCTCAGACGCGGAGGGAAGAACACACCCCTGCTGATTCTTGAGGCATCCGATACCTCGGAGAACACACATAAAAAAATCACGGACAAATGCAAATATTACGGGGTAAAGCACATAAGGCTTTGCCAGAACGGAGAACAGCTGTCGGCTGCTGTGGGAAAAAGCTCGCACATCGGCGCGGTGGCAGTTACCGACAAAGGACTTTGTCAATTAATTGAAAAATATATCTGAAAAATATATCTGACACAGGTTTTCAGCCTGAATCCACGGAAAGGAAGTCCCATACGGCACATGGGACACGGTGAAAAAAATGGCAGCTAATCAAGGAACAACATTACTCAAGGTAACACAATTTTCAAAGGACATAAGCATGAAAAGCAAGGAGGTGCTTGAGGTACTTGCATCCAAAGGCATCACTCCCAAATCTCAGGCGACTCTCGATCCCGCTCAGTTTGAGGTCCTTTTTGATACACTCACAAAGGATAACCAGATCGACAACATAGGAAATTATCTTGACGGCGTTACCTATATTCCGTCCAAGAAAAAGACGGCTGCCGCAAAGCCTGCAAAGGCTGTTGCAACAACCGAAGAGAAGCCGGAAAAGCAAGATAAACCGGAAAATAAGGAAGAGCCGCAGAAGGCGGCGGAGCAGAGCAGCGTAAAGAGTGCCGATGCGGCTCAGACTCCCAAGAAAGAGATCAAAGATAACAAAGAAATTAAAGAAATCAAAGAAGTCAAAGAGACAAAAGAAGTCAAAGAGACAAAAGAAGTAAAAGAGCCTAAGGAATTTAAGGAGATAAAGGAAGAAAAGCCTGTGGCGGAGAAGAAGGATGCCGAAGCAAAGCAGACCGCTCCCGCTCCCAAGGCAGAGCCTGCTCCCGCAAAGGCGGAGCCAAAGTCTGCGGATAAGCCGGCTGAAAAGCCCGTCGAGAAGGTTGAGAGCAAGCCTGTCGAGAAGTCCGCGCAAAGGACAGAGGCAAAGCCCTTTGAAAGACCCGCGCAGAGACAGGGCAATGATTTCAGAAGCAATAATGACTTCAGAAATAATGACAGAAATAATGACAGAAATAATGACAGAAATAATGACAGAGGCAACAGACCCTTTGGAAATAATCAAGGACAAAGACCCGCACAGGGACAGAGACCTGCACAGGGCGGTCAGTTTGGCGGTACGGGCAATCAGTTTGACCGTAATCGCTCGGGAGACCGTTTTGCCAACAATAATAACGGCGGCGGATTTGCACAGAGAGGCGGACAGCAGAGACCTCAGGGTCAGGGTCATTTCGGCGGCAACTCATGGGATAATGATGACAGACAGCACAGCGCTCCCAGAGAAAAGTTCAAGCCCCAGCCCATCGTCCGCAGTCAGACCGCCAAGGGCGACGAAGCACCCAAGCAGAGAGGCGCTACCCGTGTCGTTGACATGAGAGCGGGATCTGTGGATCTTTCCAAGTACGATGAGAGACTTGACAATTTCGTACCCGATTCCGTAGCCGATGCGAGAGGCGGCAACCAGCGAGTCAAGAAGCAGGCTCCCGGCCGTATGCAGCAGGGCTTTGGCGGTAAGGGCAAAGATAAATTCAAGGGCAAGAAGTCGTCTCAGCCCGTGACCAAAGCGCCCACAAGTGTAACGCTTCCCGAGGAGATCATGGTAAGCGATCTTGCATCGCGCCTTAAGGTCACATCGGCAGAGGTGGTCAAGAGACTTATGCTCCTCGGTATGATGGTTACCGTAAACCAGACTGTTGACTATGACACGGCGGCTATAGTTGCCGATGAGATGGGTATTGCCACAACCAAGGAGGTCGTGGTCACCATTGAGGAGAGACTTTTCGACGAGGAAGAGGACAGCGAGGACAATCTCGTTGGAAGAGCGCCGGTCGTATGTGTTATGGGACACGTTGACCATGGTAAAACATCTATCCTCGATGCTATTCGTCATACCAGTGTCACCACTGGAGAGGCGGGTGGTATTACTCAGCATATCGGTGCTTACCGCGTAAAGGCAAACGGACAGGATATAACCTTCCTTGATACCCCCGGACATGAAGCCTTTACCGCAATGCGTGCAAGAGGCGCGCAGGCTACAGATATCGCAATACTTGTCGTTGCGGCTGATGACGGAATCATGCCCCAGACCATTGAGGCTATCAACCATGCCAAGGCAGCAGGTATCGATATAATCGTCGCTATCAACAAGATGGATAAGCCCACCGCAAATCCCGACGCTGTAAAGCAGGAGCTTACCAAATACGACCTCGTTCCCGAGGAATGGGGCGGAGATGTTATCTGCGTTCCCGTATCGGCTCTCACGGGCTTTGGTATTTCCGACCTTCTTGAAAACGTACTTCTCGTTGCGGAGGTCAAGGAGCTTAAAGCCAATCCCAAGCGAAGAGCCAAGGGTATCGTTATCGAGGCAAAGCTTGATAAGGGAAGAGGTCCTGTGGCTACGGTACTTGTTCAGAACGGTACGCTTCGTAACGGCGATATAGTTATCGCGGGTACATCCGTAGGACACGTAAGAGCTATGACTGACCACAACGGAAGAAATCTCAAGGAAGCAGGTCCTTCTGTTCCCGTTGAGATCATCGGTCTTGCCGAGGTTCCTTCTTCGGGTGATGAGTTCAATGTGGTTGCTGATGAGAGAATGGCAAGAGAACTTGCTGATCAGAGAAGGGAAAAGGCGAAGGAAGAGGTATTCAAGGCTAACGCGCGCGCTAATCTCAATGACCTGTTCGCGCAGATATCCGAGGGCGTAAAGCAGCTTAATATTATTGTAAAGGCAGACGTCGGCGGCTCTGCTGAGGCTGTAAAGCAGTCACTTGAAAAGATCTCGAACGAGGAAGTAAAGGTCTGTGTTATCCATGCTGCCGCGGGCGGTATCCGTGAGGGTGACGTAACCTTTGCGGCGGCTTCAAACGCTATCATTGTTGGATTTAACGTCCGTCCCGATAAGGTGGCTATCGATAGCGCGGAAAGACAGAATGTTGAGATACGTACCTATCGCGTTATCTATGACTGTATAAATGAGATCACCGACGCTATGAAGGGTATGCTTGCTACTCTGTTCAAGGAGGTTCTCCTTGGTCATGCCGAGGTAAGACAGACGATCCATGTTCCCAATGTCGGAACTATTGCGGGATCTTATGTTCAGGATGGTAAGGTCACACGCGCTGCTATGATCCGTGTCGTTCGTGACGGTGTTGTTATTTTCGAGGATAAGATATCCTCTCTCCGCCGTTTCAAGGACGATGTTAAGGAAGTTGCGCAGGGCTATGAGTGCGGTATCGGTCTTGATCGTTTCAACGATATCAAGGTCGGAGATGTGCTTGAGGCGTACGTTATGGAAGAGATCGCAAGATAAATTTGATAAATCATCCCCAAAAGGCTGTTGCGGCGCAACAGCCTTTTGTGTTAAAAAAGTTATATTTGCTGAATGCTAAGCACGAGCACCGTATTTTCCTCCCGTATACTCCGACAGATCACAATTTGTAAATTACAAAATAACCATTTGTCGTGACAATGCAATATTTTCTATTGCAAAATTGTGGGGAATGTGGTATAATTCAGATAGCAATATACCAGCGAAAGGAGATAAAAAATGAAGCTTGGTTCAAATATGGGGATATTTAATTGCTATGGTGAGGAAAAGTACAAGCGAATGAAGGAGTTCGGCTTTGATTTTGCCGATGTTGTTATAGACGGAGTGCTGCGGGGAATGACCGAGAAAGAATATTCAGATAAGATACTGCACGAAAAGAAGCTTGCCGATGAGGCGGGGGTTACTATATGGCAGGCACACGGTCCATGGAGATACCCGCCCCACGATGAGACAGAGGAGCTTCGCGCCGAGCGAGCGGAGGTCATGCGGCGCGCTATCAGATGCGCGGCAATGATAGACTGCAAGTATTGGGTGATCCACCCTCTTATGCCATTTGGTCCGAATGACGATTTTGATACAGAGCAATTCTTTAAGATAAATTATGATTTCTTCCGTGCGCTGTTGCCCACAGCCAAGGAAAACGGAGTTACAATTTGCTTTGAGAATATGCCCATGACCAAACTGTCTATATCTTCGCCTGAAAAAACGCTGGAGTTCATACGGGCTATCAATGACGATAATTTCAAGATGTGTCTTGATACGGGACATTGCTCACGTTTGGGTATCTCTCCTGCTGATGCGGTTCGTCTTGCGGGAGCTGACATGAAGGTCATGCACGTTCACGATAACCTTGGAGATCACGACTCCCATATGCCTATGCTTACGGGTATAATCGATTGGAAGGCGTATTACGATGCTCTTGTCGAGATAGGCTTTGACGGTGTGTTCAGCCTTGAGGTCGGTTGGGGAGATTTTATTCGCAATGCCTCCAATGATGTAAAGCTGAAGGCTCTGAAGGCTATTGTGGATGATATAGTAAAATGATACAAAAAAGTGTTGCGCTTGACACGCAACACTTTTTTTGTATCTATATTTCTATCAAAATACGTCTTATTAACCTATTTTTCTGCTCTTATTGGCAAATTCTGTGGGAGTAAGACCTGTTGTGGACTTAAATACCTTACAGAAATACGAGGAATTGGCAAAGCCCACGGATATGGCGATATCCTCTATAGAGCCTGAGGAGTTGACAAGCAGCTCCTTGGCTTTTTCTATTCTGTAATTCTGTATGTATTTTGCGGGTGGAACCTGGAACACCGAGATAAAGATACTGCGGTAATATGTCTCTCCGATTCCGGACATTTTGGCAAGAGCGGGGGTATAGAGATCCTCACGGCGATAGTTTGCTTCGATATACTTGACCGATCTGTGTATCAGACGGTATTTGCCCGCAAGGGAATATACGGAGGAATGTATTGTGGATATCTGAGTTATAAGTGTGTAAAGCTCTGACAGGCATTTTGAATGGTAAGCGGGTCCCTTGAGCTTCCAGAAGTGAAGCACGCTCTTTGCGGTGGACACGATCTCCCGGTCATTATTTATAAAAAATTCGCACATAGTTCCTGTGTCCGCATCTTTCGGACAGTCAAACTCAATAATGACGCACTCGCCTGATCTTTGCACATACATAGAGTATTCGGTGCCTGCGGGAAGATAGAGGATAGTATTGGGATCAGCTTTGTATTTTTTGTTACCTGACGTATATTCGGATTCTCCTTTCTTTTTTATTATAAGAGCCGAATGCTTGGCTGTGGCGCTTCCCTCGGTATCCTCGGGGAGAGTATAGCTGTATACGTCGCAGATCTTTGAAACTATAAGATTTGATATGTCGAATTTTTTCATTACAACCGTCCTTGCTATAAAATTATATAAAATAACATCACATATAAATTAGCGATTAAACAGGAAAATTATTATAAATATTATATCATAAATACGATTTTTTGTCAATATATGTCGCAAAATATTATGAAATAAAAATTACAATACATAAAAAGGAGTCGCGGGCGACTCCTTGGTATATTAAAGGAAGCTTTTAAGCTTTTCAACTGTCTTTTCCTGAAAGCTTACTACCGATCGTGCGAGGGACAGCGCGCTTTCTGTGCAATTGGAATTTTCATAGTCTCTCACGAGTCTTATGGTATCGGTGATGCACATTGTTGCGTCCTCGATCATCATCTGAGCAAGATGAGCGTCCGATGAATCGGCAAGCGTATTCATCTCAATTCCTATCTTTGCTGACATCTTTGAGACAACATTGCATGACCTTGCCTCGCCACCGCATCTGTCAAGCGCCACCGATACCTTCTCGGAAAAGCAACCGTATTCGTTCAGTTGCGAGGTAAGCTCCGCGGAAAGCTCGGAATTTTTGACCTTTGGAATGATGTTAAGAAGTGATTGCTTGGTCGTATTTATGAGCTTGTATAGTCCGTCAAGCAACTCTTCGGTGCAATTTCGTGTTTTTACCTTGGTGTCGTTGTTATTACATGCCTCGCTGTTCATGAAAACCTCCGTGTATCTTTTTGTTTTAGTATTTCACACCGCGACAAAAATATTCAAAAATAAGGTTGCATTTTGCGCATGGAATATGTTATAATATTAAAATGTGATAACAAACGGTATTTAATTTAGAAATTGCCGTTGGAAATATAAATGAAGAAAATAAGGAGACCTGAAATGACAGAAAAGGAAATTGCGGAGATACGCCGCAGATTCAGAGCGGATAAAAGTAATATCAGCCATGTTTGCGGCTGTTTTGTAAATGAGAAAAAGGAGATAATCTCAGAGTTTGACCAAAGCCTTGGCATGATGCCCGAGGATGACGCGGAGGCAATGCTCAAGATACTGAAGAAAACACTCTCAGGCGCACCGGGACGAAATCTGCTTGACATAGAGTTTTCCACCCAACAGGTGCTTGAGAGTGAGGAGCACAAGCTTCTTTCCGAGCTTCGCGGCACACAGCTGAAGGACAACGAGCTTGTGCATCGGCTTTATGACAAGATAATACATACATATGAGACAGACGGCGGCTATCTCATACTTCTCGCATACGACGCATATGATGTTTTTGCCATAAATGCCGACGGTGAGAAGGACACCGAGTCCTCAAAGGTATTCAACTATTTCCTTTGCAGTGTGTGTCCCGCAAGAGCCGGAAAGGCGACGCTCAGCTACTATCTCCCCGGCAAGTGCTTCCGCACGGTCGCGGCTGACACCGTTCTCGGCGCTCCCGAGCTTGGATTTATGTTTCCCGCCTTTGACGACAGAAGCGCAAATATATACGGCGCGCTGTACTACACAAAGAAGCTTAACGATAGCCATGAGGCGACGGTGGACGCGCTGTTCCGTTCCGAGCTTCCTCTTCCAGCCGCTACTCAGAAAGAGACTTTCGCGCAGATACTTGAGGAGACCGCCGGAGAGGATTGTAATATGATGCTTGTCCGCACGGTCCATTCCCAAATATGCAATATGCTTGAGGAGCATAAGGCGGAGAAGATAGAAGAGCCGCCCGTGCTTACCAAGGAGGATGTTGGCGAGATGCTGCGCTATACGGGCGTACCGGAAGAAAAGGTGGAAAAGTTTGCCGAGAGATATGACGAGGAATTCGGAAAGGACGCAAGGCTCAACCCAAAGAATATTGCCGACGCAAAGACAATTTCCGTAAAGACCCCCGAAATGACGCTTAAGGTGAGTGCCGGGAACGGAAGTGTTTTGCAGACCAAGGTGATCGACGGTGTAAAATATATACTCATCCGTGCGGACGGAGAAGTGGAAGTCAACGGAGTTAACGTACATATTTCCTGAAATGTGAAAAATAAAATTAAAAATTTTCAAAAAACTATTGCAAAATGGGAAACAATATGATATAATAACCTATGTTTGCGAACGATGTCAAAGAACATCGGAATAAAAGAAACGAGGTATTTAGTAAAATGAAGTCCGGAATCCATCCTAATTATGAAGAGTGCGTAATTCGTTGCGCTTGCGGCGAAACAGTAACAACCAAGTCCACAAAGGGCGGCGAGATGAGAGTTGAAATTTGCTCCAAGTGCCATCCTTTCTTCACCGGTAAGCAGAAGTTTGTTGATGCCGGCGGACGTGTTGACAAGTTCAAGAAGAGACTTGAAAGTGTTGGCAAGTAATTTTTGAATTACAAAAGGGCAGGTTATGTGTTTTTTGCGCATTACCTGCCTTTATTGTTTTTTTGACCATTATCAAAAGGAGGTCTGTATGTCTGAATTGAAAAATGAAATGCATGACAGGGCGGTGCTTGTGGGGCTTGTGTACGGTCAGGAGACACAGGAAAGCGTTGACAAGAGCCTTGACGAGCTTGAGCGCCTGCTTGATACCGCTGGCGGAGAATGCGTTGCGAGGCTGACGCAGAACAAGGATAATCCCGATGTGCGCACTGTTATCGGCAGCGGAAAGGTGGCGGAGCTTGCCTATCTTTGCGCCTGCAATGACGTGACACTTGTGGTGTTCGATTGCGAGCTGTCTCCGTCACAGATAAGAAATATTGAAGATGTTGTAGGGGACGGAGTCAGGGTGATCGACCGTTCCATGCTGATACTTGATATTTTTGCGCTTCATGCCGTAACGGGGGAGGGAAAGCTACAGGTAGAGCTTGCGCAGCTCAAATATACCGCCCCGCGACTTGTGGGACATGGCACGGAACTTTCCCGTCTCGGAGGCGGAATAGGAACGAGGGGTCCCGGTGAGTCAAAGCTTGAGACTGACCGCCGTCACATGAATCGTCGTATCCACGCCCTTGAGGCGCAGATAGCCGAGATGGACAAGAACCGCAAGACACAGCGCGCCGCCCGTGACAGAAGCGGTATACCCGAGGTGGCTATAGTGGGCTACACTAACGCGGGCAAATCCACACTTCTCAATCGCCTCACCGACGCGGGCATACTTGCGGAGGATAAGCTTTTTGCCACTCTCGATCCCACAACAAGAAAATTTACGCTCCCTTGCGGAGAATCTGTATTGCTCACCGATACTGTCGGATTTATCAACAAGCTGCCTCACCACTTGGTGAGAGCCTTTCGCTCTACTCTTGAGGAGGCATGCAACGCCGATATATTGATGATAATTACCGACGCGTCGGATGCCGATTTCAGAGAGCAGCTCGCTGTGACCGAAAAGCTTCTTGAAGAGCTTGGTGCTTCGGGCAAGCCAATACTTTATGTTTTCAACAAGTGTGACAAGGGTATTGCCGAGTTCGGAAGGATAGGCAGGGAGTCTGTTGACAACATTGTATATATATCCGCGCTTACGGGACAGGGAATAGAACTGATGGTGGAGAAGCTGGAGGCTATGGTGCTTGCGGATAAGCGCCGTGTGACCTATCTTATTCCTAACAGTGAAGCGGGTGCTCTCAATACGCTGTACAAAAACGCTACCGTTGAGTCGGTGGATTACGGCGCGGAGGGAATTACCGTGGTTGCTCTCGCCGACGCCAAAGCAAGAGGAATGATGCGTAAGTACGCTGTTGATGACATACCTGAGACGGTGGAAGAGGAATAATCGCTTTTAATATTTAAATATGTTGTTTCGGAGAAGCTTATCAGATGGCGCTTCTCCGAATTTTTTTGCGAATATACTTGACAAATAATACTATGTGTGATATAGTATTATGCAATAGGAGGTATGATATGGATATTCAACTTAAACGCGGACTTTTGGATGTGTGTGTTCTTGCGGCTATAAAAGATAAAGACTCATATGGCTATCAGATAATAAAGGATATGAAGCCGTATGTGGAGATATCCGAATCCACTCTTTATCCTATTTTGCGCAGACTTGAATCGGCGGAGCTGTTAACGGTGCGTCCCGTGGAGCATAACGGGCGGTTGAGAAAATATTATCATATAACCGAGTCGGGGCTCGAGCGGATAAAAATATTTGAGGCGGAGTGGAAGGAAATAATGTCTATTTACAAATTTGTAGTCAGGGAGGGTAAAGGAAATGACTAAGCAACAGTTTGTTCTTGCGGTATGTGAACGCCTCGGAGATCTGCCGCAGAGCGTTATAGACGGCTCGTTGGATTATTACTGTGAGATGATCGATGACAGAATGGAAGAGGGAGCTACTGAGGAGGAGGCGGTCGCCGCAATGGGGACTCCCGAGGATATAGCCTCGCAGATACTTATGGAAACACCGCTTCCAAAGCTTGTAAAGGTAAAAAAGGAAAGCTCTCGCGGGCTGAGGCGATGGGAGATGGTGTTGCTTGTGATCGGATCGCCTTTGTGGATAATACTCCTGCTTGCGGCGGCGATGATATTTATTTCGGTTTATGCTGTTTTGTGGTCGGCGATAGTTGTTCTGTACTCCGCTGATCTTTGTCTTGCGGCGGGTGCTGTCAGCGGATTTTCGGCATTTGTGCTACTGTTGATGTCCGGTTGGATAGCTCAAGGCTTTTTAATGCTTGCCGCGGGACTTGTATGCGCCGGATCGGCAATACTTTTGTTCTTTGCGTTCAATAAGATCACCCGTGGAGCGGTGAAGCTGAGTCGATGGATTGTGCTGTGGCTGAAATCGTTGTTTGTCGGAAAGGGGGATAAAAAATGAAAAAAAGCAAAAAGATACTTATTATAATTGCCGTTTGTTGTATAGCGGTTGGTATACTGATGGCAGCCGTTACATTAGCGGTCATCAATTTTGATCTTACAAGGCTTAACACAATGGAGCTTCAGACGGTTACCTATGAGCTTGATAATTCCTTTTCTCATATTATTGTGGATGTGACGGAGAGTGATGTTATCTTTGCCCCCTCAGAGGACGGAAAATGCAGGGTCGTGTGTATTGAAGGGAAGAGCATAAGTCACACCGTATCCGACAGCAACGGCATACTGAAAATAACCCGTGTGGATATTCGCAAATGGTATGAGCGCGTGGGAATATATTGGGGAAAAATGTCTGTCACGGTGTATCTCCCCGATAGCGAATATACCGATATATGTGTTGAGAATGTCAGCGGAGATATAGTGATCCCCACGGGATTTTCTTTTGCCGAGGCTGAGCTTTACAGTACAAGCGGTGATGTATGCTTTTCAGGACAGGTCGAGAGCGGTTTGGTGACTGAAACTGTCAGCGGGGATATATACTTGTCGGATATTATCTGCGGAACAGCCGATATATGCTCTGTAAGCGGAAACATAAAGCTTACCGATTGCGACACGGATACCTTGAGTATATCGAGCAGTAGCGGAGACGTTGAGCTTATCGATGTTTTTGCTGAAGGAGATATGGTCATAGACACGGTCAGCGGCGACATTGAGCTTTACGAATCCGATGGGGCGAATATTTTACTTGATACCACAAGCGGTGATGTGAAAGGACGGTTGATGTCCGAAAAGAAATTTGATGTAAGCACCAGTAGCGGTGACGTGCGTGTTCCATGGGATATGAACTCTGAGGAGCGGTGCGGGATACGTACGGTCAGCGGAGATATTGAAATGACCGTGGCAAAATAAATTCATATGTTACTTCTGAGTGAGGGATTTTTGTCAAAAGTCTTGAAAACAGACGGGATATATTGTATAATGTAAGTATATGTTTTATTGAAAGGAGCGAGGCTCTTGGGAGAAAAGCTTAATGACAGCTTTACAACTCTTGCGGGTAACGCGAGAGTTGAGTTTGAAGAAAAAAAGTCTGTTTTTATCGGTCACGCCATAAGAACGGACAGTGAGGAAGAGGCGCTGACGTTTGTCAAAAAAATAAAAAAAGAATATAATGACGCAACTCACAATGTGTTTGCCTATACAATAAATAAGGGAATAATCGCCCGCTATTCCGACGACGGCGAGCCGCAGGGAACTTCGGGCATGCCGACGCTTGATGCCATAAGAAAGAGTGGCGTTGATAACGCTTGCGTTGTCATAACCCGATATTTCGGTGGTACTCTTCTCGGCGCGGGCGGGCTTGTGAGGGCGTATTCCCACACCGCCTCGTTGGCGCTTGAAGCGGCGGGGATTGTGACCTATGAGCCGTATTCCGAGTACGAGCTTAAGTGCGGCTATTCGGAATATCAGAAATACAGCGCCTATTTCGGAGATATCGGCGCTGTTATTGACGACACTGTTTTTGAGGCTGACGTTACCGTTCGTTTTGCGGTGAAGAGGCGAGAGGCGGACGGAGTATTGAAAAAAATATCCGAGATGAGCTATGGCAAGGATATGCCGATGCTTTTGGGAGAGCGATATGACTACAGGTAGATTGAAGGCGGCGGTGGCGGTCATTTTATCGGCGCTTTGCGTCTTTAGTTGTTTCTCATGCAACAAGAGAGCGGACAACAGCAATGTTCTTGAGGCGCTGGCATCCATGAAGGAACAGGGGCTTACAGATGAAAACGATGCAAAAGCCACGGATTATTACAGAATAGTTATCCCTTCGGATTGTACCGCAACGCTTGCTCTTCTTGCCAAGGATATGGCGAGGGGTATTGAGGAGCGAACGGGGATAGACTGCGGCGTGGTTTATGACGTGGAAGATTTTCCTTATGTAGAGGGCGCTATCGAGATAATTCTGGGAAATGCTGACAGAGACGCGGCGGCTTTGGCTTTTGAGGATCTGAAAACAGGCGACTACGTATGCCGCTTTGTCGGAGGATCGCTTTGTATCGGTGGACCGTCCGAGGAAGCTACACTTACCGCTGCACGGCGGTTTGTTGACGAAATACTTCCGGGTGCTACAGCCGCGCGTATTATGGAGACAGACGGCGGTTTTGAGCATATTGGCGAATACGGTCTTGATACCGTTTTGCTTTGCGGCTTTGATATCGGAGATTATTCTCTTGCGCATTCGGGGCATGAGGAATTTGCGAAGCATATAAGAAAAACAGTAGCCGATGCGTGCGGAACTTATCTTGAAATATCTGACGATGAATGCGTTAAGGGCAAGAAGGAGATAGTCATTGCAACCGATGTGTCATCAAGAGGAACGGCATATATAAGAATGAATAACGAGGATGTTATCATAGGCAGTGCCGATACATACGGGCTGTCGTTCGCTGTCGCGAAATTCTGTGCCCTTCTGCTTTCCGACGCTGAGGACGGCAGAGCATCTTTTGACGTAGGCGAGCACAATTATGCCTGCCCGAATGTCGCGATGTCCCTGACGCATGTTGTCAGCGGGATCGGTATCGCGGAGAGTGAGCTTGACAATATTATCGCGCTTTCCGATAAAATAAACAGCATAATGTCGGATGTCATTATTTTTGGTGAAATGTCTGCGGATACGTTTACAATGGTGTCAAGCAGGCTTTCTTCTGAGTTGGCGGTGATAAGACAGAATGGTTATGCTCCGATAGTGTATCGAAAAGCCAGGGTCACTCCTGTGTCTGTAACATCAGGTACTATCGGTGGACTTGATATATGCCAAGTGGAATTTCTGCATATAGCGAGCAACCAAAAATATACGGTGATATGCTTTGCCTCAGACGGATCGGCAAACTCGGTGTCCGCCGCTCGGGACAAGCTTTTGGGGATGGAGAATACGGTTGCGGTGTTTAACTGTCCTGTAACAGATGGGCGTACACCGGATTTCTCGGGAATGACCGAAAATATTCTGCACGGCGGTCTGTTTACGGTTGACGGAAAGGTTTATTACCTTTCATCGATGATATCGGATGACCGACTGCTCGGTACTTATGAAGAACCGAGCAGTGATGGCGACTCTTGCTTTGCCACTCTTTCCGTTTGCGTGCGGTATTCGGATGAATATCTGAAGGCGATAGCTTCAGAAAACGGTGTGGAATGATATCTTTTCATACCTCGTCGCGTCATCAATAGCATTGCAAAGCAGGTGGTAGACTCTGGTCAGCTCTTCGTCGTCGCCATCTATCTTGGCACATTCAAGCCTTATGATGTATTCGGTTATAATGTCTACCTCGCGCAGGGATATCGACAAAGCAAAAATTTTTTTGCTGCTTTCCCAACTATCCTTTAAATCAGAGATGGCCTTGTCCTCGCCGTTTGATTCATAAACGGCAAGGGCGAGGCTTTTTATATCCGTTGCCGTGTTCTTTATATATATCGCATTTGTAATAACAAGCGCTATCACGCAGATAAAAAGAACTATCGATGCCGCGAATTCTTTCATGAGGCATCCTCCTTGCAAATTATCCTTTCATCACCGCTGTCGTTTATCATCATTAAATATATATCCTTCACGGATCTTCCTTTGCTTTCAAGCTTGCTATCAAGCTGTGATCTTGTGAGCCCTACCTCCGAAAGCCCGTGGGCATTTACCGTCCCGTTGTCAATAACAATGTGAAAAATACCCCTTTCGGTCGTTTTGACCTGCAATTGCTCACAGTCGGGAAGGGTATAGCGTGCTTTTGGGACAATGGTGATCTTTCCGTTTTTCTCAAGGATCGCGTACAGTACCTCGTTTATGTCAACATAACCGTTTTGCCTCAGCTCGCTTATAAGCTCGTCAAGGGATATGCGTGAGTCTATCATCGATCTCCTGCAAAGCTTTCCGTTTTTTATCAGCGTTGCGGGGCGGGCGGTGAAAAGCCCCTTGATCCTCGGAAAGAGAACCGTCAAAGCCGAAGAGCATATTTCGAAGGCGACCAGAACTATAATAGGTATGACGGCGTGAGATAAAGGAATGCTGCTGTCGGTTATGGGCAATGAAGCGATCTCGGAAATAAGAAGCGTTGTAACAAGATCCGATACCTCAAGCTCCCCGATCTGACGTTTTCCCATGAATCTGACAGCTGCGGTCAACAGTACGTAAACTATTGCTGTCCGTATCAGTATTGTTGCCATTTGACTACCTCCGAGGATAAATATGATGTTATTGTTTGTGCATTTATCCAAAACGATACAAAAAACATAAAAAAATTCAAAAAAGTACTTGACAAAAAGGAAGTAATGAGGTATAATATGCAAGTCGCCTCGAGAGAGGGAGACGGACACAGAGCGAAGCTTGAAAAACTTTTTTGAAAAAAGTCAAAAAAACTTTCAAAAAAGGTATTGACAAGT
>JAFTQL010000050.1 GCA_017462795.1 Clostridia bacterium
GGAAGAGCCCCAACGGCACTATCCGCGCTATCCTCGACGGTACTGTTTTCCGCGCTCCCATTCTCATTGATTCCATCAAGCCCGCTGTCCGCAACTGGAAGAAGCCCATCACCATCGCGCGTCACGCTTACGGCGATGTTTACAAGTCCACGGAGTACCGCGTTCCCTGTCCCGGAAAGGCAGAGCTTCTTTTCACGGGTGAGAACGGCGAGCAGTTCCGCGAGACTATCTATGACTTTGAGTGCGGCGGCGTTCTGCAGGGACAGTACAACAAGGACAGCTCGATTGAGTCCTTTGCCCGCTCCTGCTTCCAGTACGCTATCGACACAAAGCAGGATCTTTGGTTTGCCACCAAGGACACCATTTCCAAGAAGTATGACCAGACCTTCAAGCTGACCTTCCAGGATATTTTCGACAAGGAATATAAGGCAAAGTTTGACGAGCTGGGTATTGAATATTTCTACACCCTCATTGACGACGCTGTAGCCCGTGTTATCAGAAGCGAGGGCGGCTACATCTGGGCGTGTAAGAACTATGACGGAGATGTTATGTCCGACATGGTATCCACAGCCTTCGGATCTCTTGCTATGATGACCTCTGTTCTCGTTTCTCCCGACGGAAACTACGAGTACGAGGCGGCTCACGGAACTGTTACCCGCCACTACTACCGTTATCTCAAGGGTGAGGATACCTCCACAAACCCCATGGCTACCATATACGCGTGGTCGGGCGCTCTCCGCAAGAGAGGCGAGCTCGACGGTCTGCCCGAGCTGATGAGCTTTGCTGATAAGCTGGAGGAGGCTTGTATAGACACGCTCAATGACGGTATCATGACAAAGGACCTTGTGGGACTTGTAAGCGAGGGATATACGGCTACCGCTGTAAACTCCATCGGCTTTATCAAGGCGATCCGCGAGCGTCTTGAGGCAAAATTGGCTTAATTTCATATTGAGATCATATGGGGAGACCTCTCTTGCGGAGGTTTCCCCATGACGGCGTTCGGAGGAAATCACCTTGAAAAAGCTAACGGAAGGCAATATCTACAAGACCTTCATTCTATACGCAATTCCGCTGGTTCTCAGCGGACTGCTGACGCAGGCATACAATCTGATAGACACAATGATAGCGGGCAAGTTCCTCGGTGAGGACGGACTTGCGGCTATCGGCGCGACCTCGCAATTTATAACCTTTATGTCATCTGTCTTCTGGGGATACATAAACGGCTTCAGCGTTTATATCGCAAGGCTTTTCGGAGCGGGCGACTATGAGCGCATACGGCGGGGCATATATATGCACATCATGATATGCACGGCGGCGTCCTTTGTCGTCTCCGCGCTGACGGTAATATTCCACGAGCCTCTGTTTGACCTTCTCAATGTGTCAGAGGAGATACGGGAGGATACCTTCAGATATTTTTCTGTCTACATGGCGGGATTTTTCCTGTTCCACATGATAACCAACGGCACTCTTTTGCTGAGCGCCCTTGGAGACAGCCTGTTCCCTTTTATAATGTCTATGGTTTCGGCGGTAATGAATATTGTCGGAAACATACTCTCGGTCACCGTATTCGGGCTTGGCGTTTTTGGAATTGCGCTGTCCTCGGTCATATCCGCGGGAGCTGTAAGTGTGCTCTATATGCTTCGTTTTTCTCACTGCTTCAAGGCACTCCTGCCCCACAGCCCGAGAATAAAACCGAGCTTTTCCGAGGCAAAGGAGGGACTTGCATACACACTGCCCACCATCCTTCAGCAAAGCTCGCTGTATCTTTCGGGCTTTGTGCTCTCTCCCATGATAAACGTCACGGGAAGCGCGGCTATCGCATCTTACGTTGTGACCTCTCAGGTGCTTACCATTCATAACGCGGTATACCAGAACTCCGCCCGAACAGTCAGCAACTACACAGCCCAGTGCCTCGGCTCGGAATATGAGGCGGAGGAAAAACGCCGCCGCTTGCGCAGGGGAGTAAAGGTAGGGGCTTTGCAGGGTGTGCTTTTGGTGTTGGTCATTCTCATTCCCTGTATGGTCTTCCCCGAATTTATCGCCTCCATGTTTTTCTCGGAGGGCAGCAGCAGTGAAAGCGTGGCGCTTGCCGTTATATTTCTGCGATTCTTTTTGCCCTTTGTGCTTTTCAATGTAATAAACAACCTGTTTCACTCCTTCTTCCGCGGAGTAAAGGCAATGAACCTGCTTGTCATATCCACAGTGTTCGCGTCTGCAATGCGGATCGCGGTAAGCTTTCCGCTTACAAATACATACGGTATAAACGGCTTTTATGGCGGAATGGTGATCGCCTGGATACTGGAGGCTGTATTCGTCCTCATCCTATACCGCAGCGGTATCTGGATGCCAAAGGAATTGAAGATAAAGAAATGATAAAACAATATCCCCGACAGACCTTTTTCTGTTATTCTTAACGGAGGTTTTGTAAGCATCCAATGAAGATACGAGCATTCTCATAAGGATATTTACACAAATCGGCAGAGGTATTGTTTCCTCTGCCGATTTGCGTTATAATGGATATAATAAAATTTTGAAGGAGTAAGTATGTCGCTTGATTATAACAAAAAGAATATTACTCTTGCCAAAAATCTACGCAAAAACGCGACACCACAAGAGAATCATCTGTGGTACGATTTCTTGTCAAAATACGAAGTAAGGTTTCAGCGTCAAAAAGCAATCGACAATTTTATTGCAGACTTTTATTGTCACAAAGCAAAATTGATCATCGAAATTGACGGTTCGCAACATTATACCAAACAGGGCAAGCAAAAAGACGAGTTCCGAACCGAAAGTCTCGAGGGATATGATTTGAGAGTAATTCATTTTACAAACAGACAGATCAATACCAATTTTCGAGGTGTATGCGAATATATCGACGCCGTCGTGAGAGCCTTCCTCCGGGAGGAAGGGGGACCGCGTTAGCGGTGGAAGGAGTCAGCGTCAAACGCAAAGAAATCTCTTGTTTTTAAACGCATTCTCCCTCAGTCGCCTGACGGCGCCAGCTCCCTCTGGGAGGGAGCCTATCTCTCGGCAGCAGACAAAAGAACACCCCAACACAGTAGGGACAACCACACGAACTTGTTCGTAGCACGTAGCGAAGCGAAGTTTCGGTCGTCCGCAAAAAAAGCCAAAAACCAACTCCACGGGTGTAGATAAAGATCACCCAACCACTGTAGGGGCGACCACCGGTCGTCCGCGATATATGACGGTTCATAACCAACCTCACGGCGGCAGACCAAACAACGCCTCAACCTCGTAGGGGACGTGCGCCTATGTTGCAACCGAAAAAAACGCAATAACCAACAACACGGGTGCGAACGAAGGTCGCCTGCCCGCCGTAGGGGACGACGCCTCGGCGTCCCGAAAAGAAACACCAAAACCAACTCCACGGGTGCGGATGATGGTCGGATTATGACAGCCTTCCTCCGGGAGGAAGGGGGACCGCGTTAGCGGTGGAAGGAGCCGGTGTCAAACACAAAGAAATCTCTTGTTTTTAAACGCATTCTCCCTCAGTCGCCTGACGGCGCCAGCTCCCTCTGGGAGGGAGCCTATCTCTCGGCAGCAGACAAAAGAACACCCCAATACAGTAGGGACAACCACACGAACTTGTTCGTAGCACGTAGCGAGCGGAGTTGTGGTCGTCCGCGCATACCCATCGTTTTGCAAGGCGGACGACCGAAGGTCACCCCCACAGACGAAGAGAGCGACCGTCATTGTGCATGTGTTTCATTACTGATTTCATTTTGCATATTCTCGGTATTATTTCCGTCATCACCTGCAAAAATAACGCTCCAGCGCGTCCGTGATCTTTATGCAGGCGTTTCCGTCGCCGTAAGGGTTGGGAGATCCGGACATTTTTTTGTAGGTGTCCTTGTTATCAAGCAGCTCTCTTACGGTCGCGGATATCTGATAGCGGTCTGTTCCCGCAAGCCGCGCTATTCCCGAAAGTATGCCCTCGGGACGCTCGGTGACGCTTCTCATAATAAGAACAGGCTTGCCGAGAGCCGCCGCCTCCTCCTGAATACCGCCCGAATCGGTGAGTATGAGATAGCTCCTCGCCATTATATTATGACAATCCACAACGTCAAGGGGAGGACATAAGGTGACCCGCTCACATCCGCCCAGCGTCCTTTGCGCTATTTCAGTGACCTTGGGATTGGGATGAAGCGGGTATATGACGCGCACGTCCTCATAAGCCTCTGTCAGCTCCCGCACCGCTCTCAGCATATTTTCAAGCGGCTCTCCTATGCTCTCGCGGCGGTGCGCGGTGAGAAAAATAAGCCTCTCCGACGGTGACGCGGGCAGATACGGACTTTGGTAATCATCCTTCAAGGTATATCTCAGCGCGTCTATGACCGTGTTTCCCGTAATGAAAATATCAGCGTGTGACACGCCCTCATTCATAAGGTTTTCCGCCGCTCTCGCCGTTGGCGCGAAATGGAGAGACGAGGCAAGCGCCACCGCCCGTCTGTTATATTCCTCGGGATAAGGGGCGCGCATATTATGACTGCGAAGCCCCGCCTCAACATGAGAGACGGGTATACCCATATAAAAGGCGGCAAGAGAGGCGGCAAATGCTGTGGTGGTGTCACCGTGAACAAGCACCATGTCGGGCATCTCCCGAGCCAGCACGCCGCCGAATCCTTCAAGTATACCGCAGGTAACATATGACAGTGTCTGCGACTCCCTCATTATATCAAGGTCATAGTCGGCTCGCTCGTCAAAGCACCGCATGACCGACGCCGCCATCTCTCTGTGCTGCCCCGTGAGGCACACCTTGACGCACAGATCAGGACGGGCTCTCAGCTCTCTTATGAGAGGACACATTTTTATCGCCTCGGGTCTTGTGCCAAAGACCGCCATTATCTTTTTGATATCGCTCATCAATACCCCGCTTTTATATCGGCTCTCAGGCGAGCTATTATCTTCTTTTCAAGTCTGGATATGTAGGATTGGGATATTCCCAGGCGGTCCGCCACCTCTTTCTGAGTCAGCTCCTTTTTTCCGCCCATGCCGTATCTCAGCTCTATTATCTCCCGTTCCCTGTCGTCAAGAGCGGCAACCGCGCGTCTTACTGCCATTCTCTCCTCAAACTGCTCTATCTCAAAGGAGATGCTGTTGTCCTCACTTCCCAGAATATCGGAAAGCAACAGCTCGTTTCCGTCCCAATCGGTATTGAGAGGCTCGTCAATGGACACCTCCGCCCTCGCGCCCGAATGCTTGCGGATATACATGAGTATCTCATTCTCAATACACCGTGAGGCATATGTGGCAAGCTTTATGTTCTTATCCGACTGAAAGGTGTTTATCGCCTTGATAAGTCCGATCGTTCCGATGGACACAAGATCCTCAAGCCCCGCGCCCGTGTTTTCAAACCGCTTGGCAATATAGACCACAAGTCTGAGATTGTGCTCTATGAGAAGCTGGCGCGCCGACTCCTCCGCCCCCAGGCGGGAGATGACCTCCGTCTCCTCCTCTCTTGTAAGCGGCGGCGGAAGTATATCCGCTCCGTTTACATAGTATACCCCGGAGCGCCGTCCTCTTATCCGCGCCCTCAGCTTTATAAAGAATCCCTTAAAGCCCGACACGGCTTTTTTTGCTATATCCTTGATCTTATCACCCATTTTTTCAAGCGCCGAAAGCACCCATTTAAAAAACACCACTGTTTCCCCCTTAATAATAATAACTATCAGATCAATAATTCCGACGGCAAGAGCGCGTCACAGCCCTCGCCGAATTTTCCCGAATCGCAAAGAGCAAGCAAGGCATCCACCTCCCGCTCCGAGTTGCCGTCGCCTACCACTATTTTGTCCGCTCTCACCGCCACAAGCATTCCGTCGCCAAATGCGGTCTTTGCCGGTATCAGCCGTACACGCTTCGCTATGTCCGCGTCCATATCGCAAAGCTTTGTCATATCGGCGTTTTCCGTCAGCTCACCTATGCTCCTCGGGATCATCTCCCCCAGAGAACGGCTGTTGGCAAGAACGCATATCTTTCCGCTGATAGGATCTCTGAGCAGATTGCCGCTGTCGCAGAAGGCGTCAAGCGTTTTTTGTCTGCCGTACATATGTATGCGCACCTTGGCGTATTTCTTGGCGCTCTTCCGTCTGAAAAAGCGTCCTCCCGCCAGAGTCAGTCCCGCGCTGATGACCGCAAGTATCACAAGCGCCCATGCCGATATGCCGTCGCTTTGCGCTCCCTCCAGCGGAAGGTCAGCTCTGTTAAGAAGAGCGAACAGCGCGGTCATAAAGCCGCCGAGGGTCATGGAGACCGCTATGTATACCGGTATGTGTACTGTAAGCGAGCCGTTTTTTCCAAAGGCTACAAGGCACATCAGAGCGCACACGGAAATATCTATGACAAGCGCCCATATCCCGCCGACATCAAGAAAGAGCGACAGGTTGGCATATATTCCTCCCAGAACGGCGGCAAGCACCGTCCGCAATACCTTCAATTTGCTACCGAGAATTTGTGAGGTGAGAAAGAAGCACAAAAAATCCATGCTGAAATTTATCATAAAGAACAGATCCACATAAACCGTTTGCCCCATCATCTCTCCTTATTTCCATTTGTTACCAATATTATACACCATAAAATGTAAATATTTTGTCATAATAAGATGGAAGATCAAAAATATTTTTTATTTTTTGAAAAATATTCCACAACATTATGTCCGTCATATTATTCTCCCACGGATTTAAAATATTCCTTAGGATATTTGATAATATTCCTCATATGAATAACAAGGAATAACGCAAATTATTTTTCAGGATCTTATTGACAAGTCGGGGGAAATATGATATAATACATTTAACAATTAGGTTAAATGTTAAATGTGAGGTGCAGATATGGGATTGCAACAAACCCTGCGCGCCCTTGCTGATCCTATCCGCCGTGAGATACTCAATATGCTCAAGGACGGACGGCTGTCGGCGGGCGATATTTCCGACCGCTTTGACGTTACGGCGGCTTCCGTATCCCGACATCTGTCGGTGCTGAAGGAGGCGGACCTTATACGCGACACACGGGAGGGCAAATTTATTTTTTATGAGCTGAACGCCTCGGTTCTTGAGGAGATCATGCTGTGGATAACCGAGCTTACGAATATGAAAGGAGATAATAACGATGATCAGACAAAATAAGTTAAAATTGATACTTTCTTCTCTTATAATAATTATTCCCTGTCTTGTGGGTCTTGTGCTGTGGGATGTACTGCCCGAGCAGATGGCGACCCATTGGGGCATAGATGGCAACGCGGACGGATGGAGCGGCAGAATTCTTGCCGTATTCGGAATCCCGGTGATCATACTGCTGTTACATTGGCTGTGCATATTATTCACCACGCTTGACAAAAAGAACAGAGATCAGAACGCAAAGGTATTCGGAATAATATACTGGATATGCCCCGCTACCTCGGTTTACGCCAGCGCGATAGTTTACGCCACCGCCTTCGGTATGCCGCTTAATATGAGCGTTTTTACACTCATATTTATAGGACTTATGTTTATTGTCATCGGTAACTATCTGCCCAAGTGCAAGCAGAACAGCACCATCGGCATTAAAGTGCCGTGGGCGCTGAACAACGAGGAAAACTGGAACAAGACCCACCGCTTTGGCGGTAAGGTGTGGGTAGTGGGCGGAGCGATATTCATGCTGTGCGCCTTTCTTCCCGAAAAGATCCTTCCCTACGTTCTGCTTATACTCATTCTTCCCCTTGCGCTTATTCCCTGCATATATTCCTATGTATATTACAGAAAGCAACTGAAGCTGGGAACAGCCACCAAAGCCGACAGCCGCGTGGTGGTGGGAAAATACAGCAGGATCGTCACATGGATCATACTCGGAGCGGTAGCTGTATTGCTTGTTGTACTGCTTGTTATAAGCTTTACTGGAGAGCTGACTGTGCGGTATGACGACACCTCGTTTACCGTAGAGGCAAGCTATTGGGACGATCTTACTGTTGATTACGGCGATATAGAGGGCATTGAATACCGCGAGGACAGCGATGCTGGTGACAGAGTCAGCGGCTTTGGCTCTCCCCGCCTCGGAATGGGCGCCTTCAGGAATGAGGAGTTCGGCGGCTACACCCGCTACACCTATGCAAAATGCGAGACCTGCGTGGTGCTGAGAGTAAACGGCAAAGCGGTGGTCATAAATCTTGGAGACGAGCAAAGCACACAAGCGTTTTATGAAGAGCTTTTATCGAGAATGAAATAGAATAAAACAAAAACAAACGGAACGAATTGGTTTTATAATTCGTTCCGCTTGCTTTTTTCTTATATTTTCTCAACAGTCGCCTTTTCAAGCAGCATTGCCACATCCTCCGCTTTTGGGGGACGTGTGCCCTCGGTCATGCACGCGGCGCTTCCGTAGCATACCGCTGTCCTCAGCATTTCGCTGTAAGGTGCTCCCATCTTTGCGGCGGCGGCAAAGCCCGCTATGGAGCTGTCTCCCGCGCCTATGGTGGAAAGCGCCGTTATCCCGGGCGCGCGAGCCACAAAGCATCCGTCCGCACAGCAAAGCATCGCGCCCTTTGAGCCAAGGCTTATCATAACATTTTCAATGCCCTTGCTTCTCAGCGCCTCTGCCGCCTTAGCCGCTCCCTCAAAATCGTGAACGGGGATATCGGAATACATGGCGATCTCCTCCTCATTTGGCTTTATAAGCCAAGGATGAAGCTCAATGATATCCTCGGTGGTAAATGAACGGGAGTCGATAACTATCTTTGCGCCCGTCGCCGCCATTCTGCCGAGCATTGCCTTGACCGCGTCAATACTCACACCGCCCGGAACTCTGCCCGTAAAGGTGAGAATAGTATTTTCGTCAAGCTTGCCCGCAAGAGCCTTCTCGGTCATGTCAAGCAGGCTGTCGTCGGCGCTGAAGCCGGAAAAGCTGATCCTCGTCTCATCCGCTCCGTTTGTGTGGAGAGTGATATTCTCACGTATTCTTCCGGGAACGGTGATCTCTATAAAATCAATACCGTCCGCCGCAAGGCTTCTCCTGAAGGTATCGCCGTTTTCCTCGCCGAGGACGACAAGGGCGGTATTTTCCACACCGTTCACCGTAAGGGCTCGGGAGATATTAACGCCCTTTCCGCCCGCCTCATTGGCGGTGATGCTTGCGAGATTCTCATGATAAGGCTGAAAATCCTCAACAAAGCAGTGCATGTCAAACGCGGGATTGAGAGTAAGTGTTATGATCTTCATAATATATCCTTTTATTTTAATCAGATTTTAGGACCGTGCTCAAGCAGATATGCCTCTGCCTCCGCACACCACAGTCCGCCGTGAGCCTTAACTATCTCCGCAAGCTTGCGGTAAAGCTCGTTGTCCTTACCAAGCTCCTCAAGATCGTCGATCGCGATAAGAGGAATATCTATGCCTGTATAGCATACCTTCTTTGCTCCGCCGGGCTTTTCCATTGCGAGAATGGTATCCGCTACAGCGCCGAGTCCGAGAATGTGAGAAACGATAGCGCCCACATTTACCTTGCCGTCCTCAATAAGATGAATGGTATCAACGGTATCCTCGGGAATGCTTCCCGCCGTTCCGACAACATGGATGCCCTCGTAGTGGAGACGGTAAAGATTGAGAGAGCCCTGAAGATTGTGAACCGCGGGACCCGCAAAGAAGTTTACACAGCCATCCTCACAGCAGATCTCCTCTGCCATTGTAAAGAGCGCGGGAACGGGAACCATTACGAATACATCGTCAAATCCTCCGTCGGACATCTCTCTGAGCACCTTCGCGGGGTCCTCAAGTCCCGCTGTGTTGAGGTATGTAAGCTTACAGCCGTGCTCTGCCGCAAACTCCACGGTGCATTTTGCGGCGGCATAATCAAGTCTTTCCTGAGAAAGGTCGGTAACGACCACCTGAGAAACGCCCGCATAGCCTATAGCCAGTTCAACAGCACCTATGCCCATAGGTCCCGCACCGCCGAGTATCGCAAGCTTTCCGCCCTTTTTCGCGCCATCTGTGCGGATGTAGTTGGAATAATCGGTGTGATAAAAGCCCTTGAAGCCTCTGAGAACGCATCCGAGAGACTCAACAAGAGATCCGCCAAAGAAGCTCTCTCCCTCATAAGGAATAAGACAGCCTCTCTCAAGAACTATGGAAGGAACAAGCGCATATGTAGCGCTGCCTCCGCAGTACTGATAGGAATAGCCGGGATCATATCCGCTCTCAAGCTTGAGCGCGGGCTGAATTACTATTCTCTGACCGACCTTCCAGTCATTTCTGAGATCCTCTCCTACCTCAACGATCTCTCCGCAAAGCTCATGTCCGATGATGATGGGCTTCTCAGCGATATCCGGAGGGACACGCTTGTGGGCGGTTCCCTGCTTGACCGCCTTGTAGGTGGACGCGCACAGAGAGTCTGTAACTACCTTTATAAGGACCTCATCCTTACCTGTTGCGGGAAGCTCAAACGCCTCCAGTCTCATGTCCATCGCGCCGTAAAGTCTTACTGCCTGTGTCTTCATGATGTTAAATCTCCTTTTCCTGAATTTTTTATATTGACAAATTCGATTTTCTGTATTATAATTAAAACACGAATTGATCAAAAAGTCAATAAACTCTGCGAATGTTGATAAATAATCAAATTTCGAGGTCGAAATAATCACAAAAAATCATCAATCTTCATACATAGGAGGTAAAATTCATTATGATGATTGGAGAAAGACACCGTCGCATACTCGACGAGCTTAAAGAAAAACCCGACATAAGTGTAAAAGAGCTCGCAAGCAGGCTGTTTGTCAGCGAGCCGACTATCCGTCGGGATCTCAATGATCTTCACGACAAGGGCATAATCACAAAAATGTACGGTGGCGCGGTGCTGAACACGGCAACCGCCTACCATGAGATACCATTTTTCCTAAGAGAGAACGAAAAAAGCGCCACTAAAAGCGAGATAGGAAAACGTGCCTCCGCTTTTGCCGAGGACGGCATGGTGATAATGCTGGACGGTTCTACAAGCGCTTACCACATGGTTCCCTACCTTGCCCGCCTCAAAAACATAACCGTCATCACCAGCGGTGCTAAAACCGCGCTGATGCTGGCGGAGGCGAATATAAGAACCTTCTGCACGGGCGGGAAGATGATAATCCACTCCTACTCATATGTGGGAGAGCAGGCGGAGACATTTATAAGGAACTTCAACGCTGATATACTGTTCTTCTCCTGCCACGGTCTTGACGAATACGGCAGGATGACCGACAACGCTATTGAGGAGGCAAATCTGAGAAAGGTCATGTTTGAGCACAGCAAGCGCAAGATACTGCTATGCGACAGCAGTAAGGTAGGTAAGACATGCTTTTACAACATGGGAAATATCTGTGACATAGACGGAATAATATCCGAAACAGATCTTCCCGAGTCCATCATGGATATGGTAAAGAAATGATCCCGCCAATAAGGGCTGAGTTACCTCAGCCCTTATTGCTTTATTATCAGGATATTTTTTCAAATGTGCTGTTGATAGTCTCAACAGCCTTATTTACGCTTGCCTTCTCCATTGTCCATGCGGTAATGAAATTGACACCCTGCTTTGTAGCGATATCCCGCATAAAATATCCCGCGTAATCAACATTTTTGGAGTACATAAAGATGGTATCCACATATACGGTAACGGATATCAGCTCAAGCATATTCAGCGCCGCGGAAGATTGCTGATATCTCATAATATCCTCAAACAACGCCTCTCTGCAACCGTCGCTGACCGAGAAGAGACAATCAAGCACAACGCCCGCCATATCAAGACGCGCGACCGAGCGCGGGATGGCAAATACCGACACGGCATCGTTATTGTAAGAGATATAGGATTCCTGAGATTCATCAAGCTTGGGCATGGGAAGGATACCGTATTGAGCATTTTTCATGTCTACCTGAGCATATGAACCGATGACATTTGTCATAAACAGAGCCGTATCCGCCACAAAATATTTTGCCAGCTCCAAGGTCGATACCGCACCCTCATAAACGTAGGTGCCGTCCGAGCCGCAGAACAGCTCGTTAAGCAGTTCTGCCACCACCAATCCCTTGTTTGTATCCACAGCCACACTCAGCTTTCCGCCGTTATCCTTTGTGATATCAAAGCCCAAGGCGCTGATATACGGATCGACAGACCACTGCGCGGTGGTTATCATGCCGTAGGTATCACCCTCATCTCTTTGACCGTTTCCGCCATTATCGTCAAAGAGATCCTTGCAGTACTTCAACTGATACTCGATGGTCCACTTGCCCGCCGCCGCCGCATCGTAAAGATCGGGAACTCCTTTGGCATCCGCAATTTTCATGTTGAAGAAGGTAGCATACGCATTCTCAACGTAGGAAAGAGACGCATTGCCCGTGATGGTATACAGCTTTTCGCCTATGGACGCGGTATCGATAAAGCTCTGGGAATAGTACGGCTTTCCAAGCTCCATCGTAGGGATCTCAAGCATGTTATTATAAATACTGTCGCCTACGGCATAATGCAGATTTTGTCTGCTGTCCATCACCAGCTGATACACATCCTCACCCGAAAGAACCTGCCTGCGTACCTCATCGTTAACCGCGCCATCATTGCCGAGAGCGGAGAGCGCCAGCGTGACATTCAACATCTCCTCAACCTTCAGCTTGCGCTCAAATACGGCGAAAGAGAGCCTGTCGGAGGTATCCTCGGCATATATCTCGGGGAAATATGTTTTTGATGTCAGCAGTCCGATCTCCGCACCGGAATAATCATATTGGCTGAAATCACTGCCGTACTTATCCGTGGTTTCCACGGTACTGCCCCATGTATCAACAGGCGCTTCCGTTAAAGTATCCGCGCCCTGCCTGTCGGTATTCTCTCCGTCACCGTAGCCCTCCAGATCAACAGGACCACGATCCGGCTCCTTGGCGCAGGATAACACCATGGAAAGTATCATTAGAAAGACTGTAACACAGGAAATAATTCTGATAAAGCTGCTTTTCATAACAAACCTCCTTGATCATTTTTTAATTTATTTTTCTGAGCTTGGCAAAGCTGCCCATAAGCTTTTTTGTTCCCGCTGTGTCAAATACGACCTCGTAGAGTACGTCCGCACCCATGGGCTTCACACTGAATATCTCGCCCTCTCCGAACACTCTGTGGCTTACTCTGTCGCCTATGTTCAGAGTAACGGTGGCGGGTCTTTTGGGGGTGGAAGCTGACGTGGCAGAGGCATTTCTTTCGCTGTACTCGGGAGCGGCGGAAAAATATGTCTTGAATTTGGGCTTTGGCGTATAAGCGTAAGCATCGTAATCCGGTGTCTCGTCGCTTATAAGCTCATCGGGTATCTCACGCACGAACTGAGACAGCGGATTGTAGGACGTCTGATTATACAGCATTCTGTTGCGGGTATGGGTTATGTATATTTTGTCCTTGGCTCGTGTCAGGGCGACATAAGCAAGCCGCCTCTCCTCCTCCATATCCTCGGAGCTTATGGAATTGAGATTCTGATGTCCCGGGAAAACTCCATCCTCCATGGCGGGCAGGAACACGACGGGAAACTCCAGACCCTTTGCGGAGTGCATGGTCATAAGCACAACCGCGTCCGCGCTCTCGTCATATCTGTCCACATCCGCTACCAGCGAGCATCGCTCAAGGAAAGCGTTAAGTATACCGAAGGGAGTGACATTTGGCGCCATCTCAAAGCCGTCATGCTCCGCTTCAACATAAACATTTGCTGACTGTCTGTATTCGTCCTCGAAATCAATGACGTTGGAGATAAACTCATCAAGGTTGTCAAGTCTTTCCTTCTCCTCAGCGCCAGCGTCAACAAGCGCCTGTCTGTAGCCCGACACATCAAGCACCCGTCCAACGAAATCCTCAAGGCTTATGTCCCCGTTCAGGCTGTCTGTCAGCGTGTCTATCATGGCGGCAAAGCGCCTCAGGCTCGCCGCGCTTCTTGAGAGCGCCGCGAATTTATCCGCGTTCCTCATAACCACAATGGGATCGACTCCTTGCTCCGTGGCTATGGCAAACAGTCCCTCCACCGTCTTTGCTCCTATGGCTCGGCGAGGCACATTGATTATCCTCTTGAGCCTCTCTCTGTCCGAGGGATTGACTATAACATACAGATACGCCAGCAGATCCTTGATCTCCATGCGCTCGTAAAAGCTCTGTCCCGACAGAGTAAGATGAGGAATGCCGCTTGCGGACATGGTGGTCTCTATGGCGTTGGAAATGGCGTTGAGACGGTAAAGCACCGCTATATCTCTGTACTTATACCTGCCGCTTACCACAAGCTCGTTTATCCGCTCACAGATGTACACCGCCTCGCTCTTCTGTGTCTCCGCGCGGTGCAGTGTGATGCGGCTTGAGTCATGTCTTTCCGTATAAAGCTTTTTACCCATACGGGTAGTATTCTTGGATATAACGGCGTTTGCCGCGTCAAGGATACAGTCTGTGGAGCGGTAATTGCGTTCAAGTCTTATTATCTGCGTTCCCTTCTGCCTTCCGAAATCGATTATGTTCTGTACCACCGCTCCGCGGAATTTATATATACTCTGGTCGTCGTCTCCCACCACCATGACGTTATTCCACACGCTTCCCAGAAGCTCTGTCAGCTTGAGCTGTGCCTCGTTGGTGTCCTGAAACTCGTCAACACATACATATCTGAACTTGTTGCCGTAGTACCGTCTCGCCTCCTCGTTTTCCTCAAGTATCCTCACCGACTGCATGATGATATCGTCAAAGTCAAGTGCGTTGCACTCCGTCAGACGCTGTTGATACTTTTCGTAAACAAGCGCTATCTTCTCGCGGCGATAATCTCCCGACACCTCGCGTCTGTACATCTCGGGTGTCATAAGCTTGTTTTTGGCTCTGCTTATCTCGCCGCGTATGCTTTTGAGCTGAAGGGATTTCTCGTCAATACGAAGCTCCTTCATGATATCCTTGAGCACCGACTTTGTGTTATCGGTATCGTATATGGAAAAGTCCGACTTATAGCCGATGGTGTCCGAGTATCTGCGGATGATCCTTACGCATATGGAGTGGAATGTACCCGCCCATATGTCACTTACGTTCACTCCCTCCCCAAGAGTGGCGGCAAGCCTTTGTCTTATCTCCTCCGCCGCCTTCTTTGTGAAGGTTATGGCAAGCACCTGCCACGGCGGGCAAGGGCTGTGTATAAACTCGGTCAGCACCTCGGCAAGCTGCTCGCGCGGCAGCCGCTTTGCGTCCTCAAGTCTCGCTATCATCTCCTCGCTTACGTCGGGAGGAACAAAGGTCGAATGATAGGCATTTCCGTATTTTATTATAAAGCCCACTCGGTTTACAAGCACCGTGGTCTTTCCGCTTCCAGCGCCCGCAAGGACAAGCAGCTGTCCATCGGTACTGAATACCGCTCTTCTCTGCTCCTCGTTAAGAAATGAATAATAGGTCTCGAAAAGCTGTTTTTTTATATTTATGTATCGCTCCTGTAAGGTAGCACCGCTCATTTATCTTCCTCTTTCGTGTCGTTTTCCGTCTGTCTGTTCAGCAAGCGGATTATGCGCTCCGCCTGCTCCTGCCTTGCCTTCTCTGCCATCTCCTCATAGGGGTCATGACTCTTCTTCTGTTCTTCATACTGTTCTTCCTCCTCATCGTACTCCTGATCCTCAAAGGGCTTGCGCCTGATAAACAGGTTGCGCTCCGCCTCCTTTTCATATCCCGAGGACACCGCTATAATGACGACCGAAGCCGCATAAAGCAGCGACGCTATGATCGCCATATCAAATGACGCATACGACAGCTCAACATGGTAGTTAAGTATGCCGTCGTAAAACGAAGGCAGAATAATGGGAAACAGAAATACGGGAAGAGTGAGGGCATGGTAAACGCAAAGAACAATTCTGTTTGGAACAAGCGTTATAAACAGCGCTCTCGCTCTGCTCTCCCGACAGCCGTCCGCAAAATACCGAAACGCGCTGACCGCCGCGTATACAGCGGAAACCGCTCCCACAATAAACAGCAAAGCAAAAAGGATTATAACAGCAAGGACCGTCCACGAGAAATCCGCGACCACCGCCTCTTGCGTTCCGCCGCCAAAGAGATAATCTCTCACCTGATCCCATGAATTGCCTAAAAGTGTCCACAGAGAAATGGCTTTATTTACTCCCGTATCCGCGGTGACAAAGCGATATGCGGGCACGAACATGACACACACCATCGCCGTCATCGCTATGATAGGAAAAATATATCTGAAATATATAAATGCTGTACGCGTACTTTTCTTCATTTACCGATACCTACAAATTTTTTATTCTTTTTCTTTCTCAAGTGAAAATCCAAACGGCAAAAGAGCTCCGAGAGTCGTCTCTGTTCCGTCCGAAAAATATATTTTCATATCCTCTCCGCAAAATTCAGCCAGCACCTGGCGGCACACGCCGCAAGGATAGCAACGCGGCAAAGGCTCTCCGTCCGCCTCTCCGCCGCTGACAGCAATGGCGGAAAAATTCCGCTCGCCCTCGCTCACCGCCTTGAATATCGCCACTCTCTCGGCGCAACAGGTGGGAGAAAAGGACGCGCTCTCTATATTACAGCCGCAAAAGACCCTCCCGTCTCCCGTCAGCAGTGCCGCGCCTACGGCAAAGCGGGAATAGGGGGAGTAAGCTCTTTTCCGAGCCTCATCCGCCAACCTTATCAGTTCATTTACTGTCATTGTTTACCTCTGTTTTTCTGTCAGATCATCGACTTACCGTCGCATATAAATTCAATACCCAGTGCCTCTGCCGCGGTGGCGGCGATGTCGCAAAAGCCGCATCTTGTGCCGAAATTCTTCGCGGGCATGCCGTAACGGTACATTATAAAGGGGGTGTATTCTCTTGTATGGTCGGTGGTCGCCTCAAAGCCGGGATCGCAACCGTGATCGGCTGTTATCATCAGCATATCGTCGGGCGACAGCTTTTCAATAAAGCCGCCAAGCCATTTGTCAAAGGCATTGAGCCCCTCGGCGTACTTCACCGCATCTCTGCGGTGTCCCCAGTGCATATCAAAATCCACAAGATTGACAAAGCAAAGTCCGCTGAAGTCGTTGTCCGCAAGCATTGAGCAAACAGCCATACCCTCCTCATTGGAATGAGAATAGATGGAGCGTGTAAATCCCCGTCCCGCAAAGATATCGGATATCTTGCCAACAGCCACGCACTCAAGTCCGTTGGCAACAACAGCATCTGGGAGCAATCCCTCGGGAGGCATAAGCGAGAAATCACGCCTTTGTGCAGTACGGACGAAATTCCCCGCCTCTCCCTCAAAGGGTCTGGCAATAACTCTGCCCACGCCGTATTTTTCACCGCTCATTATCTCGCGGGCAACACTGCAGTATTCATAAAGCGCCGCCACGGAAACGGTATCCTTGTGCGCCGCGATCTGCAGCACGCTGTCAGCGGAGGTATACACGATAAGCTTACCGCTCTTTATATGCTCCTCGCCAAAATCGCGGATGACCGCAGTACCCGAATAGGGCTTGTTGCAGAGTATTCCTCTGCCGAAAGCCGCCTCCAGCTTATCTGTTATTTCCTTGGGAAAGCCATCCTTGAAGGTAGGCAGGGGGGAGCGAGATACATGTCCCGCTATCTCCCAGTGTCCGATGGTCGTGTCCTTATCCCGTGACAGCTCGGTCATTCGTGCCACGCTCGCCATGGGGCTTTCCGTCTTACCGATAAAATCCAGACCGTCTATATTTCCCATACCAAGCTTTTTGAGATTGGGGATATCAAGCAATCCCGTTTGATATACGCTTCTCAGTGTATGCGCGCCCACGTCTCCGAAGTCCGCGGCATCGGGCGCTTCGCCTATACCGACGCTGTCAAGAACCATAAGAAATACACGCTTAACAGACATTCGCTTACCTCACACCTTCTGTATTTTCGCCGCAACATCCAGCGCCAGCTTCATCATATCGGTGAAGCCGCTCATTCGCTCATCGGAGGTGGTAGCCTCGCCCGTGACGAGCGAATCGGACACGGTGCAGATGGCAAGAGCCTTCTTCCCCGCCCTCGCCGCGTTCATATAAAGCGCCGCCGCTTCCATCTCCACGGCAAGCACACCCATTTTCTGCCATTTAAGTCCGCCACCATTATCGTCATAAAATGTGTCGGAGGAAAAAATGTTACCAACATGGTATTTAAGCCCCATTTGTCTCGCCGTCTCCACAGCGCACTCAAGAACGCCGTAGTCGCAAACAGGCGCGAAATGACCGCCCAGACCGTACTGCTCGGAGTATGCGGAATTTGTACATGCGCCCATGCCGAAAACAATATCTCTGAGTCCGACGTGCTTCTGCAAAGCGCCCGCCGAGCCTATGCGGATTATGCAGTCAACATCAAAAAAGTTATAAAGCTCATAGCTGTAAATACCGATGGACGGCATTCCCATGCCGCTCGCCATGACCGACACACGCTGTCCGTTCCATTCTCCCGTGTAACCTCGAACACCTCTCACGTTATTGAAAAGCACGGGATCTTCAAGAAAATTCTTCGCCACAAATTCCGAGCGGAGAGGATCGCCGGGCATAAGCACTACCTTTGCCACATCAGCGGCGGACGCTTTTATATGGGGTGTGGGTGTTTTATCTGCCATTGTGTACGCTCCTTAAAATTTATTTTGAGGGAGTTCCCTCCATGTAATATGACGCCTCCATGTCGGCAACGCAAAGCGCGAAAGCGAGAGGAAACATCTCAAGGGCTCTGCCCACCTGATTCGCGTCCTCGGGACCCGAGAAGCCCATATGATATCTGATGGCAAACGCCTCGTCACGTGTAAGCTTCATAAAGCCCGAGATTATGTAGACCGATTTTTCCCCGTGACCGTAAGGCAGATTGTCCTCGATGGTATAATAAGGAACACTTTCCCAGACGCCGTTTCTCTTTACGTTGCGCATCTCTGTCTTATAAAAATTGGTCTTACACAGGTCGTGAAGAAGCGCGGCGATGGCAAGACTCTCCTCACTGAAGGTAAATCCGTACTTTTCGCTGAATCTGGGACGCTTTACAAAATCACAAAGACACTCGTAAACATTGAGGCTGTGCTCAAGCAGTCCGCCCTCATATGCACCGTGAAAACGGGTAGAAGCGGGAGCAGTGAAAAAGTCTGTCTTACACTCTATGTATTCAAGTAATTTGTCCGCACCCTCTCGTGTAATGCAGGCATTATAGATCTCAAGAAATTTTTCTCTGTTAGTCATAGCGTTTCTCCTAAAATATATTCATATTTATTTTATCACATTTTCACCTATAAATCAACGGTCATATCATTATTTTTCAAAAATTTAAAATTTCCCTTACTTTTCTTTCGCGAAAGAAAAGTAAGCAAAAGAAAGCAAAGAGACCATGTACACTGAAAACCTGATAATTCGGATCATCCCTTAAAGTCTCCGCGAAAGAAAAGTAAGCAAAAGAAAGCAAAGAGACCATATACAGTGAAAACCTGTAATTCGGATCATCCCTTAAAGTCATCTCGAAAGAAAAGTAAGCAAAAGAA
>JAFTQL010000051.1 GCA_017462795.1 Clostridia bacterium
ACTTGTCAATACCTTTTTTGAAAGTTTTTTTGACTTTTTTCAAAAAAGTTTTTCAAGCTTCGCTCTGTGTCCGTCTCCCTCTCTCGAGGCGACTTGCATATTATACCTCATTACTTCCTTTTTGTCAAGTACTTTTTTGAAAAAAATCTCAAAAAAACCAACATTTCATGTTTTAGCTAAAAGGTACGAATCTAAGCTGACGTTTTTGTGTAATATGACATTATAATTTTTTCTGCATATATCCGCAGGTAAATGGAAAGAAATCAAATTTATGTATTCCGATATGAACAAATCCATATAATTCATACCATTTCCTTAATATCTTGTTCTCTTCCACGATACCTATATTCATTTTCGAACAGCCCAGCGTCAAGGCGACATTAAAAGAATGTTTCAAAAGTGCTTCTCCAATTCCTTTATGTCTGCATGCGGGAAGAACACACAAATTGGTTAATTCGCATACACCATTCTCCTGTAACAGTAAAGAATAATATCCGACGATCTCCCCGTTATTGTAAAACGCATACATAGGTCTATGCTCTACGTTCAAATGCCAATTCAATCTCTCTTCAGTTGTAGCAAATGCCGTAAATCTCGGGGCATTATCTACCGTGAGGCCAAATTCATCCGCAACAGTGGAAAAGCTTTTCTTAATTACCTGTGCACATATGGCAATTTCATCACCGCTTATCTTTTTTATCATAAGTTATCCTACCTAATTAAATCTTCCTAAAGACTAATATAACTGAAAAAAGCACGCCGAAGCGTGCTTTTTGGTGGGCCATCAGGGACTCGAACCCCGGACCGACCGGTTATGAGCCGGTTGCTCTAACCAACTGAGCTAATGGCCCGCATATGGATAATGTCATATGCGACTTTAATATTATATCTCAAATATTTTGGTTTGTCAAGATGTTTTTCAAAAAAAGTCGAGAAATTTTAAAAAAACTTTTTTGTTTCATCGACAGGATTCACTTGATTTAATTCTCCGCAGATGGTATGCTTTATGTACCCACCTGAAATATTAAAAGACAAGGAGATTTAAATCATGAAAAAGATCACTGCTATTTTATGTCTGACAGCGCTTTTGTTTCTCTTCGCATCCTGCTCCTCAAAGGATTCTGATGCTGACGACACTACTATCGACGACAAGCTTCATCAATATCAAAGCACCATAACGTCACTTGAAAATCAGATACTTTTGCTTCAGCAGAATCAATACGTGAATGACAGCGAATATCAAAAAAAATTAGCCGAGCTTACAGAACAGCTCAACGCGCTTAAAGCCGAGACGGATACCTCAGCCGACACCGCAGCGGGTAGCTCAGACAACATTGCCGAGATATCCACCGGATTCAAGTACATAATTTCCGACAACAAAGCAACAATAACCGGATATGATGGTGAGGACACACAGATAGTTATTCCCGCATCTGTGGACGGCTACAGGATAGTTGCCATTGCCGATGGCGCTTTTGAAAACACCGCTGTCAAAAGTATTATAATATCTGATGGAATAGAGACGGTAGGTTGGTTTGCTTTTAACGGATGCGTAAAGCTCAGGTCCGTGACTATTCCGTCAAGTGTTACAAGCATCGGTTATTCAGCTTTCGGAGCTACCGATTCCTCACTCACTATTTACTGCCACAGCGATTCCTTCGCGCTTGCTTACGCAAAAAGCTATGGACTTTCTTACACGGTAATTTAATAAAAAGTCTTGACCTTCTTCCTCTATTGGTGTATAATTAATATTGGATATTATTTTTTCGGGGAAAGGAGGAATCGGCAGTACGATGTTAAAAAGAAATATAATTACCGAGGCTATTGAAAAAATAGGGATCGAAAAAGCCCTTACCGTTTTATTCGTTACCCTTGCCGTTCTATTCCCCACGGTTCTTGCTATATTCAGTATCATACACACCAACAATGAAATTATAGTTTCCTCTCCCGACTCCTCTCAGGTAGTGCTGCTCGACAGTGAGGGAAACGAGTTATTCCGGGAGGACGCTTCATCTGAGCCAGACGGAAGCGACTCACTTCTTGAGATATTCAAGGCTGTTTACAGCAATATGGAGAAAAGTGATCCTCCGTCGGAAGGAGTTCAGACCGAGACTCCGCTGACGGCAAGCATGAAGCTTGACGGTAAAGACATATCGCTCATCTGTCATTTTTCGTTTACGGAGGGCTCCAGCTTTTGTGTTGACTCCGACGGACAATATTACAGGATCTCCGCCGCAGACAGCGAGCGCTTTCTGGCATCGGAATTTTCTCAGTGCCTATATGTGGAGGCTACTCCGCCGGAGCTTTCCACCACTGACGGAGACAGCATATTGCCACTGAGCGCGAAATGGAACTACAAGAATATAAATGACAGCTTTGTTTCAGCAGACACGGTCACCAACCAAAGCCCAAAAACGTACAGCATAACAGGAGGTATCTCCCTTTCCTTTTCCGATATGCCCGACTACTGCCGGGTTCGTGTGTACCAATTCGGTCAGAAGATATTTGATGGCTCTTTTGATGAGCTTCCATTTGTAACTGTGGACTCCGGCAATATTCTCAATATCACCGTTCGCGCGGTATGGAGCAACAGCGGAGATGGCAGAAATTACGGTGAGCTGAATTACGATTTCAACGTCATCATCCGCAAGCGAGCCGATCTCTCACTTAACACATCCCTGCTCGCCCCGGGACAGTTTGCCGTACTCAAGGTCACAAATGTTACCGATACATCAATGTTGTTATTCTCATCCGAGCAATCGGATTTTTCTCCCGATTTTTATCTTGACGGTGAGACTGCCTGCGCGCTTATACCTTATCCGTCGGATGTTGAAGGAAATACCTATGAGTTTACCGTGTCTTACGGAGTCGCCACAAAGACCTTCACCATTGAGGAAGACAGCGAAGCCGTGCCCACACGTGAGCAAATTGTGGCGGCAAGCGCCGCCTTTGGTGTCAATTTCAAGCAATCACTGTTGAAGCGGAATGACTACAACTTCCTCACCGGCGCATTCACGTCCCCCGAAGAACGAGGATATACAGTAATATCCGATTTCGGTGCTCCGTGTGAATACGGGTATGAAGAATACAGTCTTATATATACGCAGTACGCTTGCGTTGACGGTTACGGCATGTCGGTCGTCGCGTGCTATGGCGGCTCGGTGGTATACGCGGGAGAAAACAGTGTTCTTGGCAAATACGCCATTGTTGACGTAGGTCTGGGACTTAAAATATGGTACTGCAATCTTGGTGCAGTCGATGTCAAGGCGGGAGATATCGTGGCATCGGGCGAGATCATAGGGAAATCGGGAACGCTCACCTTTGATGGTGGAGAAGGCTTTGGCTTGATGGTAAGCGCATATGATACTCCCATATCCGTAAACGCAGTCATTGGAAATACGATTGATACAAAATAAGATCACGGAGATCGCTCACCCAGAGCTGATCTCCGTTTTTTTGCAGAATAGTGTATGTTGTTTGCAATATAGTGTATTGCAAACATGTGTACTCCATGATATAATAGCAATATAATAATATCTTATAGGAGTTATAAGGATGAAAAACAAAAATATTATTTTCACTGCTCCGGGTATTGCAGAGGTGGTTGAAAATGACATGCCTGTTATTGCGGAAAACGAGGTGCTGGTCAGGGTGTATCGATCCACCGTCAGTTCAGGTACTGAGCGGGCAAATCTTTTGGGAGACCCCAATATCAGCCCTTCAAAATCAGGCAAGGTGTCCTTCCCCCGTCAGCTTGGCTACAGCACTTCGGGAGTGGTCGTCGAGGTAGGCTCGGCTGTCAGCGATCTGAAGGTCGGAGACCGCGTGGCTTGCGCCTGGACGGTACACGCTGAGTACTGCCGCGTGAGAGCGGACAGAGCATACAAATTGGAGGATAGCGTCGGTTTCGATCAAGCCGCGCTTGTCCATATAGCAACCTTTCCTCTCGCCGCCATCAGAAAATGCGGATTGGAGATAGGTGAGTCGGCGCTGGTAATGGGACTTGGAGTTCTCGGTCTGATTGCCGTACAGCTTCTCAGGGTAGCGGGAGCCGCGCCCATAATCGCCGTTGATCCTGTGGAGAGCAGGCGTAAGCAGGCATTGGAGCTTGGCGCGGATTACGCTCTTGATCCCTTTGAGGACGGATTTGCCGAAAGGGTAAAGGAGATAACGGGCAAGGGCGCAAATGTTTGCATTGAGATAACAGGAAATGGCGGCGGACTTAATCTCGCTCTTGACTGCATGGCGCGTTTTAGCAGAGTGGCGCTGCTCGGATGTACAAGAAATGCCGACTTTACCGTGGACTACTACCGCAAAGTACACGGCCCCGGTATCACGCTGATAGGCGCTCACACCATGGCGCGTCCCAAGCTTGAGTCCTCTCATGGCTGGTGGACAGACGGTGACGATGCACGCGCGATACTCAAGCTGCTGTATCTCGGCAGACTTGACTTCAAGGTGCTTATCGAAGAGGTTCATCCCTACATCGAGGCAGGCACCGTCTACACACGGCTTGCCAGTGAAAATCACTTCCCTACAGTTCAGTTTGATTGGAGCGAGATAAAATGAGAAGGATAAGAATTGCCCAAATAGGAATAAACCGACACAGCCACGGACTTGAGATATTTAAGTCCATCTGTAAGCTTTCCGACTTATTTGAGGTAGTGGGATACACGTTGGTGGAGAATGAGAGAGAGGAATGCGCAAATAAGCTACATGTTTTTGATGGATACTGCGAGCTTTCCCTCGATGAGATAATGAATGATCCCACCATAGAGGCGGTCACGGTTGAAACAGACGAGATCCATCTTAATAAGTACGCGCAGATGGCGGCTGAGCACGGCAAGCATATTCACATGGAAAAACCGGGAAGTCAGGATCATGAAAGCTTTGAGCGACTTATAAACACGGTAAAGACAGGCGGTAAGGTGTTCCACACAGGCTACATGTACCGCTACAATCCCATCATCTCCGATCTTATAAAGCGTGTAAGAGCGGGAGAGCTTGGAGAGATCTACAGTGTTGAAGCGCAGATGAACTGCCGGCATAAAGACTATAACAGAGAGTGGCTGAACACATTTAAAGGTGGAATGATGTTCTTCCTTGGCTGTCACCTTGTTGACCTTGTTTTGCAGCTGCAAGGCACACCCTCAAATATAATTCCCCTCAACAAATCCACGGGAACAGAGGGCGTGATGTCCGAGGACTACGGAATGGCCGTTCTTGAATATCCCAACGGAACTTCATTTGTAAAGACCTGCGCCGCCGAGATAGGCGGATTTATGCGGCGTCAGCTCGTGGTATCGGGCACAAAGGGCACGGTTGAGATAAAGCCCCTTGAGATACTGCTGCCGGGTACACATTACACCCAGTATTCCGAAAAAACGGAATATACCGACAGCAATGACTGGTTTACGGAGGGCGTGTCCTCCAAAAGCGAGCTTCATGACCGCTATGACGGAATGCTGACGGCTTTTGCGTCAATGGTGAGAGGAGAGACAGTCAATCCTTACACATATGACTATGAGCTGGAGCTATATAAAACGATACTTAAATGCTGCGGATGCTGAAAAACAAAGGAGAAATGAAAAATGAAAGCAATACTTGTAAACAAAGACAGAAGTCTTAGCTGGAGCGATGTACCCGATCCCGTAATAGTGTCGGATGAGGTGCTTGTAAGGATAGAAGCGGCGGCGCTCAACAGAGCTGACCTTATGCAGAGAGAAGGTGACTATCCGCCCCCCGCGGGCTGTCCCGAATGGATGGGACTTGAGATCGCGGGAACTATTGCGGAGATAGGTGATGAGGCAAAAGAGAAATCCTCATGGAAGGTCGGAGACAAGGTTTGCGCGCTTCTCGGTGGAGGTGGCTACGCGGAATATGTGGCGGTCAGGTACGACATGCTAATGCCCGTTCCCAACGGCTGCTCTATGGTGGAGGCGGCAGCTATCCCCGAGGCATTCGCCACTGCTTATCTCAATCTCTTCATTGAGGGTAAGATAAAGGAGGGCAACACACTGCTCATGCACGCGGGGGCGTCGGGTCTGGCAAGTGTGATCATACCCATGGCAAAGGCATTCGGAATACGGGTCATTACCTCCGTTCTGTCGGATGAGATAGCGGAGTCAATAAAGCACCTCGGCGCTGATGTAATAATAAATTCCTCAAAGCAGAGAGTTGCCGACGTACTGAGGGCAGAGCTTGAGGCGGGATGCGGAGTGGATGTTGCCATTGACTGTCTCGGCGGCTCATTTATGGGCGAATGTCTGCCGTATCTGAACCATGGAGCGAGATGGATAATGATAGCCGCGTTGGCGGGTACTAAGACGGAGATAGATTTAAAGAACATATATGTCAGAAATGTAAGAATAATAGGAAGTACACTGCGCTCACGTACACCCGAGGTAAAGGCGGAGATACTTGCAAGCCTTGTGCGGGATGTTTATCCCAAGATAGAGGCGGGACTTGTCAAGCCCACCATACACGCTGTTCTTCCCATTCAGCAGGCTGAGGCGGCTCACGATATCCTCTATAAGGGACAGAACGTGGGCAAGGTGGTTCTGACAGTCAGATAACATATAACCGAGCATAAAAAAGATCCATGCCAAGGATACCTAATATCCGCATGGATCTTTTTGTCATATTATTCGGAATATTATTCCTCACATTCTCCGCCCTGTTTCTTTGCGCGGAGCTTTTTTATGAGGTGGAATATGAGAGCGAGAACAAGCCCCACGCCGATAGCGGCCACGAGATTGAGGACTACTGTGAGCACAAAAGTGACAACGAGGACTATTACATCTCCCACTCCAGAGGTCTTGCATATATGCACAAATTCCCTCCACTCGCTCATATTATACGCGACTATAAAGAGTATCGCCGCGATAATGGGCATAGGAATGAGCTTTGCAAGGGGCATGAGTACAAGCAGGAACAGCAAAAGCACAAGAGCATGAACGATACCGGCTATGGGTGAACGTCCTCCGTTCTTGACATTTGCGGCAGTTCTGGCTATAGCTCCGGTGGCGGGTATTCCGCCGAAGAGACCCGAGCAGATATTGCCCGCGCCCTGTGCTATAAGCTCGGTATTGGAGTTATGCTTGTCCCCTATCATTTTATCGGAAACGACACAGGAGAGCAAGGACTCTATAGCGGCAAGCACGGCGATAGTGAACGCGTCGGGGATAACGGCAATGACCGTATCAAGCTTGAAGCTTGGCAATGCAAACTTAGGCAGTCCCGCTTCAAGATCGGGATAAAGAGAACCTATGGTGTCCACCTTCAGAGGTGTGAAGCTCACAATAAGTATACCGACAATGACCGCCACGATGGATGCGGGTATCTTTCCGAAGATAACAGCCGCAACGCCCTTTGTCTTTTTTGCGAGGATATTCCACACGATAAGGATCGCGAGACCTATTGCGCCCACGATGAGAGCCTTATAATTGAGCGTTGTGAAGTTCTTTACTATCTCCACCATCTTCTCCCCCGCCTCAACGGGCTTGGCACCTCCGAAGTCAAGACCGAGGAAATCCTTTATCTGACCGATAAGTATTGTGACAGCAACGCCCGAGGTAAAGCCGACGGTTATTGTGTGGGGAATAAAGCGGATAAGGTTGCCCGCGCGGCAAAGGCCGAGCACAATTAGGATAACACCCGCCATGACCGTGGCGATAACAAGCCCTTCAAATCCGTTTGCGGCAATGATACCTGCGACGATAGTGGCAAATGCGGCGGTGGGTCCCGAAATATTTACGTTAGAGCCTCCGAGAAAAGCAATAACAAAGCCCGCGACTATAGCCGTATAAAGACCTTGCGCGGGAGACGCTCCCGAGGCAATGGCAAGAGCGATAGACAGGGGAAGCGCAATTATAGCGACAATTATTCCCGCCACAATATCGCTTACCAGCTTATGAGCGTTATAATTTTTGAATATTGAAAGGAGCTTGGGCTGAAATACCTTTACCCTTTGCTCCGATGATACTTCTGTTGATTCTTTTAAAGCAGTTTTCATTGATGTCAGGCGCGGAGTACCGCGCCCCTCCTTGTATGTAAATATGTAAACGTATTTAATCGGTAAAGATCCGGGAACGCCGGGTCTTTACCGATCATGATCTTTTATATGTTATATCAGAACTCTATCTTCTTCTCAATGTAAGCCTTAAGCTCAGTTACAGGTATTCTTACCTGCTCCATGGTGTCTCTGTCACGGACGGTCACGCAACCGTCTGTCTCGGAGTCAAAGTCATAGGTAATGCAGAGAGGTGTACCGATCTCGTCCTGACGGCGGTATCTCTTACCGATAGAGCCTGCCTCGTCGTAGTCAACATTAAAGTACTTTGCGAGGTCGTCAAATACCTTCTCAGCGCCCTCGGAAAGCTTTTTGGAAAGGGGCAGAACTGCCGCCTTGAAGGGTGCGAGGAACGGATGGAGACGAAGAACCACACGCATATCATTCTTTGCGGGATCAACGATCTCCTCATCGTATGCGTCAACAAGGAACGCAAGAGCCACACGGTCAGCGCCAAGTGAAGGCTCAACGACATAAGGAGTATACTTCTCATTTGTCTCGGGATCGAAATACATCATATCCTTGCCGCTGTGCTTGGCGTGCTGAGAGAGGTCGTAATCAGTTCTGTCGGCAACGCCCCAAAGCTCACCCCAGCCGAACGGGAACAGGAATTCAAAGTCTGTTGTTGCCTTGGAGTAGAAGCAAAGCTCCTCGGGGCTGTGGTCACGCAGCTTGAGGTTCTCTTCTCTCATGCCGAGGTCAACGAGCCACTTGCGGCAGTATTCCTTCCAGAAAGCGAACCACTCAAGGTCAGTTCCGGGCTTGCAGAAGAACTCAAGCTCCATCTGTTCAAATTCTCTTGTACGGAAGGTGAAGTTACCGGGGGTGATCTCATTACGGAATGACTTACCGATCTGGCATACTCCGAAGGGCAGCTTCTTTCTCGCGGAACGCTGAATGCTTGCGAAGTCAACAAAAATACCCTGCGCTGTCTCCGGACGGAGATAAAGCTCTGTTGTAGAGTCCTCTGTTACACCCTGATACGTCTTGAACATAAGATTGAATTTCTTGATATCGGCAAAATCCGTGCCGCCGCAGTCGGGGCAGACTATTCCCTTTTCCTTTATATAGTCAGCCATCTGCTCAAATGTCCAGCCTGCGGGATTATCGTCAAGTCCGTTCTCAAAGGCATATTCCTCTATAAGCTTATCCGCGCGGTGGCGTGTTTTACAGGTCTTGCAGTCCATGAGGGGATCAGAAAATCCGCCTACGTGACCTGATGCGACCCATGTCTGGGGATTCATAATAATGGCGCTGTCAAGTCCTACGTTATACTTGCACTCCTGAACGAATTTCTTCCACCAGGCCTTCTTTACGTTGTTCTTGAACTCAACTCCGAGAGGTCCGTAGTCCCATGAGTTTGCAAGTCCACCGTATATCTCCGAGCCGGGGAAAATGAAGCCTCTGTTCTTACACAGGGCAACTATTTTATCCATTGTCTTTTCTGAATTGTTCATGCTATTTCCTTCCTTTTGATGAAAACATTTTAATATCTTACATTTTACCACATATTATTACGATTGTCAACACTTATTTGAACTCTTAGGACGCTGTATCGGCTAAGATTCGGTGGAAATTTATCAAACTCCCGCCACACTCATCTGTCCAAGAAGCAAATCGGGTGAGCCAAAGGTAGTAAAGCCCGAGGGGAGACCGAATTTCACGTTATCCGCAACCGCCTCGATACCCTTGAGCAGATCAAAGAAATTGCCCGCTATGGTAAAGCCCTTGACCGCCTTTGTTTTCTTGCCGTTCTCCACAAGATAACCCGCGCTTTCAATAGAGAAATCGCCCGTCACGGCGTTAGCGCCCGCGTGAAGTCCCTTAAGCTCTGTGACATAGATACCGTCACCCATACGCTCAAGGAGCTGTGTCTCGGTAAGCTCACCGCCCTTGATATAGAAGGTAAAGGGAGCAATATTCACCTGCTGGGCGTAGCTGCCTCTCTGACCGTTACCCGTTGTTGCAACACCCGCCTTATGGGCAACAGACAGGTCATAAAGCAGTGTTTTGAGTATACCGTTCTCTATAACATTCTTTTTATAGGTGGCAACACCTTCTCCGTCAAAGGGGGTCTGCACGGGACTTCCCTCTTTCATGGGATCGTCACAAAGCGTTACGCAATCCGCCGCTATCCTCTCACCCTCCTTGCCCTTCAGCAATGAAAGTCCGAGAAGCGCATTCTTACCCGAAAATACTGACGAGAAAGCCGAAAGCATAGAGCGCATCTGCTTACCGTCGATTATTATCCTGTACTTGCCCGAGGGGACATCCTCAGCTCCAAGCTTTGAAATTGCTTCCTTTACGGCTGTAGCGGAAAGCGCCTCCGCTTTGTCAAAGCCCAAGGAGAAATCAAACGCCTCCTGTGCCTCTCCGTCCCGATTTATAACAGCCTGCACGAACACGCCGCCGAGACCTACGGTATTAGACAGGCGGAGTCCCTTGGAGTTTACCAGCTCAAATCGGTTTATCTCGGCAAACACACCCGACTGAGTTCCGTCGGTGACAAGATCGCTCTCGGCATAGGTCTTTGCCTGAACACCAAGAGCAAGCTCCTTGATATACGCCGTCTCGGGCATTTCAAACTCTGCGCTGTCTGTTTTGCTGTACTTTTCCGAGCCGCCGAATATGATCGCCAGATCATCGTTCTCTATAACGGTAGCATTATCAATGGCACGTCTTACAAGAGACCTCAGCTCGTTCTCCTCAAAAAGCTCTGTGGCGGCAACGCCCATGTGACCGTCCACGATACATCTGAAGCTGATACCCGAGCCGCTTCCGCCCGAGAATGAAGAGATCTCATCCTTCAGTGTCTCGGTGCTTATCTGGGAAGATCCTGTGTAATATATCTCATACTCGTCAAGTCCTGCCGCCAATGCTTCCCTTACAAGTATATCCTTTGCATTTTCAAAATACATGCTCTTCCCTCCTTAACGACCGCCAACGGTTATTTTTTTGACTCTGATAAGAGGCTGACCTACATCGGTAGGCACATTTCCGCTGGACGAGCCGCACATACCCTGTCCTCTCTCAAGGTTTTGACCGACCATGTCGATATCCTTGAGTATCTGCGAGCCTGTTCCGATAAGCGACGCGCCTCTGACCGGCTCGCATATCTTACCGTTTCTTATCATATATCCCTCTCTTACGGCAAAGTTGAACGCACCCGTAAGGGGATTTACAGAGCCTCCGCCCATTTCCTTGGCGTAAAGTCCGTACTCGATGGAAGAAATTATATCCTCATTTTTGTCGGGACCGTTATCGATAAAGGTATTGGTCATTCGTGAGGTGGGCTCATAGGTATAGCCCTGTCTGCGGCTGTTGCCTGTCATTGGCATGCCCATTCTGCGAGAGCCGAGACGGTCTATCATATAATTTTTGAGTATTCCGTTCTCGATAAGAACATTTCTCTGTGTTGGATTACCCTCATCGTCTATATTTACAGAGCCCCACGCGCCGGGAATAGTTCCGTCATCGATGGCTGTAACCTTTTCGTTTGCTATCTGCTGACCCAGCTTTCCGCACATTTCCGACATTCCCACGCCCACCTGTGTCGCCTCAAGGGAGTGTCCGCAGGCTTCGTGGAAAATAACGCCGCCAAATCCGTTCTCTATGGCAACCGTCATCTGTCCCGCAGGACAGTAGCCCGCGCTGAGATTTACAAGCGCTTGCCTGGATGCGTGTATACCAACCTCCGCGGGATTGAAGGTGTCAAACATCTCAAGTCCCATTCCGCGTCCGGGGGAGCAGCCGCCCGACTGGTTTTCTCCGTTCTCCGACGCTACCGAATTAACTATAAGTCTTGTGCGAATGTGTCTGTCCTCTTTGAGAAGACCCTCGCTATTGGCAACAAGGATAGCATGGTCAACGCCCATAAGCGTTCCCTGCACCTGAGCGATGCGCGCGTCAACGTCCTTTGCCGCAAAGCACGCCTGCTTGAGTATATCTATCCTTTTTCTCATATCCGCTGTTGTGGGATTGATGAGGACGGGATGGAAATCAGGTACGGCTGTGGGATCGAGGCACACGCTGATATTTGTCCTCAACTCGCCGAGAATGTCCGCCGCGCTTCTCGCGCAAGCAAGCAGTCCCTCACGGGTGAGGTCGGTGGTAGTGGCGTATACCGTTCTCTGTCCGAGAAACACGCGCACACCAACGCCCGAATAGGTGTTGTCCACCACTCGGTCGATCTTCCCATCAACAAGCTGAATGGAATTGTTTCGGGTATTTTCCGCATAAAGCTCCGCGAAGTCTCCGCCCGTGGACATGGCACAGGCAAGCACTTCTTCAAGAATTCGCTGATCTATCATAGCTTTCCTTTCTTGATTATAACGATTATAATTTATATATTCTCAATCCTGACTTCTCTCGCCGAGAATATTTCTGTATTTCTGATAAAAGCTTTCAAAATAACCGCCGTCAAGGGCATTTCTGATCTCTCTGGTGAGATTGTTGTAGAAGTAAAGATTATGCGCCACAGCAAGTCTCATGCCAAGGGATTCCTTTGCCTTGATAAGATGTCTTACATAGGAACGGCTGTAATTACGGCAAGCGGGACAGCCGCAGTTCTCGTCAAAGGGACGGGGATCGCGGGCGTACTTCTCATTGAGAAGGTTCATCTTTCCGTGCCATGTGAACAGGTTTCCGTGACGGGCATTACGGCTGGGCATTACGCAGTCAAAGAAATCAACGCCCATGTGGACTGCCTCAAGAATGTTACAGGGAGTTCCGACACCCATGAGATATCTTGGCTTGTTCTTAGGCATGTGAGGCTCTACGGCATCGATTATGCGATACATCTCTTCTGTCTCCTCGCCGACCGCCAGACCGCCGATAGCATATCCGGCAAGGTCAAGCTCGGCTATGGTGTGCATATGCTCGATACGCAAATCCTCATAAGTTCCGCCCTGATTGATACCGAACAAAAGCTGATGCTTGTTGATAGTCTCGGGCAAGGAATTGAGTCTGTCCATCTCATTCTTGCAACGCACAAGCCAACGCGCGGTTCTCGCACAGGAATCCTTTACGTATTTATAAGGGGCGGGGTTCTCGATGCACTCGTCAAATGCCATGGCGATTGTAGACGCGAGATTGGACTGTATCTGCATACTCTCCTCGGGTCCCATGAAAATACGCTTTCCGTCAACATGAGAGGCAAAGCGCACGCCCTCTTCGGTTATTTTACGCAGCTGTGACAAAGAAAATACCTGAAATCCACCGCTGTCAGTGAGTATGGGCCTTTGCCAGTTCATGAATTTGTGAAGTCCGCCCATCTCGTATATCAGCTTGTCGCCGGGGCGGATGTGAAGATGATAGGTATTGGAAAGCTCCACCTGACAGTCAAGGTCGATAAGCTCTCTGGAGGACACGCCGCCTTTAATCGCGGCACATGTACCTACATTCATAAAAACGGGGGTCTGTATATCGCCATGTACAGTGTGAAGCACACCACGCCTTGCCCGTCCGTCTGTTGTTAATACTTCAAACATAATTTTTCTCTTTCTGTGATTTTATTTGATAATACGATCTTACCTTTCATTTTGCGAAAGATAAGGTAAGTTAACTTCGTTCAAACTGATAATCGAGATTTTTCTTGGTAAGCTCCATCGCAACGGGTCTTCCGTGAGGGCAGACGGTTATATCCGGAATCTCCATCAGCTTGTCCACTATCCATTGAACATACTCGGGAGGATATTCTCTGCCCGCCTTTATAGCCGCCTTGCATGATGCCTGATAGAGAGCCTTTTCAAATATGATGTCGCGTGTCAGCTTGGCAGAGCCCGTGTTGCTCTTGATACGCTCCGCCATAACAGCAAGCATATCCGACACGGCATCAGTACCCACACCTTCCGGAATGGCGGTAACGCTTGCGGTATATCTGCCTGTGGTAAACTCAAATCCCACCGCCTCTATCTCCTCTCTGTACTCGGCAAGCGTCTGTATCTCGTCGCTTGTCATCATGACCTCAAGAGGAAGCATAAGCATCTGAGACGCTCTCTCTGCTCCGTTTTTCATGCCCGCCTTGAGCTGTTCAAAGATTATACGCTCATGGGCGGCATGCTTATCTATGAGAAGCATTTTTTCTCCGCACTCAACGATAACATAGGCGTTGAACACCTCGCCAACTATCCTGTGAGTGAGCCTTTTTGAAACGGGAGCTTCCGCAGTCTTTTCTGTCTTTTCTATCTTTTCTGTCTTTTCGTTTTTTTCGCTCTCACTGCTATTATCTTTAACAGGCGGAACACTTTCTTGTACACGCTCCGCCTTTTCGGGTACGTGAGCTGTCTGCGTCACAGGCTGTTCTACTCGTGGCGGTACCGGATTTGGTATGTTCCGCGCCATAGTCTCTGTGACCGTCGTTTTTTCCTCGGATTGAGGACCCGTTTGTGTCCTTGGAGGCTGTGAGGGTGCGGCTGTCCTTTTTCCCGATCCGTAGTCCTTCAGATAATCGGCGGCGGACATATGGGCAAATCCACCCTGCTTTGCGGAAGAATTGCTTTGTGGCGTTGCCGCGGGGCTGCCCACATAAAGCTCGCTTTGTATCTGCCTGCTTTTTAGCGACTCCTTTTTGCCGTCCTCTATGGGAACGCTCATGTCGGAGACCCGCGGTGCTTGCGCGGTAGACTTTGGCTGCACCGACGGTATTGCCGTTCTCGACGGCGCGCCAAGCACTACATCGGGACGCATGGTGTTGCGCTCGAGAGCGTTTCTCACCGAATAATATATTGCCTCAAATACAGGCTTTTCGTTGGAGAACTTGACCTCCAGCTTTGCAGGATGGACATTTACATCCACCGTGGCGGGATTTATGTCAATAAACAGCACACAGCACGGAAATTTTTCGGATGCTATGTAGGACGTGTACGCCTGCTCGATGGCGGCAAGGGCGGTCTTTGATTTGACGTATCTGCCGTTTATAAAGAAATTCTGATAATTTCTGTTGGCTCTTACGTTATCGGGTCTGCCAACAAATCCGCTAACCTTTATTCCTTCTATCTCTATCTCCGCCTCGATGAGCTTTGAGGCAAAGTCACGCCCGAATATGGAATATATAGTGTTTTTCAGCACCCCGTCTCCCACTGTTTCAAGCTTTACGTTTCCGTCAACGATAAGCCTGAACGCTATATGCGGCTTTGACAGAGCTATCTTCTCCACCATTGCGCTTACCGCCATGGATTCGGTAATATCCTTTTTGAGAAATTTACGCCTTGCGGGTACATTTGAGAACAGATTTTCCACTATGACGGTAGTACCGTCCGAACAGGCTCTCTCGGTCACTCCTATTATATTGCCCGACTGCGCCTCAAGCATCGCGCCAACGGGAGCATCGGCAGTCTTGGATATAATGCGCAGATCGGATACGGAAGCTATAGCCGCCAAAGCCTCTCCGCGAAAGCCGAGAGTGATTATGCCGTCAAGATCCTCGGCATTCTTTATTTTACTTGTGGCATGTCGTCGGATCGCCACAGGAAGATCCTCGGGAATCATACCGCAACCGTTATCGGACACGCGCATATAGGTAACACCGCCGTTCTGTATCTCAATGGTTATTCTGTCGGCGCCCGAGTCAATCGCGTTTTCGAGAAGCTCCTTTATTACCGAGGACGGTCTGTCCACCACCTCACCCGCCGCGATAAGATTGGCGACGGCAAAGGACAAAACATTTATCTTTCCCAAGGTCCTTCCTCCTTTCAATCAAATTATTTCAGTCTCTTCTTAAGGTCAAATAAAAAGCTCATTGCCTCGTAGGGAGACAGGGTGTTGAGATCCACCGCCTTCAGCTCTTCTATGACCTGATCGTTTACAAAATCGTCAATGGTTATCAACGTATCATCCTTGGGCGTCTCTTCCTTCTCGGAGGTGCTTATCGCCTTGGCAGTTTTTTCGACCGACGCAAGCACTTCCTTTGCCCTTTTGATAACCTCGTTGGGTATTCCCGCAAGCTTGGCTACCTCGATACCGTAGCTGTCATCCGTAGATCCCTTGATTATCTTGCGCAAAAAGGTAATTGAGTCTCCCCTCTTCTTCGCCGCAATATTGTAATTGACAATTCCCTCTATCTCGTCCTCCATGACCGTAAGCTCGTGATAGTGTGTGGCGAAAAGCGTCTTTGCTCCTATTTTACGGCTACAGGTGTACTCTATAATAGCTCTCGCGATACTCATTCCGTCAAAGGTAGATGTACCTCTGCCCACCTCATCATATATGATAAGGCTCTTTCTTGTGGCGTTCCTGAGAATATACGCCACCTCGTTCATCTCCAGCATAAACGTGGACTGTCCCGACGCAAGATCGTCCGACGCGCCCACGCGCGTAAACAGCTTGTCGATGATTCCTATCCTTGCCTCATTTGCGGGGACAAACGAGCCTATCTGCGCCATGAGCGCGATGATGGCCACCTGCCTCATGTAGGTAGATTTACCCGCCATATTAGGTCCTGTGATCAGCATGAGTCTGTTTGTGGATGTATCGAGAGCCGCGTCATTGGGCACAAAATAGCTGTCCTTTACGAATTGCTCCACAACGGGATGTCTGCCATCCTTTATCCTCAGCACATCGCTTGTGTCTACCTCGGGGCGGATATAATTGTTCTTCGCCGCAACGGTGGCAAGGCTGAAATAAGCATCTATCTTTGCCATCAGTGCCGCCGCCTTCTGCACACGGTGGCTGTTGTCGGCAACATAGTTTCTCACCTGACTGAACAGCTCGTATTCAAGAGAGCACACCTTATCCTCTGCTCCGAGGATGGTAGCCTCCATGTCCTTAAGCTCCTGAGTGATATACCTCTCGCAATTTGACAGCGTCTGCTTGCGGATATATCTGTCGGGAACCTGACCTATGAGGGATTTTGTGACCTCGATATAGTAGCCAAAGACCTTATTGTAAGATATCTTCAGCGTTTTTATACCTGTCTTTTCCCTCTCCTCGTTGGCTATCTTCTCTATCCAGCCCTTACCGTCCCGCATAATCTCGCGGAATTTGTCAACATCCTTATTATATCCGTCCGCGATAATACCGCCCTCTCTTATGGAAAACGGGGGATTTTCACAGATGGCGTTGTCTATATTATCGTAGATATCGTCAAGTGTCTCAAGCTCGTTATTTATACTGGCAAGCTCGTCGGAGCGACATTTGTCAAGGAGCGCCTTCAGCTCGGGAAGTACGGATATGGTAGCGCAGACCGCTCTGAGATCCTTTCCGTTGGCAGTGCCGTAAACTATCTTGGTAACAAGCCTTTCAAGGTCGAGCACGCCCTCAAGAAGCGCGCCTGTTTCCTCGCGGAGCATATAGTCAGAGTAAAGCTCCTCTACGGCGTTTTGTCTGGCACTGATAGCGCCGGTGGAAAGCAGAGGGTGCTCCACCCACTGGCGCAAAAGTCTTGCTCCCGCGGCGGTACGTGTTTTATCCAGCACCCACAAAAGAGAGCCTTTTTTCTCCTTTGTACGCAGTGTTTCGGTAAGCTCCAGATTTCGTCTTGTGTTTATATCCATCTCAAGGTACTGACCGTCGGAATAAATGTTCAGATCCTTGATATATGAAATGTCGTTCTTCTGTGTCTCGGCTATGTACGCAAGAAGCCCGCCAAGGGCGCAGATGAGGGGCTTATTTTCCCTTTCGCCCTCCTTAAGAGTATCGCCGAACTGAGCTATAACCGCTCTTTCGCACTCTCCGAACTCAAACTGTGTGGGGCGGTTATCCGTAAGCATAGCGCCCACGCGTCCCTTGATGAACTCGGAAAGCTCTCCCAGCTTCTTTGCGCCGAGATTGGTAACTACCTCGCTGGGCTCATATGTGCCAAGCTCGTTTTTCAGTCTTGTATCGATACTGTCGCCGCAGAATGCCGTGGCGAATATCTGTCCTGTGGACACATCGGCAAAGCCAACTCCACACTCAAACTCGTTCATATAGACAGAGCAGAGATAGTTATTTTTCTTCTCCGAAAGAAGATTGGTCTCAATAAGCGTTCCGGGGGTGACGACCCTCACCACCTCACGGCGGACAAGCCCCTTTGCCAGTGCGGGATCCTCTGTCTGCTCGCATATTGCCACCTTGTAGCCCTTCTCTATCAATCTGCCGATGTAGCCCTCGGAGCTATGAAAAGGCACGCCACACATAGGCGCTCTTTCCGCCTCGCCGCAGTCTCTGCCTGTCAGCGTAAGTTCAAGCTCGCGGGACGCGAGAACGGCATCATCAAAGAACATCTCGTAAAAGTCCCCAAGACGGTAAAAAAGCAGGTAGTCCTTATATTGATTTTTTATTTCAAAATATTGCTCCATCATGGGAGTCATGGCGTCTTCCTCCGGAAAATTTAAAGTAATAGGTAATAGTGAAGAGTAAAAGGTGAAAAGGTTAGGTATCAATCCTTTTCACTCCTCCAACACGAAGTGTTGGAAATCAGTGTCCGCAGTTTCCGCCGCAGGATGAGCAGCTTCCCGTGCATGCAGAGGGCTTCTCTCCCGTAATGTTATAGGTGATTGTGCTGTTTACCTCATTCATAAGCACGTTCACCTCTGCCTGAGCCTCGTTGAGCTGTACGAAAACGGGATGGGACATGATGGTCTTGTAAAGCTCGTCGATTCTCTTCTGAATAATGTCAATAAACATGGTATCTCTCTCGTCCTTTGTTATCTCATTCTGAAGAGCCTTCTGCTGTACCTCGTATTCGATCATGCATTTCTGCAGATCCTTATCATTCTCATATGCTTTTTTTGCTTCCTCAAGCTTTACAAGTCTTTCGTCAGCCTTGAGCGCCTTGCCAAGCTGTGCCGCAAGCTCAAAAATATCCATTGTTCTTTCTTCCTTTTCTTAAATTTAATTATTTTTTATTTTACCGTAAAGCGCAAAAGTATCACCGCGCTCTATTTCTATATTGAGGAATTGTCCCTTAAGACCTTCGTCACCGTCAAAGAAAACTATTTTTCCGCCCTCTGTTCTGCCGTTGATGACCTCGGGATTGTTTTTACTCTCTCCATCACAAAGCACTCTCAGGGTCTTGCCCTCAAAGAGCTTGTTTGAAGCGAGGGATATCTCGTTCTGAACGGCAAGCAGTCTTTCAAACCGCTCGGACTTTACAGTGTCGGGTATCTGCTCCATCTCTGCTGCGGGTGTTCCCTTTCGCGGAGAGTAGATAAAGGAGAAGATCATATCAAATCTCGCACGTCTCAGCGCGGACAGCGTTGCCTCAAAGTCCTCCTCCGTCTCCCCCGGAAAGCCGACGATAATATCGGATGTAATGGTAGCGTCGGGCATTTTCTCACGAATGTAATCAACGATGCCGATATATTTATCAAATCCGTATCTGCGGTTCATGGCTTTAAGCACGCTGTCGCTTCCCGACTGCATGGGCAGGTGGAAGTGATGGGCTATGTGCGTTCCCGCCGCCATAACATCAATGAGCTTCCGCGTAGCGTCCTTGGGGTGGCTTGTCATAAAGTGCAGCCAATGGTCGCCCTCTATCGTATCAAGCTCCGCGAGAAGGTCGGCAAAGTCGTAATCCGCTCCCATATCCTTACCGTAGGAGTTCACGTTCTGACCAAGAAGTGTTATATCGCGGTAGCCCTGCGCCACAAGCCCGCTCACCTCACGGACTATCTCCTCTTTTTTGCGGCTGCGTTCCCTTCCGCGGACATACGGCACTATGCAGTATGAGCAGAAATTGTTACAGCCATACATTGCGGACACCCATGCGCGGTATGTGCTCTCACGCCTTACAGGCATATCCTCGGCAACCACCTGCTCGGGCTCGCAGGGACGGAGCACACGGCGTCCCCTTTTGAATTTCTCACAAAGAAACTCGGGAAAACGGTGTATGTCGGATGTTCCGAAAAGAAGATCAACGTAAGGATAACTGCGCTTTATGCTCTCCGCGCGGTGCTCCTGAACAACCATACAGCCGCACATGGCTATGATAAGCTCGGGGCGCTTTGCCTTTATGTGCTTGTACTGTCCCACAAGCGACAGCGCTCTTTTCTCCGCATGCTCGCGGATGGCACAGGTATTAACGATTATCAGATAGGCATCCTCGGGCTTATCGGTAACAGCATAGCCCATTTTTTCCGCCATTCCCGCCAGCTTCTCGCTGTCCGACTCGTTCTGCTGACAACCAAGCGTCAGCACGAAAACGGGAGGCTTGAACCCAAGCTCACGCTCAAAAGCCATATTCCCGGCTCTGACCGCCGCCATATATCCGTTTTGCTTTTCTATCTCCTCAAGGGAGACGGTCTGTGTTTTTGTTGACATTATTTATCCTTAAAATTATATTTTTGACATAATTGCTCTAATTATATTATTATAATATATTTTGATGGATTTGTCAAGTTATATGCGCTGTCATTAACATTTTTTTAACGGTTTCCGACATTTCGGTTTATAAAAGAAAAAAGCCTTTGGAATATCCAAAAGCTTTATTTCTTAGTTACACGGACTTAAATCAGTCAGCGTAAACGCTAACCTGCTTCTTGTCCTTTGTCTTCTGCTCAAACTTAACCTTTCCGTTAATGAGAGCAAAAAGTGTATCGTCCTTACCAATGCCGACATTGTTGCCGGGATGGATAGCAGTACCTCTCTGTCTTACGATAATGTTACCTGCAAGCACGGACTGACCGTCAGCCTTCTTTACGCCAAGGCGCTTGGATTCACTGTCACGGCCGTTCTTTGTAGAACCAACACCCTTTTTATGAGCAAAGAACTGTAAACTGATTCTTACCATTTTTCATTCCTCCGTAAATTAATGTAATTATTTGTACAATTTGTGTTTTCTGAAGCTCAGACGTAATCTATGTCCTTTACCTCTACCGACAGATGATCGTAATATTCCTCAACAAGGTCGTTAAGCTGATAATAGTAGGAAAGGAAAAGTCCCGAAACCGCATATCTCTTGCGCTCGTCCTCTTCAAATTCCGCAAGCGCAGCCTTTGAACGAACTCTTATATTGGTCGCGCCCTCATCGATATCGTAGTCGATATCCGACGCATACGCCACCTCAACGGTGTTGATGATAAGCATGGTCATTGCGGACAGCGCGGCGCAAAGAACGTCTTCCCCCGCGTCGGCATAATCGGCATGTCCCTGCTCCTCAAAGCCATAGAAGCTTCCTCCGCTTCTGAAAAAAACGATTTTAGTCATTTCAGACTATCGGGCTATCAGCCGTTGATGGATACGATCTGAACCTTTGTGTAAGGCTGTCTGTGACCGATCTTCTTCTTCTCGTTCTTCTTTGCCTTGTACTTGATTACATAAATCTTCTTGCCCTTTCCGTTGGAAACGACATTTGCTGTAACGGTTGCACCTTCAACTGTGGGAGCGCCAACCTTGAAATCATCTCCCATAGATACTGCCTTGACACGGTCAAATGTAACTGTGTCGCCTTCGTTAACATCGAGCTTCTCGATATAGATGATATCGCCCTCGTTAACCTTGTACTGCTTTCCGCCTGTTTCGATTATTGCGTACACGAAAAGCACCTCTCTTTCTTTATAGACTCGCTAATGTGGGCGGCACGCATATGCGCACACTTAAAAAGCCCCAATTTATGCGGCAGTATATTATACCATATTCTTACTTCGTTTGTCAACACCTTTTTGCGATTTTTTGCAAAAAAATTTAGTTTTTACGCTCAAATACCAATAACAATGTAGAATGAGTTATTGTACCGTTGCAAAATCCTGCAATTTTACCTATTTTATATATTTCATTAATAAAATAGTGTTGGAATAGTCATATTTTTGGTGTATAATATTGTTAATATTGTATGATGTGTTATTATGCTCACAAAAAAATACGAAAGGTACTTTTAAGGTGATACCGCAGAAAAGCTTTATTGCCGACAACATTCGGCTTTCATCCATACATACGGATAAATTCAAAACAGAATCCCTCACTGTTTCCCTATCACTGCCCGTCACAAAGCGGGATTATCTGCTTGGGCTTGTATTGTCGGGTGTGATGAGACGGGGATGTGAGAGATTCCCCACAATGGCTCATATCAACAGACAGCTTGACGAGCTGTACGCCTCCACATTGGATATTCAGAGCTCCACATACGCAGGCTCGCTCTCACTGGTACTTTCCGCAGAGCTTATAGACAGCGCCTTTGCCATTGACGGTACAGATATAGTAGGCGGAGTTACGGAGCTGATGGCGGACATGCTGCTCAGACCCAAGAACGAGAACGGCATTTTTCCGAGGACGACGGTGGAGAGTGAGATCGCCCTTGTAAAGGACGCTTTGCTTGCGGAGAAGAACAACACGCGCGCCTATGCCGCCACCCGTTGCCGCGAGCTTATGAGCAGAGGAAGGGATACCTACCCCACACTTGAGTATCTTGTTTCCAATGTAGAATCGGTCACCTCCGAGGAGCTGACGGACTATTACCGCCGTCTGCTTTCCTCCGCCCCGCTGAGCGTCTTTTATGTGGGAAGAGAGGACAGAAGCAATATAGCAAAAAAAATATTGTCGGCTTTTGATGGATACAGCGGAAAAGCAGTTCCCGTATTTGAAAAGCGCAAGCCCGCAAGTCCGCTTGAATTTGTGTCAGTCACAGAGGACATGCCCGTAAGTCAGGGCAAGCTGGTACTTGGTATGAGGACCGGCGCGGCTATCGCCAACGGTAAGCATGCGGCGGCGATAGTTCTCAACGAGATACTCGGGGCATCACCCGCCTCAAAGCTGTTCCTCAATGTTCGGGAGAGGCTGGGGCTTTGCTATTATTGCAGCTCATCCTACAGCATGACCTCGGGAAATCTTACGGTTTCCTCGGGCATTGACGTAGGCAACAAGGACCGCACTGTCAAAGAAATACTCGCGCAGATAGATGAGCTGAAAAAAGGAAATATCAGCGACACCGAATTTTCGGCGGCCCGAAAGTCCCTTGAGTACAGCTATGTGCAGATATATGATTCCCCCTTCTCCCTTCAGGGCTTTTACTCGGGAAGAGAGATCCTCGGAATTGACGAGACGGTGGATGAATGCAAGCAAAAGCTGTTGGCTGTCACCAAGCAAGAGATATGCGAGCTTGCCAAGGACATCACCCTTGATACCTGCTTCTTTATAAACGGTATCTCGGCAAATGCGGGCGACGGAGAGGAGGATGAAAATGACTGACTTCAAGGCGGCATTTTACGAGAGCGGGCTTCTTGACGAAAGATACCGCAAATTCACTCATCCGAGCGGACTTGACATATACGTATTCCCCAAAAAGATGTCAGCAAAATACGCGCTGTTCGGAACAAAGTACGGCTCCGTAAATAACAGCTTTTGTGTGGACGGCTCAGACCAGGTAATAACTGTTCCCGACGGTATCGCGCATTTTCTTGAGCACAAGCTGTTTTTCAACGAGGACGGAAGCGATTCCTTTGAGAGGTTCTCCGACTATGGAGCGGACGCAAACGCGTACACGTCCTTTAACAAGACCGCTTATCTTTTCAGCTGTACCGACAATTTTGACAAATCTCTGACTGAGCTTATCGATTTTGTCACACACCCTTATTTCACCCCCGAATCGGTGGCATCGGAGATAGGAATAATTTCCGAGGAAATAAAGATGTACGACGACAGTCCCGGAGACCGTTGCTTTTACGGCATGCTTGAGGGGATGTACAAAAGCCACAGCATCCGCAGGAATATATGCGGTACGGAGGAGTCGATCTCAAGGATAACCGCTCCCATGCTTTATGACTGCTATCGCGCCTTTTACCGCCCCGACAACATGATGCTTATCGTGTGCGGAGACGTGAGCGCCGAGGAGGTACTGACCATTGCCGGCGAGAGACTTGAAAATTTCAAAAACCCGAGCAAGCAGGTAAAATTTATCAACGAGAACTCGCTTGAAGCGCCATCGGCGTACAAGCCATACACCGAGCAAAGGATGCAGGTAGCAAAGCCCATATTCAACATCGGCTTTAAGGACACGGACATATCGGATGATCCCCGTGAGCGTCAGCGCAAGGATGCTGTCATGTCCATTCTCGATGAAATGCTCTTCTCCAGAGCGGGCGAGCTTTACAACTCCCTGTTTGACAAAAAACTGATCTCACCCTCCATGTCCTACGGCTACACCATGTCTCAGACCTTTGCCTATCATTCCGTGGCGGGTGAGTCGGATGACCCACGGGCGGTGCTTGACGAAATAATGGCGTATATCGGAAGAGTGCGCGGTGAGGGTCTTGACAAAAAGGACTTTGAGCGTGCAAAGAAGGTGATGTATGCCGAGGCGGTAAAATGCTTTGACTCGGTGGAAAACATTGCTAACAGTCTCTTCACCTTTGTCTGCGAGGGCGCAGAGATATTCGAGTGTGCGGAGATCATCGGCAGTATCGGCTTTGACGAGGTTGAAGCTGCATTCAAGCAAGCCTTTGACGCATCCACGGTGACGCTCTCCGTGGTAAGCCCCATTACAAACAACTGAATTTTGTGAGGTATATTTATGGTTACAGTTTCATTTCCAGGCTTAGGAATAGAAGAATTCACCCTTAATCCGGTCGCCTTTACAATACCGATATTCGGAGGTATCGAGGTGCGCTGGTACGGACTTATAATCACACTCGGAATCATTCTCGCCTTTACTTACTGCGCATACCGCTCAAAGCAGGAAGGTATTATTTTTGACGACCTTCTGGATATGGCTATATTCACCGTTATCTTCGGTATTATCGGCGCGAGACTTTACTACGTGCTCACGTCACTTGACAAATACGACAGCTTTTACGACGTTATCGCCATATGGAACGGCGGTCTTGCTATTTACGGCGGTATTATCGCGGGCGGTCTCACTATTTTTGTTATCTGTAAGATCAAAAAAATAAAATTCCTTAAGGTATTTGACGCGGTCGCCCCCGCGGTGATGATCGGTCAGTTTCTCGGACGCTGGGGTAACTTCTTCAACGGAGAGGCTTATGGTGAGGAGGTACTTGAGGACAGTCTTTTCTACTTCATCCGAATGGGACTTATCCCAAACATCGAAAGCGCCACAAGAATGCACTATTTCCATCCCACGTTCCTTTACGAATCAGTTTGGAACATCATCGGATTTATTATCATAAATACCCTTTACAAAAAGAAAAAGTTTGACGGTCAGATATTCCTTATGTACATCTCATGGTACGGATTTGGCAGAATGCTGATCGAAGGACTGCGTACAGACAGCCTTTACGTAGGAGTATTCAGAATATCTCAGGTGGTAGGCTTTGTTTGCTTTGTTGTGGGCGTGCTGCTTCTCATCATCAATCTGGTCAAGGCTCGCAGAGCCACGCTGACCGCCATGGATTATGCTCCCACTTACGCCAAGATAGTTACCCCCACATCCGCGGCTGCCGCAAAGGTGGAGACAGACAGTGTCACAGCCGAGACGGCAGACAACACAGAGAGTGAGTATGAGGAAGAAGAGGCTGAAAAAGAGGAGAGCGTGAAAAAAACGGAGGAAGAGGAAACAGCCGAAGAGGCTCCGCAGTACAACGACGTTATGGACAAGCTCAACAAGCTTTTTGATATTGACAAAAACGAAAAACCAAGCGATATGGACAAAAAGGAGTAATTTTTAATGGCACAAATAATTGACGGAAAAGCTATTTCGGCGCAGATACGCGGTGAGATAAAGGAACAGACAGCGGAATTTGAAAGACAGAACGGCTTTCGACCCGGACTTGCGGTAATAATCGTGGGAGACGATGCTGCGTCTCAGGTATATGTACGCAACAAGCGCCGTGCCTGCGAGGAGGTAGGATTTTATTCCGAGGCGTACGAGCTTCCCGCCGCCACTACGCAGGAGGAGCTTAACGCTCTTGTTGACAAGCTGAACGCCGACGACCGCATACACGGTATTCTCTGCCAGCTTCCCCTGCCCCGCCATCTCGACGAAAACCAAGTGATACTTCGCATAGCTCCCCACAAGGACGTGGATGCCTTCCATCCCTACAATGTGGGCAAGATAATGATAGGTGACTACTCCTTTCTTCCCTGCACTCCCGCAGGCGTTATGGCGCTTCTGGAGCGGAGTGGGATTGACGTATGCGGCAAGGAATGTGTTGTTGTTGGACGCTCGAATATCGTAGGCAAGCCGCAGGCGATGCTACTGCTCCACAAGAGCGGTACAGTGACCGTTTGCCACAGCAAGACCAAGAATCTCGCTGAGGTCTGCCGCAGAGCCGACATACTGGTAGCCGCCATCGGAAAGGCCGATTTCTTTACGGGAGATATGGTAAAGGAAGGCGCTGTAGTCATTGACGTTGGCATGAACAGACGCGCTGATGGCAAGCTTACGGGGGACGTGGACTTCGCTTCCGTTGAGCCCAAGGCATCATATATCACCCCCGTTCCCGGCGGGGTAGGTCCTATGACCATTACCATGCTCATGCAGAATACGCTGACCGCCGCTATAAACTCGGTAAAAAAATAATACTCATAAAAAAGCTGTTGCAAAAACGCAACAGCTTTTTTATGTCAGTTATCGGGAGTGATGAGTTCGCCGTAACTGCCTTCTGTATTTTTTCCGCCGTCCTTCATGTTGGTGTCATCACCGCTCTGATCTACCTGAGACTCGGTATTACCACCTGCTTCGGTTCCGTTGTTTTCGATATCATCGTCACCGCATGCGAGCATTGTGAAAGTCATACATACCACGATTGCGAGGGCAAGAAGAACTTTCCAAATATTTTTCATGCTTAAATTTCCTCCTGTATTAAATTTTAATAATGCGGGCACAACTCCGCTCGGGCTTATAAGCCCGTCGTGACAATGCGTTAACATTACCACTGTAATCGCTTACATCACTTATTTTACCACAAAAAAAATTGTTTGTCAATAGCATAGCGCAAAATACTTGAGTTTCTTAGACGTTAAAACAGGATCACCATATCTGACCATTTTTATATTATTGACTAAAGAAAAAAAATTGCGTCTGCCGTAAAGCAGACGCAATTTATGTTCAAATCAGTGAATGATGCAACGCTCTGTATCCTTATCGAAGATGTGGAGTCTGGACATATCGAATGCGACCTTGATCTTCTGTCCTGCTCTGGACTGGGATCTGGGAGATACGCGAGCGATCATGTTGGTCTCCTCACCTGCCTTGAGATAGAGATAGATCTCCGCACCCATAAGCTCGGTTACGTCAACGTCAACATCTATAGATGTCTCGGGGTTAGCGGCAACTGCGCTTGCTTCATCGGAAATAGCCTCGGGACGAAGTCCGACAACAACCTCCTGACCGATGTAATCAGCCAGCTCGGGAGCTGTAGCCTTCTCTTCGGGAAGCTTAACGGACAGACCCTCAAACTCAAAGTTTACGTCCGCGCCCTTCTTTACAAGCTTACCTGTGATGAAGTTCATCTGAGGTGTGCCGATAAATCCTGCAACGAAGATGTTGCAAGGCTTGTCATAAAGGTTCTGAGGAGTATCTACCTGCTGGATAAGACCGTCCTTCATAACAACGATTCTGGTAGCCATGGTCATAGCCTCTACCTGGTCGTGAGTTACGTATACGAATGTTGTACCAACACGGTTGTGGAGCTTTGTAAGCTCTGTTCTCATGGCTGCACGA
>JAFTQL010000052.1 GCA_017462795.1 Clostridia bacterium
CCTCGGACTGCATTTCCATAACCTTAACTCTATCGCCGAAAATATTTCTTGCGGGCTCGCCGAAAATGTTTTTGTCTGTAGCAGATCAAGTATCGGTCACCTCAGCCATAGGAGAAGAAGGAGTGATAGGTTAAATTGCGGCAACCTCCGTGAACGCATAAGAGACATGCGCCGCGGCTGTGTTACCGTCCATGGACATCTTTTTTCTTTGAATAGCCATGAAATATATTCCTCCGTTTTATAAAAATTTTTTTCCACCTAATATGATATCACAAAAAAGCAAATAAGTAAAGAGTTATTTTGAAATTTCCATTATTTTTTTTAAAATTTTATATAATAAAATGTCGAAATGTTGCGGTTTTGTAACTTTTTTCTTCAAAATTCCGGATCTGTCATAACGAACGGTCGGTTGTATTAAGTAAAACGATACATGTACATTATGCTCGGTTTTACTCTGCGTTTCTTTACAAAAACACCGTTATGCCAACTCTGTTCGGTTGCAGGTGTATCCGTTTTTCGCGCAGAGCTGTTCCTCTCTGGAGTGACAGGTCAGTATCACGCATTGCAGACCGATGTCCGCGAGCTTGTTCAGAAGCCCGAGCACCGCCGCCGCTCTGCCGTCATCAAGCTGACAGAGAGACTCATCCATGATGAGGGGCGGCAGATCGTCGCCGAACAGGCGGAGCATGAGCGCGATCCGCAGACAGATGTACGCCGCGTCGCGAGTACCGCCGCTGAGTAGCTCGGATGCCACACCAAAGCCGTCCTGCTCCACGGAGAGATCGAAATTCTTTGTGGTCTGCACAGAGGCATGCTTGCCGCCGCTGATGAGAGCCAGCATGTCTCCCGCCTTTTTGCTGATGTCGGGGGTCACATTGCCGCTCAGCGTCATGCTTGCCTGCTCAATGCTCTGCTTTGCCAGCATAAGAGCCTCAAAATATTCGGCGTCGCGCTTCAGCTCCTCTTCAAGCTCAAGTATGTGATCGGATATCTCCACGGGACTTTGCTTCATTCCCGCGCGCTGGGCGGCGAGATTTTCTCTGAGGTGGGATATCTCACGGTCAAGGGAATCCTTTTTTGCCTTGTTGAATTTGACCATGCGCTCCGCGTCCTCAAGACTTGCGGTACTGTCTCCCGCGCTTTGACGAAGCGTGTCTCTGTCGTATGCCGCAAGCGCCGCGCTGTCACTGCTTATTACCGCCTCAAGCGCGTATATCTCCTTTTCGGCACTGTCGCGCTCAGCGCAGAAGAGGGACAGCCTTGCTATCTCCTCCTTTGCCGTTTGTTTTACGTCACCGTCAGACCCGGCATCCGTAAGATCGAGCAGAGAACCCAGTCTTGACCTTGCCGACACCGCTTCCTCCGCCGCCGCGTTCAGCTTGCTTTCGGCAATTATGACCTCGCTTGCGAGTATACGGCTCTCCTTCAGCTTGTCAAGACAAAGAGAGAGGTGTGCCTCAAGCTCACCGTGAGGCTTGCCGTACTCATTACAGAGTTTAATCAGGGCTTTTTGTGACTTTGCCGAGCCCGCAAGCAGACAGATGCCGATGATAAAGGCAACCGCTCCCGCCGCTATAAGTCCGACGCGGATGGGCAGAACGGGGACGATAATTCCCGCCACAGCGCAGATAAGCCCCGCCATAAGCGTGGTGATACCGAGTATTTTCTTTATCCCGGCGCCCTTGCTGTGTCTCGCCGCCTCGGCAAGGATATTGTCCTTGCCACCCTTTTCCTCTATTTTCTCGCCAATGGATACAAGGGGATCGTGGTCGTCCGCAAGCCTTGCCACCCTTGCGTATTCATCCTTCCTTTGGGCGTGTCTGAGCTCCGCTGAGCTGAGCTGCTCAAGTCCCGCGGCAAGAGAGGAGACATGAGCCTCGGTGGGAACAAAGCCATCCGTGCTGTTTTTTGACAAAAGCTCGGACAACCGCCGCTTTTTGTCGGTTAATAGTGCCTTGTCCGCATCAAGCTTTTCAAAGCGCCTGAGCAGTTCCGTGTTCCTCGCGCCTGCAAGTGTCCTCTCGGAGCGCTCAAGCTCTCCGCATACGCGATCCGCATCCGACTGCTTTTTTTCAAGACGGGCGCTCATCTCATTTACCGCAAGGTGTTTTTCCGTGGCGGAACGCAATCTTATCTTAAGCTCGGATAACTCGTTCTCCTTGCGCCACAGTATGCCGCCTTCGCCCTTGTTGAGCCTGTATTCCTTCCGCACTCCGTCAATGCGGTCAAGTATCTTTTTGACATCAATGCTCTCGTCCGCCGATACCAGCATGTTCTCAATGGCGCTTGCCGCCTGCGCCTTATTTATATCCGCCACACGCATCTGCGACACGCCGCAGCTGTTCTCAAATACCTCGCAGGGAACGCCGAGGAACAGCTCTCCCGGCTCTCCGTCAAGGGTCTCGCCCGTGGAAAGGTCGGTTATATTCAGCGTTTCCGTTATCTTGCCCGCGGCGACCGCGCGCCGCTCTATTCTGTATCGTGATCCGTTGTGTTCTATCACCATACTGCCCGCGGCTCGGTGACCGTCAAAGCTTATGGAGCGCTCTCTGTCAAAGCTTTTTGATGTCTTGCGGGGAAGCCCGTAAAGCATGAATTTTATAAACAGCATGACTGTGCTCTTGCCCGATTCGTTGTCTCCGCTTATGATGTTTATGCCGTCGGAAAGCGCAATACAGCGATCCTTGAGACAGCCGAATTCAACTATGTTAAGCTCGATAAGCTTCATTCCGCTCTTCCTCCGTCCGTAAAGCTTTTGCCCTCAATGGCGGCAAGACCGATCCGCAAGGCTCTCAGCGCTATTCTGCGTTCACTGAGATCGTCGCTGAGCAGCTTGGGGCGGAGTGTCCTGTAAAGCTCGCCTTTAAGCGTCACATCCTTTTCAAGATACGCTCCGTCGGGGAGCGCCAACACAGAGCTTGTTATCTCAAGAGATGCAAGACCCGCCCCAAGCTCACGCTCGCAAGCGGCGAGATCTGGCAGGGCATCCTCGCAAAGAGTTCCGCAAAGCTCAATACGCAGGTGCGTCGGCTTGTCGGAGTATTTGCTTATCTCCGTTTTTATCATGTCCAGCGTGTCTTCCGCCGTCGCCGCTCCGTCCGCGGATATCTCGGTACGGACGTATCTTATCCTTGACAGCACATGCTCCTTTACCGTACACGCGCCGCCGTCAAGCGTGACCGTAAGTACCTGTCCGTCGCCCTCCTCGTCAAAGCCGCGCCCCTCGGGAAAGCCGCAGTAGCGCACATCGTTGCGGAACGCGCGGGCGATGTGGACATGACCGAGAGCGGCGTAATCAAAGCCGTGACGGGTGATATCGCCAAGTGTGGCGGGGGCGTATCTGGACATGGGAACGTCAATATCCGCGTGAGCGCAGAGAAGCAGATGACGTTCGGTGCTGTCTCTGTTTATCGCCGCGTCGGTGAGGGGATTTTTTTGAAGAGCAGGGGATGTGAAGGCATAGCCCGCCACGCTTACCTCAAGCTCCGGAAAATCAAAGATCTGAAGCTCGGGGGCGGAGAAAACAAAAACATTTGAGGGCAGAGCCGCACTGCTCCAGAAGCCGCCGTCCGCGTAAGGGTCGTGGTTGCCAGGGGAGATGACTATGGGAGCGCCGAAGTCACGGCACAGCCCGATGAACAGCCGCGCGGTCTCGGGTGTGACAAAGACGGTGTCAAAAATGTCTCCCGCCATCAGTATCATGTCGCACGCCTCTTCCTGTGCGCAGGCGAATATTCTTTTTAAGAGCGACCTTTGCGCCTCTCTGCGCACATCTGCCGCGAGAGGGCCCGCGCCGCAGAACGCACTGTCAAGATGAAGGTCGGCAGTATGGAGAAATTTCATAATTTTACCCTTGTGTCCTCGCTTTTATGAGTTATGTATATATTATATCACAGTATCAGAAAATCTTCAAGAAGAAAATATTATACGAATTATGAATATACACATGTTCGTGAAAAAAACTGTACTATTTACTCCAAAATACGCACTATTACATCTACTTATTGAATGATTTAATAGAATTATTGAATAATTTGACACATTGGACGCTCCGTGTCAATTGTAGCGATCATAGCGTGCCGATCATTTCGGTGTGCCGATCTTTAAAGCGCAAAAAGAGAATATTTATTGTTATACAATATAAAATTATCATATAAAAACAAAAAAGCGCATGGTAAATCAATGTAAAAATAGAATTTTTGAGGTGAAAAGCAGAATAATCATATCATTTGCATGTATTTGCACAAAAAGGGAATAACGGTTTTGTATTATACAGATAAAATTGCCAAAACGACTTGACAAAGCCAAAAGGGAGTGATATAATTTTAACAGAGTCATACAGCAACCCAAATTTTTCACAAAATAACATGAAAGGATATGATTTATCATGAAAAAATTACTCGTTGCATTACTCGCATTAACAATGCTGCTCGGTTCCGCGTTCGTAGTATCGGCGGCAGACGCATCCCCCGTAAAGGACTACGCTACAGCTAACGACGGCGATCTCCTTTACACGGTTAACTTTAAAGGTGATAGCGCTTTCACTCCTGCTGTTATCCACGGCACTGAGATGGACTATGTTGTCAGCGAAGACGGATCTTCTGTTACCATTAAGGGTAACGGCGGAGCTGATTCGAAGGCGAACTTCTGGGGCGGCAAGATAACAGGTCTTGATTACTCTGCTTCCACCATTTACACAATGACCTACAAGGTAACTTCTAAGGCAAATGATACCAAGAACAATTCCATCGGTGTGGGTGGTGTGCTTACAAGCGCAATTGATGGTGGTGAGACCAAGTGGCTCAACAACTATTCTAACCACGGTGTTTCCGAGGCTAACACTCCCCGTTCGTCTATCTCTATCTCCGCGAATAAGCAGAAGGGTACAGAAGGAAAGCCGTCCGGTGACTATGTTTCCTGGAAGGAGCTTGCAATTGCAAAGGATGCAGACGGTTATGTTGATATGATGATCGTATTTGACGGCGTAAATAACAAGATGACCACATATGTTCTTGGCAGCGACAATAACTGGATCAAGCTTGAGGCTATGACTGTATTCCCTCAGAATGGTAATGCTATCTGCCTTATTACATATGCTTACTATCAGGCAGTTAATACAACAGTTAAGGATGTTAAGTACTACAAGGGCGACCTCATAAATCCCGCAGGCTCTCAGCCCAAGGATACCGAACCCCAGGAGACTGAACCTGAGGCAACCGAGCCTGAAGCAACCGAGCCCGAGGCAACAGAGCCCGAAGCAACCAACGCTCCCACACCCGCAACCGACGCTGCGGATACAACAGCTGAAGAGGGCGGATGCGGCTCTTCCGTAGCAGTTATGGGTATTGGTCTCGTAGCGGCAGCAGGAGTATGCACAGCAGTGTTCTCCAAGAAGAAAAAGGAAGACTGATCTAATTAAATAATGACTCTATTTTCAGGAGCGGTCCCCGACCGCTCCTGTTTTTGCCTGCATAAGCTTGCTTACGCTCTTTTCATTTCGCGATAGAAAAATAGGTTGACAAATGGTGGGGGCGGGTGTATAATAGAAGAGTCGATGGTGACAGGAGGTAAATTTATGGAAATTAAGAATAAAAAGATCAATTTTCTTGGCGACAGCATTACGGAGGGCGTTGGTGTCAGCGCACCCGAATTTAAATACGTAAATGTTTTTGACCGCAAATTCGGCCCTGCTCTGGTGCGCAATTACGGTATCAGCGGAACACGCTTTGCGCGTCAGTATAAGCCCACGGTGGACAATCCCCGCTTTGACCTTGACTTTTGCTCGCGCGTTGCTGAGATGGATGCGGACGCCGATATCGTCGTGGTATTTGGCGGAACGAATGACTACGGTCACGGAGACGCTCCCATGGGAACATTCGCGGATCGCACTCCGGATACGTTCTACGGAGCATGCCATACCCTGATGTCGAGTATTATCGAGAAATATCCCGAGGCTACCGTTATTTTCATGACGCCTCTTCACAGAGCTACCGAGACCAAGGCAAACCGCCCGTCCCTTTCGGAGTTTGTGGCGGTCATCCGCGAGGTAGCGGAGTTTTATTCCATTCCCGTGCTTGATCTTTACGCTACCGCAGGCATTCAGCCTCAGCTAACGGTTCAGCGCGAGAAATACGCTCCCGATGGGCTTCATCCCAACAACGCGGGAGCTGAGAAGATCGCCGACCGCCTTGGCGCGTTCATATTAGGACTTTGAAAACATAGTAAATAAAAAAAGCCTTCCGAAAGCAATCATACCTTCGGAAGGCTTATTTTATATTCAGAAATTATTTGCAGATATCGTAGGACATCTCGTAGAGCTCCTTGATCTCCGCGGCTCTCTTATCGCAGATCCTGTGCATTTCGGCGATCTCTTCCTCGGTGTACTTGTCAAGGTCGCCGTCCTTCAGCTTGTTCTTGTACATGCGGTCGGTGGTGAGCGCAAAGACAATGTCAAGATCGGTGATCTCTCCGTTCTCCTCAATAACGACTCGGTTGCTCTTACCCTCAAGCAGCAGCTCGACAGCGAAAACACCCATCTTGGTAGCTGTAAGTCTGTCGCGGAGTGTGGGAGAACCGCCGCGGACAATGTGCGCAAGTCTTGCGAACTTGGTCTCAATGCCCGTTTCTTCTTCTATTCTGGCTTCAAGAATTTCACCGTAAGGAATCTTCTTGCCGTTTTCGTCTGTAGCCGTAACGCCCTCGCTGACCATAACTATCATTCCGCGCTTGCCCGCCGCCTTGGCGCTCTTGATCTTTTCGATGGCAAACTCCTCATCAAAGGGAATCTCGGGAATACAGATAGCAACAGCTCCGCAGGCGATACCTGTCTGGAGAGCGATCTGTCCGCAGTCGCGTCCCATTACCTCAACCACGTTGCAGCGCGCGTGAGACTCACAGGTGTCACGGAGATGGTCAACGGTGTCAAGAACGGTGTTCATAGCTGTATCAAAGCCGACCGAATAATCGGTAGCGGTGATATCGTTGTCGATCGTACCCGTAACTCCGATGGTGGGAACACCGTGGAGTGTCAGGTCGGTAGCTCCTCTGAACGTACCGTCACCGCCAATGGCAACGATAGCGTCGATATTGAATTTCTTGCAGGTAGCGATAGCCTTCTGCATGCCTTCTTCTGTCTTGAACTCAACGCATCTGTTGGAATAAAGAATAGTACCGCCGTGGGTAATTATATTTGAAACCGCTCCTGTTGTAAGAGGAATGATGTTCTCATTGATAAGACCGCTGTATCCCCCGATGATACCCATGACCTCAACACCCTGCTCGAGTGCTTTTCTGGTTATGGCTCTGATTGCGGCATTCATTCCGGGGGCGTCTCCGCCGGAAGTAAGAACGCCGATACGTCTGAATTTATTCATTGTGTAATACCCCCATTTTCTTTTTGAACAAAATCATATCAACATTATAATATAGAGTTTGAAAAAAATCAACCGTATTTTGTCATTTTTCAAAAAATTTAAACATTTTTTAATATTTGTTAATTATTAGACAAACTCTTGATCGCCTTAAGCGCCATGTCAAGGGCATTTGAGGCGCTTACAATGCGGATATACTCGCGGCTTCGCATAGCGGAAAGGGAGAGCTTGCGGAAGGTTTCGCCCTCCTTTGTGGACAGACCTATAAATACCGTTCCCACGGGAGTATCGGCTGTTCCGCCGCCGGGACCCGCGAGCCCCGTCGCCGAGACCGCGATGTCCGTTCCCAGTCTCTCTCGCGCTCCCCGCGCCATCTCCATTGCCGTCTGAGCCGAGACCGCGCCGTATTTTTCAAGAGTTTCGCCGCTTACGCCAAGAAGGGCTTGCTTGATCTCATTGGTATAGGTCACACATCCGCCAAGGAATACGTCAGAGCAGCCCGCCACGGCTGTTATCCTTTCGGCGATCATACCGCCTGTGCAGGATTCCGCGCAGCATACGGTCAGCCCGTGTCTGTGAAGCGCGTCCACCAAAGCCTTTTCAAGCGAGACCGTGTCAATGCCGTAGATAAATCTGCCTACTGTACTGTTTTCTATGAGCTTTACGGTCTCGTCACACATGCGCGCCGCCTCCTGCTCGCTGTCAGCTTTGGCGGTGACCCGCAGACGTACCTCTCCTTCCTTGCAGTAGGGCGCTACGGTGGGATTTTCGGAGTCGGTCATAATAGATTTTATCTCTTCCTCCACAGCCGACTCGCCCATGCCGAAAATATGGATGTTTCTGCTGACAAGGACCGAATCGGAGCGTTCCCTGAGATAGGGAACGACCTCCTCGTTGAACAGGGGAATAAGCTCTCCGGGAGGACCGGGCAGCATGATAACTGTTTTGTGCTGTGCCTCGCCTGCCTCCGAAAAATCGGAAAGCTCCGCTGACACCGCAAGCGCGGGAGCAGTGCCGTAGTTGTTTGTGAACACATGCGCGCCCACGGGCATCATTGCCTGCTTTTCGTTGTTGGGCGGCATTTTTCTGCCTGTTCTCGCAAAATAAGTGCTGATCCTTTCAAGTGACTCCTCATGGAGCTTCATTTCAAGACCGAAGCGGGAGGCGACAGTCTCCTTTGTAAGATCGTCATAGGTAGGTCCGAGACCTCCGCTGGTGATGACCATATCCGCGCTTGCAAGCGCGCTGTCAAGAGCCGCCTTAAGCCTTTCGGGGTTATCGCCCACAGCCGTGTGCCTGTAAACGCATATGCCAAGCTCCGCAAGCCTTTGCGAGAGAAAGGCGGCGTTGGTATTTACTATGTCGCCAAGCAAAAGCTCGGTGCCGACACAAAGTATTTCCGCAGTCTTTATGGTGTTCATGAGGTGTGTCCTTTCGGTGAGATCGGGATAATATAGGATAGATAAGATAAAAAATTATTTGTTATTCTTAACGAATACATCCAGCTGAGGGAAGGGAACTTCAATACCCTCTGCGGCAAACGCCTTGTCGAGTGCCTCGAGAACATCGCTCTTGAGAGTTCCGTAATCGTCCTTTGCGCACCATACTCTTACGGTGAACTCAAGGGAGGAGTCATTCATGGCTGTCATGCGGATAAAGGGCGCGGGATCCTTCAGTGCCTTTTCGTGAGCGTTGAGAACGCCTTGGATAACGGTCTTGACCTTTTCGGAATCCGAGCCGTAAGCCACGCCGAGAGCGAGGTCGAGACGGCGGAGATCCTTTCTGGAGTAGTTGGTGATAACAGAGTCGGTCATGATAGCGTTGGGAATGCTTACTGTCAGGTTGTCGCCTGTCTTGAGCTGGGTGTAGAAGATGCCTACCTCTTCAACAGTACCTGACTTGCCCGATATCTCAACAAACTCGCCTACGCTGATGGGCTTGAAGATAAGCAGCATGATTCCGCCAACAAGGTTGGAGAACGAGCCCTTGACAGCCAGAGCGACAGCAGCGCCCGCGGAGGCAAACAGAGTGATAACGGATGCCATAGGCACGCCGAGAATACCGACGATGCTTACGGCGAGGAGCGCGTATAATCCAAACTTGAGAAAGTTGTTAAGGAATGTTCTTACAGTGGGGTCAAGCTCCTGAATCTTTTTGCCGTTCTTGATCTTTTTAAGAACGAACTTGATGAGAAAGCGTCCGATAACAAGGACGATGAGAGCGGCGATAAGGCGCCAAGCGATGTCGATACACACCGCAACGATAGATTCGAGAATTTCCATTTTTTTGATCCTTTCTTTATGTAATATATTCTCAATAGAATATTATACGCTTTTTTATGATTATTTTTTTTATTATCTATTGATTTTCTGTAAACATTAAGTGAAAAGAAAAATTAATTGCATAAAATCCAATATATCCGCGGTCTGTTTCCATATTTACATTGAAATCCTTGACGGTTTGTGGTATAATTATTCCATGATCAACAAAAAAGTAAAAGGGGAGGCATGTAAAATGGACGATGCCCGGAGATGCTATCTTTGCCCCCGAAGGTGCGGCGCGGCGCGAGGGGCGGGGGAGACGGGAGCTTGCGGAGAGAGCTTTGACATGAGGATATCCCGCATTGCGCTTCACCCATATGAAGAACCGCCCATAAGCGGCAGGAACGGCTCGGGAACGGTGTTCTTTTGCGGTTGCTCTCTGAGGTGCGTGTTCTGTCAGAACAGGGATATCAGCCGAGGGCGTTCGGCGGGTAAGGTGTACACACCCGAGGCGCTTGGCGAGGCTATGCTGTCTCTTGAGAAGCAGGGAGCGACCAACATAAATCTGGTGACACCCACGCATTTTGCCCACGAAGTCGCGCAGGCGCTGAGGGCGGTCAAAGATAAATTGAGCATACCCGTGGTCTACAATACCTCGGGATATGAAACGGTGGAGACACTGAGAATGCTTGAGGGACTTGTGGATATTTATATGCCCGATTTCAAGTATATGTCGGCGGAGCTTGCGGGTGACTACTCTTCCGCTCCCGATTACGGCGAGGTGGCAGAGGCGGCGGTCACGGAGATGTACAGACAGGTGGGAAGATACGTTTATGCGGACGACGGCACACTGAAAAGGGGATTGCTTGTGCGCCATCTGGTGCTTCCCGGGTGCCGCGCGGACAGCATGGCGGTGCTTCGCAGACTTGCCGAGATATTGCCGACGGACGGTATTCTGCTCAGCCTTATGAGTCAGTATACCCCCGATTTCGCGCTTGACTGTCCCCACAAAAATCTTCGCCGCAGGCTGACGCGCTTTGAATACGATTCTGTAGCCGGGACGGCGATCTCCTTAGGCTTTGACGGATTTATGCAGTCACGCTCCTCGGCGGTAAAGGACTATACGCCGAATTTTGAAAAATGAATCTGCGGAAATGAAAAATTCAATAAACGAACATTAAGGGATAATCTGATTATGGCTTATCCACTGCGCTTCGTCTCTTTGTTTTCTTTTTTGCCTACTTTTTCTTTCAGAAACGAACATTGAGGGATAATCTAATTATGGCTTACCCACTGTACGTCGTCTCTTTGTTTTCTTTTTTGCCTGCTTTTTCTTTCAGAAACGAACATTAAGGGATAATCAAACTACCACTTACCCACTGTACGTCGTCTCTTTGTTTTCTTTTTGCCTACTTTTTCTTTCAGAAACGAACATTGAGGGATAATCAAACTACCACTTATCCACTGTATGTCGTCTCTTTGTTTTCTTTTTTGCCTACTTTTTCTTTCAGAAACGAACATTAAGGGATAATCTGATTATGGCTTACCCACTGTACGTCGTCTCTTTGTTTTCTTTTTGCCTACTTTTTCTTTTGCAAAAGAAAAAGTAGGGGCATATACTGAGGTAATGAGATAAAAATATTATCGGAGGTAGTTATGCTTACACAAATTCCTTACAACAGAGAAAAAGCCGTGGAGTATGCCCGCAGATGGGCGCTTTCCCGCAACCCACTTTTTGTGGATTTTACGGGAGGCGGTGGAAATTGTACCAATTTTGTCTCTCAGTCACTGCTGGCGGGATGCGGCGTGATGGATTTTACACCGACCTTTGGATGGTATTACCGCTCCATCAATGACAGAGCGCCCGCATGGTCGGGTGTGGATGAGATGTACGGCTTCCTTACGGGTAGCGGAGATTTTGAGGGTCAGACCATGCAAGGTCCGTTTGCCACCGAGGTGCGCATGAGGCGGCAGATAGAGATAGGCGACGTGGTTCAGCTTGCCAACAGTGAGGGAGCGTTTTATCACACGCTGATAATTTCGGGCTTTGAGGGCAACGACATACTTGTGTGCGCCCACAGCGACGACGCCCTTGACCGCCGTCTGTCCACATACAATTACGCCACGCTCCGCGTTTTGCATATAGAGGGCGTGCTTATTGATCTGCCTCTGGAAATACCCTTTCAAAATCTTCTGGACGGCACTGCTTTGCAGGTCATATCCGCGCAAATTGAGGATGTAATTTAGAATGTCAAAAAATGCAACATAAAAGTTTGCAAAAAATACTTAAATTTGTTTTTCCACCCTATTGCAAGAAAAATAATTTTATGCTATAATTTCACTGTATTGTTTTATATAATCTATTGTTGACCATCGGAGGTAGAAAATGAGTATCAGGATCGGTATTTTCGGTTACGGAAATCTTGGAAGGGGAATTGAGTCGGCTATCCGTCAGAATGACGATCTGACCCTTGCGGCTGTATTTACAAGACGCCCACCCGAAACAGTTAAAATAAGAACTGAGGGCGTGCCCGTATATCACGCGGATGAGGCGGAAAAGCATGCCGCTGACATCGACGTTATGATAATGTGCGGTGGAAGCGCCACCGATCTGCCTGAGCAGACTCCCGCTCTCGCAAAGCTTTTCAATGTTGTGGACAGCTTTGATACACACGCAAAGATCCCCGAGCATTTCGCGGCTGTCAACGCGGCGGCTGAACAGTCGGGCAAGGTAGCTGTTATTTCCGTGGGCTGGGATCCCGGTATGTTCTCGCTCAACAGACTGTACGCTGGCGCTGTCCTTCCCGAGGGAAAGGACTATACCTTCTGGGGTAAGGGAGTAAGTCAGGGTCACTCTGATGCCATAAGACGCATTGACGGTGTTGCCGACGCAAAGCAGTATACCATCCCCGTAGACGCGGCTCTTGAGGCGGTGAGAAGCGGAAGCTGTCCCGAGCTTACAACAAGACAGAAGCACCTTCGCGAGTGCTTTGTGGTAGCTAAGGAGGGAGCGGATCTTGCCCGTATTGAGAACGAGATAAAGACCATGCCAAACTACTTTGCCGACTACGATACTATCGTTCACTTCATCACCAAGGAGGAGCTTGACCGCGATCACAGCGGAATTCCTCACGGCGGCTTTGTTATCCGCACAGGCAAGACGGGCTTTGACGGCGAGCATAACCATGTTATAGAATACAGCCTTAAGCTTGACTCCAATCCCGAGTTTACGTCATCTGTCATTGTTGCATACGCAAGAGCGGCGGCTCGCCTCAACGCCAAGGGCGAGAGCGGTTGTAAGACTGTTCTCGACATTCCTCCCGTTCTCCTTTCACCCGAATCAGCCGAGGAGCTGAGAAAGAGATTGCTTTAATAAATATAAAAAACGGAGACCTTTGTTTGCGGAAGGTCTCCGTTTAGCTTTATTCTTGTACAACAAATGTATTGTTTGCAATGAGAAATTCCATGGTCTTGTCGTAGAGCATGGACTCGTAGATGATGTCTGTCATATTGGCGAGGACGTAGTCGCGGTTATAGCTGTAATCCGAAACGTACTTGTCAACATATTTATCAAAAAGCTCTGTCTTTTCCCCGTCGGTCAGCGCTATTCCCTCGGTGTTGACGATATAGAGGTAGACGAGATCCTTTTTGACAAGCTCCTTTGCCTCATCCATCATCTTTGTTTCGTCTGTCCCGAAGTGGCGGAGGACGTACTCGTAATCCTTTTCCATGTCACCGGCGAAGTACATGTAATAATCCTTGGTCTGTTGGAAATAGTACATAGCCTTGTCCTCGGGTATCTCGCCTGTCTCAGCAGTGGCGAGAATGCTGTCCCAGAGGGCGGTCTCCCTGGACGCGTTCTTGTCCGCAAGCGTTACGGTGAGTCCTTTGTATGTAATGCTCCTTACAAAATCCGCCGCGTCTACGTCGGAATAATCAAGTGTCATGTCCGCGTTTTCCCCCGGGGTGTCCGCACCATCGTCGCCGCCGCAAGCTGAGAAGCTGAGCAGGGAAGCCGCGACTATCAGAAATACAACAATTCTTTTAACCAAATTCATATCAAACCATCCTTTCGGAAAAATAGCTCAAATATATTTTATCATACTTTCGCCATTTTGAAAAGAGCTTTTTTATTTTTCCCCCCTACTTTTCTTTCGCGAAATGAAAAGAGCATAAACAAGCTCATAGCAAAAGAAAGCAAAGAAACAATATCTGTGCGAATACTGATCCCCAACAAATCACAA